>DASPXJ010000126.1:0-5932 GCA_035637355.1 Gemmatimonadales bacterium
GCGAGCGCGTCGCCGTGCGGGAGGGAGGCCAGCCATGAATCTCACGGCGTTTTCAGTCAAGAACTGGCAATTCACCGTCATCGTCTTCGCGATGCTCGCGGTGCTCGGCCTCGCGTCGTGGCACTCGGTCCCGCGCATGGAGGATCCCGCGCTCGACTTCCCGACCTACACAATCGTGGCGGTGTACCCCGGCGCCAGCCCGATCGATCTCGAGCGGCTCGTCGTCACCAAGATCGAAGAGCACCTGGATAAGCTCGAGAACGTGAAGCACATCGACAGCCACATGCGCGACGGCGTGGCAACGGTGAAAGTGGAGTTCGAGGAAGACCAAGACGTCGACAAGAAGTACGACGAAGTCGTGCGCGAGATCAACGCGCTGCGGCCGGAGTTGCCGTCCGAGCTGGCGCGGCTCGACATCAACAAGGCGACGACGCTCGAAGTGAACATCGTGCAAGCCGCCCTGGTCTCATCGACCGCGTCGTACGGGGTGCTCGACTCGTTGGCGGACAAGCTTGAAGATCGCCTGGCCGCGCTCCCCGGCGTGCGAGAAGCTGAGCGCTGGGGCGCGCCCGAGCGCCAGGTCGCCGTCGAGGTGGACCTCGGGCGCCTGGCGCAGCTCCGGCTCCCCGTCGGCGCGGTCCTCCAGGCGATCGGCGGCGAGAGCGCCGACATCCCCGGCGGCAGCGTGGAAGCGGGTCTCAAGGCGTTCAGCGTCCGCAGCTCGGGCAGCTACGAGACGCTCGATCAAATTCGCGGCACGGTCGTGCGCGCCGGGTCCGGAGATCTCGTCCGCGTCGGCGATATCGCGCGCGTGAGCTGGAGCTACGCCGACTCCACCTATCGTGCCCGCTTCAACGGTCGCCGTGCGGTGTTCGTGACCGCGAACCAGCAGGCGGACATCACGGTTGGGGCGGTACGCGACCGGATCTACGACGAGATGGACAGCTTCGCCGCCGGGCTCCCGGCCGGCGTGACGTTGGAGCGCGGTTTTGACCAGGCACGCAATGTGTCGCACCGGCTGGCGCGGCTCGGCGAGGATTTTCTCATCGCCATCGGCCTCGTGCTGATCACGTTGCTGCCGCTCGGGGGGAGATCGTCGTTGATCGTGATGATCTCGATTCCCCTGTCGCTCGCGATGGGGCTCACGGCGCTACACGCGTTTGGATACTCGCTGAACCAGCTCACAATCGTGGGCATGGTGATCGCGCTCGGCCTCCTCGTGGACGATTCCATCGTGGTCGTCGAGAACATCGCGCGCTACCGGCGGCAGGGGTATGGCCGGGTCGAGGCTGCAATCGCCGCGACGAGGCAGATCTGGGTCGCGGTGCTCGGTGCGACGGCGACATTGATCGCCGCGTTCGTGCCGCTGCTCGTGTTGCCGGGCGGCCCCGGCCGATTCATCCGCGTCATGCCCGCGACCGTGATCGCGACGATCGTGTCGTCGTTCATCGTGTCGATCACGATCATCCCGTGGCTTGCGAGCCGGCTGCTTCCCGAGCATGAAGACGCGCGCGGCAATCGCGTCTTGCGGGCGTTCGACCGGACGATTCACCGCACGTACGCGCCGCTGCTCGATTGGGCGCTGCGGCGGCCACGCATCACGCTCGCGGTGGCGGCGGCGTTCGCCGTGTTGAGCGTCGCGCTCGTCCCGGTCATCGGCTTCTCACTCTTCCCCAAGGCCGAGACGCCCCAAGTCTATGTGAGTATTACAGCGCCCGAAGGGGCGTCCATTGCCGTCAGCGATGCAGCGGCTCGGTTTGCGGAGCAGGTACTCGGCCGGCGCCCCGAGGTGCGGGCGATCTACACCTCCGTCGGGCATGACAACCCCATGATCTACTACAACATCGTCCCGCGCGTGGACAACCCACGGGTGGGACAGTTGTTCGTGTTGCTTGACGAGTACGACCAGCACAAGACGCCGGCGTTGCTGGACACGCTCAGGGCCGAGCTGGCGCGCTATCAGGGCGCGGAGATCGCGCTCAGGGAGTTCGAGAACGGCCCGCCCGTCGACGCGCCCATCGCGCTGCGGATAATGGGGCCGGATCTCGATACGTTGCGCGCCATCGCCGCGCGGATGGAAGCGGTGTTCGACAGCACTCCCGGGACGGAGTATGTGACGAACCCGGTACGGCTCGCGCGCACCGATTTGCGCGTGGCCATCGATCGTGAGCGGGCCGGCTTACTGGGCGTCCCGACATTGGAAATCGACCGCACCGTTCGCCTGGGGCTCGCCGGGCTCGAGGCCGGGACCCTGCGCGAAGCGGATGGGGACGAGCGCCCGGTGATGGTGCGGTTGGCGCGTCCCACAGGCCAGCGCCCGAGTCCCGCCGAGCTGCAGCGCGTGTATGTGGCATCACTCGGCGGCACGCTCACACCGCTCGCGCAGGTGGCGACGGTCCGATTCGAGCGCGCGGTGTCCGAGATCCAGCGCTACGACCGCGAGCGCACCGTGACGGTGAGCAGCAACGTGCGCACCGGTTACAACACCGACCGCGTGACCAAGGCCATTCTCGGCGGCGAGGCCAAGTTGCGTCTACCGGCTGAAGGGGGCTATCGCATCATGCCGGCCGGCGAGATCGAGGCTCGCGAGCACAGCTTCGGCGGCGTCGGGAGCGCGGTGATCGTGGCA
The DNA here is from genome assembly GCA_035637355.1 of Gemmatimonadales bacterium. Classification (GTDB taxonomy): domain Bacteria; phylum Gemmatimonadota; class Gemmatimonadetes; order Gemmatimonadales; family GWC2-71-9; genus 20CM-2-65-7. Next base: position 2,630 of record DASPXJ010000126.1, read on the forward strand.
GTGTTTCTGATCGTGGCGATTCTCGTGCTGGAGTTCCGGACGTTCCGGTCGACGCTCATCGTCGCGAGCGTTATCCCGTTGGGCATCGCGGGCGGCATTGCCGCGCTGTTCCTGGCGGGCGAGACGCTCAGCTTCACCGCGACCATCGGGTTTGTCGCGCTCATCGGGATCGAAATCAAGACCTCTATTCTGCTCGTGGATCTGACCAACCGGCTGCGCGCCGAGGGAATGGAGTTGGAGCAGGCGATTCGCAAGGCGGGCGAGATTCGTTTCCTGCCGATCGTGCTGACCAGCCTCACCGCCGTTGGCGGCCTGCTGCCGCTGGCGATGCAGGGAAGCGGATTCTACGCGCCACTCGCCTGGGTGATCATCGGCGGCCTCGTGTCGAGCACGTTGCTCGCGCGGATCGTAACGCCGGTGCTGTACAAGGTGCTGGCGCCTGCGGTTTCACCTCTCACTCATTAGGAGGCTTAACCCGTGTTGGTGCTCGTGATGCGCTTTGCGCACGTCTTCTTCGGCGCGCTGTGGGTTGGAATGATGTTTCTCACGACCTTCTTCGTCATGCCCTCGCTGGCAGAGGCCGGTCCAGACGCAGCCAAAGTCAGCGCCGGCCTGCAGCGCCGCCGCGTCATGGTGATCACGCCGATCTTCGCGCTCATCACCTTGACCTCAGGGATGTATCTGTTCAATCGCCTTGCCGGCGGCAACACCGCGGCGCTCATTGGGACACCGATGGGTCTGGCTTTCGTCCTGGGTGCCGTGAGCTCCCTGATCGCGTTTCTCCTCGGGATCATCGTCATGCGACCCGCGATGGTAAAAGCGCAGCAGCTCGCGCAGAGCGGCGGCCCCGCGCCGGAGGTTCAACGCCTGCAGCGGCGAGGGGCAGTGGTAGGACGGATTGTCGCGATTCTGCTGCTCTTCACGCTTGGCGCAATGGCGGTCGCGCGGTATTTGTGAGGCGGCGGCGAAGGCGGCCGCTAAGCCTCAGGAGGCTGGTCGTATGCAAGGCTCGGCAGCAGGCATCGTAGACTGCATCGCCACTCCTCGTCACATCAGCTGGGTTCGCTTCGTCAAAGCTATGACGGAGCACGGGAAGCGACGGACGTGACGGACGTGTTTTCCGGAGGAGCGACATGAACAGCAAAGGGATCGGTTACTGGGCGACCACGGCTCTCGTAGCATTCGCGGTGGTCTCGGGCGGCGCAGCGGAGCTGGCGCGCCGGCCCGACAACATCGAGGGGCTCGTGAAGCTGGGCTACCCCGCGTACCTGGCCACGATCATCGGATTCTGGAAGGTGCTCGGCGGCATCGCGATCCTGGCACCGCGCCTGCCGCGGCTCAAGGAGTGGGCCTATGCGGGCATCTTCTTCAATATGTCGGGCGCGGCAGTGTCGCACGCGGTGTCCCACGATGCCACTTGGCACGTGATCGTAACGGCATCGCTGGCTGCGCTGGCGCTTGCGTCGTGGGCGCTGCGGTCGCAGACCCGCATCCTCGGAGCGCTGTGACGGCGATGCACAGTCCCGACTGGCTGGCCGAACAATTCGAGGCGCACCGCGCGCACCTGCGTGCGGCGGCTTACCGCATGCTCGGCTCGCGGAGCGAGGCGGATGATGCCGTCCAGGAAGCTTGGATCCGGCTCAGCCGCGCCGACACGAGTGACGTGGCAAACCTCGGCGGGTGGCTGACCACAGTGGTGGCACGCGTGTGTCTCGACATGCTGCGCTCGCGCAAGGCGCGCTCCGAGGAGTCGCTGGGTCCGCACGTTCTCGAGCCGGCCGTGGGCCAGGAAGACCGTAGCCATCCCGAGCAAGAGACGCTGCTCGCCGACTCCGTGGGGCTCGCGCTGCTCGTAGTGCTCGAGACGCTGGCGCCGCCCGAGCGCGTGGCGTTCGTGCTGCATGACATGTTCGACCTGCCATTCGAAGAGATCGCGCCCATCGTGGGGCGCTCGCCGGCCGCCGCGTGCAGGGAGCCAGCAAGACCGCCACCGCAGATCTCGCGCGGCGGCGCGCCGTGGTCGACGCGTTTCTCGCCGCCTCACGCGACGGCAACTTCGACGCGTTGCTCGCGGTGCTCGACCCCGACGTCGTGCTGCGCGCCGATGGTGCCGCGGTCCAGGCGGGCGCGGTGTCCGAGGTGCACGGTGCTGCGGCCGTGGCCGAGACGTTCAAGGGACGCGCTCGAGCGGCGCAGCCGGCGCTCGTCAACGGCGTTCCGGGCCTGGTATGGGCGCCGGGCGGACGGCCGCGCGTCGTGTTCCGCTTCACCATCGCCGACGGGAAAATCGTTGCCATCGAGCTGGTCGGGGACCCCGAACGGCTGCGCCAGCTCAACGTGGCGATCGTGGGCGAATAGGCTCGTCGTTCCTCCTGCAAGGGTCTGTCACATTGGTCGATTGTGATCCGTCAAAGTTTTGACGAAGCGAACTTCACCAACGTGACAGGAGCAGCGACCATGAGCCGCATCCAGCTGAGCTCGTACATCAACTTCCAGGGCCGAGCCCGCGAGGCGATGGAGTTCTATCATCAGATCCTGGGCGGCAAGCTCGACCTGCAGGCCGGGCCCGGGCAGCGCGTAAGCCAGGCGCGTCTCGAGGTGGACGGCGTGACGCTCATCGGCTCGGATGGCCATCCGGACTATCCGGCCACGGTCGGCGAGAACATGGCGCTGTCCCTGCAAGGCACGGACGCCGGCCGGCTCACGAAGGTCTTTCAAGCGCTCGCGGAAGGCGGGAAAACACAAATGCCGCTGTCCAAACAACCTTGGGGCGGCACGGTGGGTTGGCTCAAGGACCGCTTCGGCATCGGCTGGACGGTGAGCATCAATGCCTGAGGCCTACGCCCTGCAGCCGATCGGAGAGATTCGCTCGACGCTGCGGGCGTTGCAGGACGCGCCGCGGCAGGGCTCGGAGGGAGCGCCGGACGCCTGGCTTGAAGTGCGTCCGGCCTTCGCGGCTGCGCTGCGCGGCATCGGCACGGGGGAGGTGCTCGTCGTCATTACGTGGCTGCATCGGGCGGATCGCGCGGTCCTCGAGGTGCACCCGCGGAGCGATCCCGATAACCCGCTAGCCGGCGTGTTCGCCACCCGTTCGCCCGACCGGCCGAACCCGTTGGGGCTGCATCGAGTGACCGTGCGTGAGATCTCCGGCACGCGCCTGCGCGTCGGGCCGATCGAGGCAATCGACGGGACGCCAGTCGTCGATGTCAAGGTGGCGCTGGACGACTGAGCTCTTGGGGCACAGGTGGGGCACAACGAGTGTCAGTAGGTCGGTGCGAGCCGAAGCGTTACCGAGAGTGCCAC
>DASPXJ010000127.1:0-3942 GCA_035637355.1 Gemmatimonadales bacterium
GCTTCCGCACCCGCGACGAGGTCACTGCCTCGCTCGCCGCCACCGGCTACCTCCTCAACGACGTACGCGAAGCGCCCGACAGACCAGGCCACGAGCTGGTCTTCATCGCGCACCGAGCGGAATGAGCCCCCAGACTGGGCCAGAGTACCCCGCATCCGCGAGCGCATCAACCAAACCCCAGCCTTTCAAGTTCTGTAGCTAGCGCGATTTGAGATTGCTGGAGAGGTCGTACGCATCATCCGGCGAACGTAGTTCGAAGTAGTCGTAGTACTTATTGAACGTGACGGCCCATCGATCGAGGAAGCCTTCAGTACCTAAGATACCTTGAAACGCCATCTGAAAGGTTGAATCAGTGATGAAGCCGATTCGGGCCGTCCAGCTATATAACGGATCATGGGGGAGACATAACTCAATATACTCAAACTGAACAATTCGCTGTTTACCGAGCAGGGCAATGCTCGCCTTCTCGGCGCCCGCAGCACCAATTTTCACAAGCAGAGCATCGGCAGCTCCGCGATCGAAGATCGTGATCGGTGAACCAGTGTCGATTAGTGCCCGAGTTGTCCACTCACAATTAGGGGCCAAGAACAATCTGACATCCAGCGTCGGCCGGAGGACGGGTGGATTCCCCTCCTCGCGATAGGGAAAGCGGCTGGCACTGATGCGCCTAGGTTACCCGACCCCTATCACGATCGTCTCTGAACGACGCGGCACATACTGGGCTACTGCACCCCGGCCGGCTGCCCCCAACCTCTCTAGTTCAGGGACCAAGTCTCGTGAGTTGTGGGCGGTCGCGATGACCTTGCCATCCTTGACCGCGACCCAGAGTCCTTCCCAGCGATCCAGTTCCGGCAGTCGGCGCTCGGGTTCCATCGGTTTGCGTCGGCGGCCCATACCACAAAGGTAGCTAGATCGTTGAACGACACGCCAGAGAGCTTGTAGCACGACCTGGCCTCTCTCCGTAGAGTGTAAGGCGTAAGGCGTTTCGCCTTACGCCTTACACCTCACGGTACCGGAACCATGGATGTCCACTACGTCGCTGCGGCTTGCATCCGCCAAGATCTTTGGGAACGAAAAGTTCGCCGAAGTTGTCCGCGCCCTCGCGGCAGAGTCGAACATAGCCACCGCGCAACAGCTCGCGAAGCGTACCCAAATTGATCACTCTATGGTCCGAGATGTCCTGGTCCGCCTCACCGAGGCTGGTGTTATCACTCCACTACCAAGAGCGACCTCCCGTGCAATGCAGTACTACGAGGCACCCGCAGACGCTTCCATTTGGGTAACTTTGGTGAGGCTTGCTATGGCCCTATGTGATCAACATGAAGTTGCTCTCGATCGGCCGACCGGGACACCCAACAGCGGCTGATGTGCCGATTACCACCGCTGGGCCATGTCGAAAGACGATGAGGGGCATAGATCGTGCCCGGTGCGTGCCCGATCGACCGGTAAGTAGCGGTCAACTCAGACGCCTCTTTATCTTGCGTGGTCACGTCTGGTGACCGACTGGTCGTTCGCATCCAGGCAGTTCATCACTGTCCGTATCGGTCAACACAGTTCCCAAGCTGACAGTGAGGGTTCGATTCCCTTCACCCGCTCCACGTTTCAGCAGGCAAACGGCTTGATCAGCGATCTAAGCCATCGAAGTGTTCGAGCATAAGCCCCCCAACATGTTGGGGATCGGTCGCCCGGGCTTTGAGACCCCTGCCGGACAACCGGCGTTGGACCAAGATCCAGTTGTTGCGGAGCGTCGCCGTCAGTGGGAAAGACTGACAATCAGACATCACGCGGCCCGCTGTTCCGGCGGGGGTCGCGTCTTCCCTGACCTGACGGCGCTGCTGGCCGCGCGGCGCAAGTTGGAATCCTCGGCGGGGCATGTCATAGCCCGGGAACAGCTACACCGGCAGGCGAAGGCGTGGGCGAAGGCACACCAGCTAGCTGAGCCGCAGCCAGCACGGGCACCCGGCGCAAGCGGCGGGCCTGCCGATCCGTCGGTCCTGGGCGGCATGCCCTTCAGATGCGTAGCCGTCAGCGTTGCGGTTGCCGGCCGCCACCGCGCCGGCGTGAGCGTCGGCCGGTGTCGAGGCCGGCGACAAGGGTGTCGAGACCGGCGGTGAACCGTTCGTCGCGGTTGTTGAGCCAGACGTGTTCGCCGAGGGCGACCAGGGTGGGGAAACGGTCGGCAACGACCGGAGGAACGCGTGGAGCTGGTCTCTGGTCGCGGCGTCCTGGACGCGCTGTTCGTTGACGGAAGTGGGCTGCTGAGCGCGAACCCGAGGGCGTAGTCGTAGATTAGGGCGAAGGCCAGGCCGGTTTCCCGTTTTGGTAGGCCGGCTGTGTGCAGCGATGCGAGGAACGCCTCGGCGAGGGCGAGGGAGTGTGGCCCGAGGGGGTCGCGGGTCTTGAGCAGTCCGGCGATGCCGGGATGGTTCTCAAGGACCGTCCGCAGCCGGTGCGCGAGCGTCTTGACCTGCTCGGTCCAGGCGAGGCGAGGATCGATCTCGCAGTCGACCTCGGCGAGGACCCCGTCGAGGACGAGGTCGTGAAGCTGCTCTTGTTGCGCACGTAGCGGTACAGCGCCCCGGGAACAACTCCTAGCCGTGTGGCGAGGGTGCGCATGCTCAACGCGTCCACGCCGTCAGCACCGATGACCGTGAGGGCCTCGGCCACGACCTGTTCACGGGTGAGCGCGCGGCGACGGTTCTCCTCGCCGGCCGGCGGGATGAACCACAGTGGGCGCGAGCCCGCATCGTCAGCGGCTGTCCGCCGTCGTTGCGCCACGTTCGCCTCCGGAGGTTGACTGTGAACGCCGTTCACTGTAGCGTGAACGGCGTAGCTCGGAAGTGAATGTCGTTCACCAGCGTTTTCTTGCCGGGCCGCCGGGCCGCCGGTCCGGCCAGATGCAAGGGAGGACGACATGACAGTTGTCGCGAGCTGGGACCTATTCGACGATCTGCGTGACGCGCAGGAGGAGGCAATGCGGCTGAACAGACTGCGCGCCCAGAGGTTCGGTCAGCTCGACCAGCACTACGCCAGTGGCACCAGAGCGGCGTGGATGCCGACGGTCGACATTTCCGAACGCAAGGACGCCTACCTGGTGGCGGTGGAGCTTCCCGGCGTCGGGATCGACGACATCGAGATCACCTTCCAGGACGGCCTGATGACGATCCAGGGCGAACGGCACAACGCGCACGACTCGTCCGAGGAAAAGGTCCATCGAGTCGAACGCCGCTATGGCCCCTTCCTTCGCTCGATCACGCTGCCCAGCCATGTCATGGCCGACGCGATCGAGGCCTCGACCCAGGACGGCGTACTGCGAATCCTGGTACCCAAGGCGCCGGAAGTACACGCCAAACGCATTCAGGTACGCGCCGGCCAGCACCAGGCCGCCCCGGCACTATCCGCAGCCGGCGAGACCGGCAGCTGACAACCCCGCCACCTCGGGAACATACGTCTCCCGCCGCCACCGCTGGACAAGCGTGGCAGCGGGAGACGCAGGTGTGCGCCCGATCCCAACCCCGGGCGAACCGCGGCCACGGCGAACCCGGCGACCGCGATGGCGGCGAACCCTTTTGGCTGTGGCGTAGCAGCAGGAACGCCAGAAGCTCACCCGCGACGGCGACAGAGCTGACTGGGGTCGCGGAGCAGGTGCGCAGGCGACAGGGTCGCCCAGCGCCCGTGAGGCGAGCACGACGACGCCGAGGCGTTCATCGCAGGGCGCGCCCCGGCCGCGGTCCCCGGGCGTGAACGGTCACGACAGGAGACGTGTGGTGAGGTCGTCCTGCGTGAGGGTGGCGCGCCCAACCGACGAGCCGGGCCGCGGCGATGCCGTACGGCGGGTCGTCGGCGTAGCCTTCGATGCGCTCGGCGGCGCGCCGCAGCAGCTGTACCGCCCCGACCGCGTTCCCCCGCCGGACATGGGTCAGACCGACGGCGAGCTGCGCC
>DASPXJ010000128.1:0-32741 GCA_035637355.1 Gemmatimonadales bacterium
GCGGTGGCCCTCGACGCGCAGTCGAATGGGTTGGCGACGGGTGTATTGGACGTGACTGTAACGGTGACGGCGCATCTCGCATCGGGTAATCAGAGCACTGTCGTGCCGACGCGTGTACTTGCAGTAGATCAGACGACCGGCTCATTCGGGAAGGGTTTTGACGTCGCCGGGATACAGCGTGTGCGCGCTCTGCCTGGGACCTACTCAGTGCTGCTCACTGAAGGTGACGGGTCAGCAGTCTTCTTCCAGAGTGCCGGGGAATGTCCGACATGCGGTTTCGTAAGTCCGGCCGGTGAGACCTCGAGCCTGAGCAAGTTGACCGATCCCAACCTCGGCTCAATTTACCGGCGACGGTATCTAGATGGCTCAGTTTTGGACTTTACCAGCAACGGTCGCATGGCACGGTCGTTCGGCATCTTCGGAGATACGAGTCAATTCATTTGGACGGATACACTGCTCACGCAAATCCGCGATCCGATGGGGAAGCTCATCGCACTCGCGTATGTCAGCGGGAAGCTTCAGTCCGTCACCGACCCCGCGGGGCGGGTTACCAGCTACGCGATTGACGGGAGCGGGCGACTTTACCGAATAACTGACCCAGATAGTTTGGCGACCAACCTGACGTACGACGGCAACAATTTCCTCAGCACTGTGACCGACCGAGCAGGCGCCGTCACTAGCTTCACCTACGACGCGCTCCGGCGCATGGACACGACCTATGCCCCGACGATGCAGATCTTCACCGGCGCGAGCGTGCGCCCGAGAGCGATCGTACGAGCCCCCGAGCGAACCGTGTGGCAACCGGATCGAGCTGGCACCGACACCGCGACCAAGAAGCTCGCCATCCGCTCGGATACGCTCTATGCGTTTTTGATCGGCCCGCGAAACGACACGATTAAGGCCGCGCTGGACCGTTTTGGGGCGCCAACCAAACTGGTTGGACCGTATGGCGAAGCGACCACGGTTACCCGAGACTCGCTCGGCCGTGCGCTCGTCATGACCGAACCCAACGGCCACGCCACGCGGTGGTCATACATGAATGGGTTCACCAGTTGTGGATATCTGATCTGTCAGAGCAAGGACAGCACGACAGGACGCACGATCACGTACGAATACGGATCCAACGCAAGCGTCACGAGGATAACGGGCGACGTCACGAGGCTTGATGTTGTATACCATACCGGCAGCCGTGGACCCGCGGGCGCAGTCGACAGCGTGCTCGGTGCGAACCGAGCTCTGATCTACTCGACACACCTACCTGACGCGCTTGGACGCGATACCGTCGTGAGGGACGGGGCACAACACGTGACACGAATACAGCACGACAGTACTTGGGGCAACGTCCGCCAAGTCACGAATCCGCAAGGCAGTGTCTTTCGTGTGCATTACGACCCTGCCGGCCGCGTGGACAGCGCCTGGATTCCTGCCTCAGGACTCTACACATATCAGTACGATCCCCTCAATCGCATGACGCAGGTGAAGAACCCCCTGGGCTACGTCACGCGCTACGTCTACGGCGCGACGACACTTGATCGAGTGATCGATCCCAAGGGACAGATCTACAAGTTCACGTACAATCCACTCGGTTTGCTCGTTGCACGCCATGATCTCGCCGACACCACGAAGGCCGACACCTTGAAATACGACGAGTCTGGTAACACCCGAACCGTTCGCACACGCCGTGGCGATGTCATTACGATAACGTACGACCTCGCAGGCAGGGCGCTGTCGCGATCAGGGCCTGATTTCCCCGTCGACTCGTTCAAATACGATCCGGCAGGACGGTGGATGGTCGCCTGGAACGCGAACCAACGGGATTCGTCCGCCTTCGATCAGGCGGGACGTTTGGCAACTACTCGACAAGCGATGCTGGGCGGCGTCACCTATCAGCTTACCTACACATACGACATCCGTGACCGATTGATCAATCGGTCTGCGCCGAACGGCGGCAATCTGACGAGGCATGTTTACAACGCCTCCACGGGGGTGCTCGATACGTTGTGCGCGGCTTCTGCTTGTGTCGCCTTCCGCCACAACAGCGAATTGCTGACCGACCGGCGAACCTACAATCCGGGACTCGGCGGCAACTGGTTCCAGGAGAGAGTGTTCAATAGCAGTCATTCGGCGTCGTCCGATAGCTTCAGCATCGCGAGCCTGGACGCGAGTTTTGGAACCTTTTGGCATTACGACTCCCTGGAACGAGCGAGGAGCGAGGAATTCCCAGGCCACGGATTATTGCCGCCGAGCATGTCAGTGTACTCGTACGACCCGGCAGGACGTATTGCGAACCGCTGTGCACTCACTCAAGGGATCTGCTTCAACGAGTACGGCTCCGAAGGACTCGCCTACTCCTACGATTTAGCAGGCAACAGGACCGACTCTGCTGCCAATGCGGCGATCGGGCCGGGCAACCGCACGCAGACGTTCAAGGGCTACACCATTTCGTATGACGCGAACGGAAATGCTTTGTCAAAGACAGGCCCCGGTGCTTCGTACACCTACACGTGGGACGCACTCGGTCGCTTGGTCGAGGTGCGGAATGGCGGCGGGCTCATCGCGACGTATAGCTATGACGCTTTGGGGCGGCGAGTTTCTGGAACTGCAGCGGACGGGACCTTTGAGCGCTACGTCTATGACGGCGATCACGTCATTCTGGACGTCAACGGCGCGCACGCGTTGAAGGTCGAGTACGGCTACGAACCCGGCGCGGATCGTTTGTTTGCCATCAAGAACTCGCAGGGTGCAGCGTGGACCGGTGTAGCGATCGCTGATCCAAAGATCGGTACGATCCGCGGGATCGCGAACCTATCCGGCGGCGCCATACGCAAACAGTATTGGACGACAGTTTGGGGAGACGCGGAATCCGACACAGGTGTCGTCACACGTTTCCGCATGGCAGGGCGAGAGTACGATCAAATGACAAAGCTCTACTACATGCGGGCGCGGTACTATGATCCAGAAGTGGGCCGGTTCCTGTCGGAGGATCCGATAGGTATTGCAGGTGGTCTGAACCTCTATGCGTACGCCAACAACGACCCCGTCAATCGGCGTGACCCATTCGGACTTTGTGACGACCTACAGGATCTCAAGAAGGAAGGTCAAGGGAATAAGGGCGAACCAATGGTTGCCAGCGACTGCGTTGGCGGTGACGACGGTGGAGACGGCCGCGTCCTCATCTGGAACGACGGCCTAGTCACCGGAGAGGGCACTGAATCGGGAGGGGGAGGGCGGCCCAAACCGCCGCCCGTGCCGGTGTGGGACTGGCCAAACAGCGTTCGCGCGTGGCTAAGGACGGACATGGGGCAGCAGTTGACGGCCATACTGTGCGCCTGGGGATGTGTTGGGATGACTGAGGAGGCACAGAGGGACATAGATGAAGCAACGACGAATTACCCCATGCTCATACTAACTACGCGGGGTCCCGTCGCTGGCAAGATTGCGGGTTACAATCACGATGGCACCTTCCATGGATTGACGCAGGCGATAGGCCGCGACGGTCACGGCGTCGCCCCGAAGGCGATATTGGATGCGGTGAGAAACCCAGTGACGACTGCTCGACAAGGTGGTGGACGTGTTTTCTATGGAGGTCGAAGTGCAGCCGTGATACTGAATCAATTCGGTCAGATAGTAACGACTTGGGCCCGAAATCGGTTGGGGTGGCGGTTCTAGAGAGGGAGAGTAGGAATGATGCCGGTGCTTGATGAACAGGATTTCCTGCTTCTACGGGAGGTAATCGCGAAACAGGCGGCCTCTCTCCTATTCCTCGTTGACCGCGTTATGCAACCACTAACCGAGGAGCAGCGTGAGGCGCTGCGACAGGCACTCGCGGCGGAGTTGGGAGAGACCGGCTTTTCCCCTGATGGACCGATCAACGAGCGGGGTACGAGAATCGAGCGATTGATTGACAGGCTCGGTCACATTTGAACACAACCACCCGCCTCTTACACACGCGCCCGATGAGCCACACGGTCAGGGCATGTCGCCAACCCTGGCACATCGTGCGAATTGTCGGGAGCCCTCGATCTGGATGGTCCCTGACACTCTCCATGGCGGGTCTCGTCGCTTATGCTTGCCTGAGCATCACGATGCCCAGCCACGAGAGAGTAGCGAATCTAGGAGAAGGGCAATTGGACCGTAAGTTTTCGCACCCGGACACGTCACTGGAAGCTGCCAAGCTGGAGCTGATGGTTTTACGTGTAGCTCTGCCGTTGTCGACCAAACTTGCGGATACAGGGCTGGTATCGTTCAGTAGGGGTTCGGCCCGATTGTCGACCGAGCAGGCGGCCGCCGTGCTATCAGGTCTCCCGAAACCCGTTGTCTGCACTTCGAGCAATTCAAGAGACGGGGCGTTGCTTGTTGATTGTGAGCCGGTGACGACAGTAGACGAGGACAACACATATCGCTCTGTGATGGGAGCTGTAGCTCAGCATTTCGGGTCGGCATCAGAACGCGACAACGCAAGGTATGTACGAGTCGCAGGGAGAGGAGAGGCGAGACGGTTTCCACTAGACGCGATCCGGCAGTGGTCCAGAGAGTACGTCATTCCCCATACCATCGGATTCGGGCACTGGCCGGCTCCCACGGACGTACCGAACGTAGAGGACGTCGAGGAGGTACTTGAGCTTCTGCACATAGACGAAACAAACGCCAGTGACACTCCTCCAGAAGGCTGGTTTCTGAGACAATGACCTCGGCGATCACCCGTTACATCGCCGCGTGGGAGCCGGGGATGGTGCTGGAGAGCGCGAAATCAGGGTAGGGTGCCGCGGATCTTCACCTTCACCGCGCGCGCCCCACTTCCAAAGTCCAGAGCCGACGACACCGTCGTCGTGGAATCAGGAACCGACTTCGCGGTGATCGCGAACTCGCCATTCAGCATGCCACGATAGACCGAGAACGACGCGGTCCCCAGCGCCGAGCCGTACCGGCTCGACGTGGTGCGCACGTGCCCGCCGCGTGCCAGCCACTTCGTCGTCGTCGAGTCCACCGCCTGGTGGATGACGAAGCCCGTGCCGGTGCCAGCGGTATCGAGAGTGAAGCGGGTCCATAGAGAATCGCTGACCGGCGCCCGTCCCGAGCCGAGCAGAAAAAACACCGAATCCATGGTGCCGGTCGTCGAGTCGAAACCCTTCCACGCCAGGATCGTGGTGAAGTTGCTCGTGATGTGCGATGCGCCCTGGTCGGCGTCGATGTCGAACTCGATTCCCACCACGCGCGTGGTATCGCTTCCCTGGCCGATCCGCGAAGCCCGATCGAGGAAAAAGAAAGCGAGATTGGACATCACCGCGTAGAGGCCGGAGTCGCCGGTGAACGCTGAATCCAACGTCGTATCGTGCAGGAACGCCGAGTCGAGCGCCATGCGGACCGCAACGAGATGGGCTCCAGGAATCGCATCGGGGTCGACGCCGCCCGCGTCGGAGCACGCGCCGAGCGTCCCGGCCAGCGCCAGGGGAAGCAACAGCTTTTTCATGTGGGAAATATGGTGCTACTGAGCGCCCCCGCCACCGGTAATCGTGGCGACGTCACGGTAGGGGCGGAGCGAATCGCGCTGATACACGCTGCGAGGATTCCAGAGTACCCACGTCCTGATGCCCAACTCTTCGGCCGCGCGGATCTGCTCGCGGATTTCGTGAGGGGTGTAACGCGGCTTGCGGCGCCCGAGTGTGAACGCCTGGAGGAAGGGACGGATCGTCGCCGCTTTCACGAACGGCCGCGAGCGCTCGATGGCTTCGCGCAGCGCGTTCCGGACCACACGATAGGGTTCGCCGTTGGGCCACGCGAGTCCGTAGCTCCCCCGGTAGTAATGGCTCGGGTACACCATCGGCAACACGACGTCGGCGACGCTGATGAAATCCTCCCATACCTGGCCGATGCCGAGATCGCCCGTGGCCGACGCGGTGAGACCGAAGATGTCGAACGTGATCGGCACGCCGAGCGGCTGGATCCGGTTGGCGAGAATCGCGATGCCCGCCTGCACGCCTTCCCGCTGTGTTTCGCCGCGCTGGCGGGCGGCGAAGACGGCCTGCGCCATCGCTTCTTTCGGCTCGTCGGGGAAACGCACGTAGTCGAACTGCACTTCGTTGAATCCCAGCCGCACCGCTTCTTCGGCGAGCTGCCCCGCGTAGATCCACACCGAATCGTTGTACGCATCGACCCACGCGATGCCGATCCGATCGCGCCACAACCCGCTGCCGTCGCGGTTCTGCACCGACCACCTGGGCCGCCGCTCGGCCAGCAGCGGATCCTTGGCGACGACGATACGCGCGATCGCGTAAATGTCATGCGCGTGCAGCGTGTCGAGCCGGGACTGCACGTCGCGCGTGCGCACGCAGCGCGTCGCGCCGATCTCCTGCGCGACTTTCACTTCGGATGGATAGAGCAGGCAACCGGTATCGTCCTTCACGTCGACGACGAAAGCGTTGATCTCCGTCGAATCGGCGAGGCGCACGAGCTGCGCGAGCTTGCTCGATCCGAACGCCCACGCATTGACGTAGAGGGCTTTGACCGGCTGCGCGGTTGGGGAGTTGTCGAACAGCGGCTCGGGAAGGACGTAGCGGAGCTCGACGCCGCGCAGCTGCATGCTGTCGGGCGAAGCCGGCAACTGTTGGGCAAAAAGGCCGCGACTCGCCGTCGCGGCCCAGAGCACGAGAGCACCTGCCTGCCGAGCCAACTTCATAGGGGCCATCAACATAGGAAATTGACCCCCGCACGGGCAAGGATTAACTCCTCATTTCAACCGTAAGCTGTTGAATAGCAACGGGTAAGTAGCGATGCTCTGGCCTCGATACTGTGGCCGAATGCCGAACAGGACCACGCGTCCCGAACCTTGTTGCACCTCGAGAATCGCCGCCTTCCCCGCGATGCGGTCGGGGTGCAGGACCCAGCCCGAGAGCAGGATACGCGCCGGATCTTTCGGCCAGCTGCCGATCACGTGTGTGACCGTCGAATCGAGCACTTCGAACGCCGGGCCGCCCTGGAACCACCCGATCGTCTCGCTCCGCAGTCCCCGCGCCACCGCGTGTGTCGTGTCGAGCTCGAGCCGGAAAATCGAGCCGGGCGCGTAGAAGTCTTCGTCGGGCACGGCCTCGAGCACGTTCCGCACCGGCAGCAGCAACGCCTGGATCGCAAAACGGCTCGCTTCGTTCAACGCGATCAGCGTGCCGCCATCCACGACGAACTGCCGCAGCGACTCACTTCCCTCGGGACCGATGCCTCCCGCGTACGGAGCGGGGTAGCGCGGCGGCAACCCTTCGAGAATTTCACGCGGTGGTTGATCGGGAAGGATGATCACGTCAAACTGATCACGCAGCTTGCCCGCGCGTACCACGGAATCGACCAGCGACGTGTACGGCACCTTCCAGTTGTCGAACACCCACCGCGTCCAGCCTTCGTCGATGGCGGCATCGTACGATGTGTAGAGGCCGATGCGTGGGACGGAGTCCTCACGGAGAGGGGGAACGGGAGTGACGGATCGAGGCGTAATCGGCGACGACAACGGAACGCGTAATGAGTCATTTGCCACGATGGCCGTGACGCCCATGAGCAACGGCAGCGTGTGCGCCGTGACGTCGTATGGCCGCTCCGGGGGACCGCCGGGGTAGAGCCGGCGATCCGGGTAGTGCTGCGGCTCGAGCAGTGTCTTGGCGAATGGCGCGTAGGGCTGCCGCAATACGACGACGTACGTGCCGGCGCTGTGGCGCTGGCCCTGCAGGCTGAACGATTGCAGCGCCGTGCGAATCTCGACCGCGCCGCGCCGCAGGATCCCGAGCAACGCGCTCAGTGCGACGGAGTCTTGTCGAGCCGGTATGACGTACGCGTACGGCCACTCGCGTGCGCCCCAGCCGCGCACTGCTCGCGTTTCGACCGTGAAGAAGTTCGCGAGCCAGCGCTCGCGGTCATGCGCGGCGTGGACCAGCAGCGCGTACGCACCATCGGTCTGATATGACACGATGTCGCGCAGCGTCCAGCGGCCACCACGCCACGGGTTCGTGAAATTCCACGACCGCTCGCGTGGGTTGTAGCCGCGGGAGCGGGCCTGCAGGTGGTCGAATGGGACGTCGATGGGGGTCGCGAGGTCGGCGCTCGCCGTCTCGGACAGAATGCGGACGCCGCCGTGGTAGTGCTGGTAGGCGCGTGCCGGGGTCCACGCATCGTACGTGGAGTTGATCGAGATGCCGGTCTTGCCCTGGCCGCTGAGCTCCCACGCCATCGCGGTGCCCAGTGCATTCACGCCATCGATCAGCAGCGGATCGACATTCGGCTCGACCGGATCGAGATAGGGCGGCAGGAACAGCCGCGCGCCGTTGGCGTCCATCTGATGGATGTCGTGCGCGATCTGCGGGTGCCAGACGTTGTACAGCGAATCCACCGTCAGCTGTGTCTCGACCTGTGTGAACGCGTACCAGTCGCGGTTGTTGTCGTGCCCCGTGTAGTGGTGATACAGCTCGGGCGGAGACGTTCCCTCGGCGGTGGTGCCGAGTGTCCGGTTATACCATTTCGCCACGATCGTGACGCCGTCGGGATTGAGCGACGGCACGAGCCAGAGAATCACGTTGTCCAGGATCGCCCGCGTGGCAGCGCCCGTGTCGGTCGCCAGCCGGTATGCCAGCGCCACCGGCGAGAGCTGCCCTCCCACTTCGGTCGAATGGATGCTCGAAGTGATCAGAACGACGGTCCTGCCGTTGGTCAGTGCGTCGCGCGCGGCTCGAGCGGTGCGGAACGTTCTGGGATCGGCGAGGCCGGCGTTGAGCTGCCGGTAATAGTCGAGGCGGCGCAGGTTTTCCGGGCTCGAGATCGCGAGCGCGATGAACGGCGCGCCGAGCGTCGTCTTGCCCAGCTCCCGGTATTCCACGCGCGGGCTCGCCTTGGCGAGTGCTTCGAAATAGCGCACCAGCATCGGCCATTCGACGAGCTTGCGGTCGTCGCCCGGATCGAAACCCAGGATCGACCGCGGCGTGGGAATGACGGCGGCGGCGATGGCGCGGCGAGGGGCGGCGGGCGGATGGGGGGGGGGCGGCGCAGGGCGGCGAGCACGTCGCTGCTGTGCAACCGCGGGCCCCCCCCCCGCCAGCAGGGCGGCCGCCAGTGCGATGAAGATGCTACGCCGCACATGTTGCAAATGCATACTACGCTCGGTCGGATCGGGGCGAGAGAAAATACTAAGGGTCGGGACTGTTTGCTTGTCCCGACCCTCGAACAGGAACGCTGTGCAGGGCCTAGTTCAGCTTGTGCAGCTCTACTCGCCTGTTTTGCGCGCGGCCCTCCCGTGTCGCGTTCGGGGCGATGTAGCCCGATGCGCCATAGCCCCGCGCCCGCATCCGCGAAGGACTGACTCCTTTGCGCGCGAGGTAGTGTTGCACGGCTCCTGCCCGCCCCATCGACAGCTGCAGGTTTTTCAGCCTGGTACCCGTGGAATCGGTATACCCGGCGATCTCGATGCGAATCTCGGGATTCGCGACGAGCGACGCGGCGACCTGGTCCAGGACCGCATACGAGGCGGCGGTGAGGACCGAGCGGCCGCTCTGGAAGTTCACGCCCTGGAGAATCAGCGTCGGCCGCGCCGGCGCCGGTGCTCCCGGTGCCGCGGGTGCGCGCTCTTCGAAGAGGATCAAGCAGCCGAACTGATCTACGCGCGACCCCGCCGGCGTGCCGGGGCAACGATCCTGCGGATCGATGACCCCGTCGCCGTCCGTATCCTTTGCCGGCGGGCACCCGGTCGCATCGACGGGCGTCCCGGGCGGTGTGTTGGGACACTTATCGAAGCCATCCCCCACGCCATCCTTGTCGGCGTCGGCCGGGCATCCGAACGAATCGACCGGCGTTCCGGCGGCCGTATCAGGGCAACGATCGATGCCGTCGAACACCTTGTCGCCGTCGGAATCGAGCGGGCAGCCGTTGCTATCGACGGTGGCGCCCACCGGCGTGTCCGGGCACTTATCGAGCCCGTCCCACACGGTGTCGTGATCGGAATCGATCGGGCATCCCGTCGGATCGACGGTCGCGCCCGCGGGCGTCGCCGGGCACTTATCGAGGAGATCGTTGACGCCGTCAGCGTCGCTGTCTCCCGGCGTCGGCGGGCAGCCCTTTTCATCGACCGTCACGCCGGCGGGGGTATCAATGCACTGGTCGATGCCGTCGAACACCTTGTCGCCGTCCTGATCGTGTGGGCAGCCCGTGGCGTCCACCGTCGCACCGGTCGGCGTGTTGGGGCAGGCATCGATCCCGTTGAGCACCCCATCGCTGTCCGCATCTGCGGGACAGCCACGGTTGTCGACGGTCGCTCCCAGCGGCGTGTCGGGGCACGCGTCCTTCTTGTCCGAGACACGGTCGTGATCGGCATCCGCCGCGGGCGGGCCGTCTGATTGGAAGAATGCGAGTCCGGCCGACCCCACGAGATGGGTGGCGCTCTTCTGGCCGAACGAGCCGTTCGTCGTCGGTGTGTAGATGCCGCGCGCTTCAAACCGCAGCGCCAAGCGCGAGCTCATGAAGAATTTTGCGCCCGCGCCGCCGTGAAATCCGCCATCGGTGAACTCGTATGGGCTCGTCGCGCCGAAATCGAGCCGCGAGTATCCGCCGAGGACGTAGACCGACATCCGGCTGGCGTTCAGCGCGTTTACGACGAGGCTGGCGCTGCCGATCAGCGGCTCGATCTGCGCGGATGGCCCGACGTCCTGCGGCGCCTGGAACAGCGCATCAACCTCCAGGCCGAGCATCGGCGTCAGGCCGTACGCGAAACGCACGCCGCCCCCGATCTTATCGGCGAGGTTGAAGCCTTTGTCGTACTTCGTGAACGCGCCAAACAAGCCGACCTCGTAGCGGCGCTCGTACTGTGCCGTGAGAGTGGTGGAACGCAACACCAACACTCCCAATAGGACCGCGACCTTTGTCACGTGAGCCTCCGCCTCAGTTTGTCTGCCGCAGCTCGACGCGCCGGTTTTGCGCCCGGCCCGCCGCCGTGGTGTTGGGCGCGACCGGTTGCGACGCCCCATACCCCTTCGCGACCATGCGATCCGGCGAGACGCCCTTGCTGGCCAGATAGGTCCGCACCGCGTCGGCGCGCGACTGCGACAGACGCGTGTTCGTCGCCGACGATCCGGTGTTATCGGTGTGGCCCCCGATTTCGATCTTGATTTCGGGGTTGGCGATAAGCGACGCCGCCACGATGTCGAGAATCGTGTACGAATCGGGTTTCAGCGCCGAGCGACCCGTTTCGAACGTCACGCCGCGGAGCACCACGGGGGTCTTCGCTTCCGTGAACAGAATCGGGCACCCTGCCGCGTCGACCCGCGTGCCTGCCGCGGTGCCCGGGCACTTGTCCTTGGTGTCGTCGATGCCGTCACCGTCGGTGTCCGAGGCGCGCTGGCATCCCGCCGTATCGACCTCGGTTCCTGCCGGCGTATTGGGACACTTGTCGATGCCGTCGGGCACGCCGTCGTGGTCGCTGTCGACTGGACAGCCCGTCGCGTCGACGGTCGCGCCGGCCGGCGTGTTCGGGCATTGATCGGGACCGTCAGGCACCCCATCCGTGTCGGCGTCGGTTGGGCAGCCGGTCGCATCGACGCGCGCCCCGGTTGCCGTCCCGGGACACTTGTCGATCCCGTCGTACACGCCATCGGCGTCGGCATCCTTCGGACAGCCGCGCGCGTCGACTTCCGCTCCTTCGATCGTGTTTGGGCACGCGTCGAGCCCGTTGTAGACCTTGTCGCGGTCGGAGTCGCTGGGACATCCTACCGCATCGACGACCGCTCCGGCCGGTGTTCCGGGGCACGCGTCCTTCTTGTCCGCGATGCCGTCCTGATCGGCGTCCCGGAATCCGCTCGGCCCGGTGAAGATCGACAGCCCGGCGGAGCCGACGATGTGTCCCGCCCAGTTGCCGCTCGAGAAGCCGGTCTTCGGGGAGTAGATCGCTCGTCCTTCGATCCGAACGGCGACCCGGTCGCCGAAAAACATCCGGTCCCCAATCCCGCCATGAAAGCCGTTGTCGGTGAAGCTGTAGGATGGGTGATCACTGAACTCGAGGCGCGTGTAGCCCCCGAGGATATAGAAGAGGTTGTTCTCGTTTCCGACATTGAGGGTAAGGCTGCCGCTCCATAACGCGAGCGCCGCCTTGGCGCCGCCGCTGGCTGGTGCCGGTTGCTGATAGCCGAATTCGGCTTCTGCCCCGATGGCCCGGCTGAAAAAGTACCCCAGACGCCCGCCGCCGCCGATTTGATGGTCCAGACTAAAGGCGCGGTCGTAACGCGTGAACGACGCGTACGCGCCGATTTCGAACTGATGGGCGTGCTGGCCGATGCAAAGGGCAGGAACGGCAATGAGACCGAGCAGCACCAGCGTTGTCCGCGCGCGCATGTCTCTCCCCGTGGTTAGCGGCACTTCACACTTTAATAATTAGGCTCGCATTCAGAAACCCCAGGCGCAGCTACGGGGCCCCTGCGTGGCTAAATCGGCTCCGCCGACCACCAGTCCTCGGTGCGTCCCATCCGCCTCATGCCACGCGACCCCGGCGGGGCCAATCAGGGTTCCGGCTGGCTCCGTCAGGCACATCAAGTCGGCGATGCGATTGGTGCCGACGGCACCGGCGAACGGACTCAAGGAGTCGTCGTTGACCGCCGCCGCGAGCGTCTCCGCCGAGTTACTGCCTGCACCGCCGTACATTCCGCCCACGATCAACACTGTTGAGTCGAGGTCGAGGAGCGCGAACTGCGACCGGCCTTCGGGCAGCAATGCCGGTCCCGCGCCCCACGCGCCCGTGAAGAATCCCGACAGCAGGCTTACGGCCGCCGTATCGCCCGTCACCAGCCGCTGGGTCCCGGTTCCGACGCCCCCGCCAGGGGGCACGCTGTCGGCGACTCCCCCGATGGCGATGACCCGAAGGTCGCGCGCCAGTCCGGCCCCATACGCCCGCGGCCCGACGAGCGACGGCTGCAGGTACCAGCCGTCTATGTGCCCGTTCGCCCCGATGCGACCCATGTAGACGGAGCTCTGCGGCTGGCCGAGCTGGTCCGTTCCGCCGATGACGTAAATCCTGCCGTGACGCACGACCCCGATCGCTCCCGCGCGCGGCGCCGGTAACGGCTCCAGGAACACGAAACGGCCGATCACACTGTCCGCCGTCACGTCGGCGGCGAACACCGAGGACTGCGCGGTTCCCGACCGGTCGATGCCGCCGATGACGTACAATGCGGTCCCCGGAAACCGGGAATTGTACCGCGTCGCCACCGCGGCGGCGGCGAAGGCACGCGGCGCCGGAAGCACGCGACTGCGCGCCTGTACCGTCGTGTCGTGCTGGCGTGTCCAGCCGTCGATCGCCCCGCCTCCTCCGGCCGTCGCGCGCGCGACATACACGCCGGAGTCCGGCGTCATCAGCGGTGGCTCTGCGCCGCCGGCCGCGTACAGCGTGGTGCGCAGGATGCCGCCGGGCTCGGGAAATTCGGCCGCCGTCAGTCCAATGCCGGCGGTCGCGCCCGGGTACGTCGCCCGCGCCGTCCACGCCATCGTGTCTGGATCGAAGAATGACCGTGGCAGGACGTGGACCGTCGCAAGGATCGTCGTTCCCGCCGCGGTGACAACGGCCAGCGCTTCGGTTCCGGTGGCCGCCGAATCGGGCACGACGGCTGTGATCGTGAACGACGTCCATGCGGAGTCGGCGACCGCGGCCTCGATCGTGCCGCCGTTGATTTTCGTGAGCAGCACCGTGCCGGGTGCCGTGCCGAAGCCGAGGCCTTCGATCACGAACCGTTCGCCGCGCGTGAGAATCGGCTCGATGGCGCCGGCGACGTAGTCGATGCGAGCGGCAGGGGTGGGCGAGCCGGAGTCTCCGCTGCAGCTTGCCACGCTTGTCGCCACGAGTACGACCGCCGCCGCGGCGATCGGTTTACGGATGACCATTTCCCCCGCGGATGAAACGCAGTGCCTGCGACAGCTGCTCGGCGAGGGCCGACAATTCGGCCGCACCATGGGCGAGGTCCTGGATGGCCCGCAGCTGCTCGGCCGCCGCCGCCGCAACGGCCTCCGCTTCCTGACTGGAGGTCTGCGCCCCCGCCCGTGCCTGCCCGAGCGTCTCGGTGATCTTCGTGGCCAGCTCCGCGCTCTGGCGACCGAACTCGGCGACCTGCTTGCCCGCGCGCGCCGTCTCGGCCGCTGCCTCGGCGATGCGATTGAGATCTTGTACCCACTCGGCGGAGTTCTGGAC
Source organism: Gemmatimonadales bacterium (assembly GCA_035637355.1). Classification (GTDB taxonomy): domain Bacteria; phylum Gemmatimonadota; class Gemmatimonadetes; order Gemmatimonadales; family GWC2-71-9; genus 20CM-2-65-7. The sequence continues at coordinate 14,192 of DASPXJ010000128.1, forward strand.
GACCTGCCCCAGGTCGCCGCGAATCCGTTCGATCAGCTGCGCGGCGCGATCCAAGGCGCGGCGGGTGTCCTGCACCGCCTTGCCCACGTTGCGCGCCTCACGGCCGCTCGCTTCCGCGAGCTTGTGCACCTCATCGGCGACCACGGCGAAGCCGCGTCCGTGAATTCCCGCCCGCGCCGCTTCGATCGTCGCATTCAGGGCGAGCAGATTCGTCTGGTTGGCCACGAAGCCGATCGTTTCGGAGAACCGTTCGACTTGCGTCGCGACGTCACGCAGCCGGCCGACTTCCGCCGCGCTCTCCTCGGTTGTAGCCCCGAGATCGGTCAGCTGCCGCACGGCGTTCTGCGTACCGGTGCGCACGCGGTCGGCCGTCTTTTCCATCTGCGACCCCGCTTCGCGCGTACGATCGCCGGCGGCGGCGAGCTCGGCGGCGCTCTCTTTCAACCGTGCGGCTTCGCCCGCCGCCGTGGTGACGAGATTCGCCGCCTGGCCCGCGCCGTGGCTGGCGCGTCGCGCCGATGCCGCGACCTCCTCGCTCGAGGCATGGATCTCCTCGGTCGTCGCGGTCAGCGTCTGCACGTACTGCATCGTTTGATCGGAGGCGCCGGTGACGGGCCGCAGGGAGCCATCGATCGCGACCATCAAGGCAAGCTGCGGCGCGAGCAGCTCGAGCAGCTCACCGTCCGATTGGCGATACATGGTGGGGTCGGAATGCCGGACACTCCACAGGCCGACGAGCTGCCCCGCATGGTAGAGGGGCACGAGCATCTCCGAGCCCGGTACCTCGGCGCCGGGGACGACGACCTGATCGTAGGCGAGGCCGTGCGCGACAACCGGGCGGCGCAAGCGCAGCGCCTCGCCGGTGAGGCCCGCATCGGAATCGAATCGGAACGCCTTCCCGGGCTGGGCGGCGGTGTCAGCCACGAGCTCCATTTGCCGCGTGCGCGCGTCGTATCGGGCGAATCCCATTTGCTCCCATGGCACCAGCTGGCGCGTCAGCTCCTGCACGCGCTTGAAGCTCTCGGTCAGCGTCAGCTCGGCGGCGATCACCTGCGCCAGGCGCTGAATCAGGTGCAGCTCGTCGGCGCGGACGCCGAGACGCAGCACGTACAGGCTGCCCGCGGTCCCCATCGCCAATCCGGCTGTGACGAGGACGCGGGGGCCTGCCGGCAGCGTCGCATGGAGCAGCGCCAGCCACCCGACGGCGAGCACCGCCGATACGAGACAGACGATGGATTCCCAGCGCAGCGTGAGCCGCGCGTCCACCCACGCGATCGTCTGCCCCAGCGCGAGCTCGAGGTAAAACGTGCCGTTCACGATGATGGGCAGGATGACGATGGTCAGCGCAACCGCACCGACGTTGTCGCCCGAGAGCGCCGCCGCCCCCGTCGCGCCACTCACCCGCGCGTACATCAGACCCACGAAGGTGGACCCCGCAGTGAGATGGGCGGCGTTGCCGAACGCGGCGCGCAGCGGCAGTCGCCGCAGCACGACGTCGCCGACCAGCATCGCGAACGGCGCGACGATCGCGGCGAATGCCCAGCCGCGATCGAGAATGGCGAACAGCAGCACGCCGACGACGTAGGAGGAGAACCCGTTGCCCGGGAGGGCAATGCCGTAGCGGCGCGAGAACGCGGCGGCGAGCACGAGCAGCGCGCCGGCGAGCGGCAGGTTTTCGCCGGCTGGAACTGCGCCGCTGGCGAAGGCAGCAATCCCGGCGCCGAAGCTGACGAGGGCGGCGAGGGAAATCGCAACACGGACGAACAACGCCGGCGCTGCCGAGACCATCGCGCAAAGTCGGCGCCGTGGCGCACCATGTCAAGCACGACTATCGTTCACGCCATGACCGTCACGATTGAATACTGCGTCATCTGAAACTACGAGCCTCGGGCCACCGGTCTGGCGGCCGAGATCCGCGATGCCTACCCGCATGCCGAGGTGCGGTTGATCCAATCCTCAGGCGGCGTCTTTGAAGTAGAGGCCGACGGGCGCCGCGTCTTTTCCAAGAAAGCCCTGAAGCGCCATGCCGAGCCCGGTGAAGTGGTGCGGTTGATTCGCGAGGCGGCCGTCGGCAAGCGGTGAGACTTGCCATCTCCACCGGCGGCGGCGATGCGCCCGGACTGAATGCCGTCATCCGTGCCGCCGTACTCACGGCGGTGCATCGCGGGTGGGAGTGCGTCGGCATCAAGCGCGGGTTCGGGAGTCTGCTCGGCGAGGGCGAGCTGGTGCCCCTCGGCCCGCAGGAAGTCCGCGGCATCACCCACCTCGGCGGCACAATCCTCGGGACATCGAATCGCGGTAATCCTCTCAAATGGCGCGTGCAGCGGCCCGACGGCTCCTGGGAGGAGCGCGACCGCACGCAGGAGCTGTTCGAATCCTTTCGGGCGAATCGCCTCGATGCCTTGATCGCGATCGGCGGCGAGGGGACGCTCGGCATCGTCCACACGCTGTGGCAGAAGGGCCTGCCCGTCGTCGGTGTGCCCAAGACGATCGACAACGACGTCGGCGCCACGGTCGCGACCTTTGGATTCGATACCGCGGTCGCCACCGCAACGGACGCCATCGACAAAGTGCACTCGACCGCGGAGAGTCACGAGCGGGTGATGGTCGTCGAGGTCATGGGCCGCAACGCGGGGTTCATCGCGCTCCACGCGGGTCTGGCCGGATCCGCCGACGTGATCCTGATTCCCGAAATCCCGTTCGACATCGACAAGGTCTGCGACAGGATCCGGCGGCGCGAAGCGGAGGGCCGGCATTTCAGCATTGTGGTGGCAGCGGAGGGTGCGGTCCCAAAAGGCGGCGCGGTGTCGCTCATCGATCCCGCGCACGAACGGCTCGGCGGCATCGCCGACAAAGTGGCCCACTCGATCGAGCAGATGACGGGGAAAGAGACGCGCTCGCTCGTGTTGGGACATTTGCAACGAGGTGGCAGCCCCACGACGTTCGATCGGCTGCTCGCGCTGCGGTTCGGCGCCGCGGCGGTGCGCCTGGTTGCGGAGCGACAGTTCGGCATGATGGTCGCCTTGCAGCCGCCGCGCATCGTTGCCGTCCCCCTGGCCGAGGCGATCGCGACGCCGCGGCGCGTGCCGCTCGACTCCGACACCATCACGACCGCGAGAGATCTGGGAATCAGCTTCGGAGACTGAACGGACAGCTGTATCCGCTGGCGGACATCCCCCGGATCCGGCACTATCTCGCATCACATTGACAGTACATCACTTACGAGCATTGGCGAGCGTGGCACGGCTCTTCCGTATAGACACGGCAAGGAGGCAGCCATGAAACGCATGCTCATTCTCGTCGGACTGTTGTTTGGTCTCGCTACGGGCGGCGCCAGCGCTCAAACCAGGGTTGGCGTCTCTTTGAGTTTCGGAGACCCGTACTTCGCCGGTCGGGTGGTCATCGGCCGGCCATATTACTATCGACCGTACTATCACCGCTACGCCCAGCCCTACTACTATCGCTACTACCCTGCCCCAATCATCGTCGTGGGTCCGCGCTACTACGCGCGACCGCATCGATATCACGCACGCCGCTATCATCGCGGCTGGTAGCCCTCACCCCCTGACCCCCTCTCCGCCTGCGGAGAGGGGGAACGGTGTTTGAGTTCTCGGCTTCTATATTCCAGCAGTGCGCATATCCCGCGATCATTTCCTTCCCCCCGACCCCCAGGCATTTCTCGCTGCCGAACCAGCCACCGGCCGGGTCATCGTCATCGCGCCGACTCGAGCTGCCTGTGAGACGATCGAGTTGGCGCTGGGACTGAAGTTGGAAACGCTGCTCGAGCGGGAACACGGAGATGACATTCGCCGGCTGGCGGGCTCCGATCAGGGCTTTGGCATCGTGGCGGGCACGGGCACGGGGAAAACGCTGGCGATCCGGACGATGGCGGAAACCATTCTGAAGGCGCCGCTCAAGGTGGGCGTGGTGAATCGCGAACGCGAAGCGACGCCCGAGACGCCGACCTGGAACGTCGTCATCGTCACCACAGGGATTGCGCGGCGGTGGTTCCAGGATGGTCTGATCACCGCCCAGGACACCCTGGTCGTCGACGAAATCCATCAGACGTCCGCCGAGATGGAGCTCTGTCTGGCGCTGGGCAAGCGCGCGCGCTGCCGCTTCATCTGGCTCTCGGCGACGGTCGACCCGAGCTTTTACTCGGAATACCTGGCCTCCGCCCAGGTCCTGGAGACGCGTGCCTTCGATCCCGCCAAGGCGGCGCAGGTGAACGTTCTGGCGGAGCAGCCTCTCGAGTTCTTGAACGATCGTTTCATGAAGAGGGTCTCCCGAGAGCGGCGCGGCGTGGCGGTCTTCGTGCCCACCCGCGCCGAGGTCGAACAGATCGCCAAGGAGCTCGGCGACCGCTGGCCCAACCTCGCGACAGCCTTTTACCATGGCGGCGAGCCGATTCGCGTCATTCGTCCTTTTCTTGACGGTTTGGTCAAACGTCCCTTTCTGCTGGCGATGACGGCGGCGGGCCAATCGGCGCTCAATATCCGCGGCCTGGACACGGTGGTGATTTACGATGCCCGCTACACGAACGTCGTTGAGCGCGGCAAGAACGTGCTGACGCGGGCGTACCTGGGTGCCAACGAGATTCTGCAGATGGCGGGTCGGGTCCATGGCCGCGTCCAGCACGGTGAGGTCTACATCCTCAGCGACCGGGACCTGGCATTCGAAGACCTCCGCCCCACCGCCCCCGAATTCCAGCTCGCTGGCGACGCGGAGCGGGTCGCGATCACATGTGCGGCAATTGCGGTGGATGCGGCCGAGCTCGACTTGCCGGTCCCGCTCGATCGGCGGGCCTATCGCGACAGCGTCGCGCTGCTCACGGAACGCGGGCTGATAGAGCGCGGCCGTCTAACGACTTACGGCCGCGATGTCGAAGCGATGCCGGTGGAACGTCCCTGGGGCGAGCTGCTCTATCACGCGGAGCCACCGCTCGTAGCGCTCGTCGCTGTCGCGTCGAACATCGAGTCGCTGCACCGCATGACACGCGAGGAGCGGCAACTGGGAGGGTTGATCGTCCCAGGCTCCGATCACATCACGGCCTACAACGTCTACGCCGAGGCCGTCAACAAGCATGGGTATCTGGGCGAGGTGTATGGCCTGCCGCGGCATCTCTTCCGCGAAGGCGACATCGAGCGCTGGGCGGAGGAGCGTGGCGTGCTCGTTAAGGCGATCGAAGACATCGCCCTGGGGACGGCCTCGGTCTATCGCCAACTCGACGTGCCCCTCCACGAGAAGTTGCCCTATGGAGACCGGAAGACGCTCGAGCTTTTTGCTGACCTTTTGGCCAAGATTATGCCATTCGATCTCGTGATCGACGAACAGACCGCGGACGGGCGCGAAGCGCGCGTGAGCCGCAGTTCGGTGTGTGGCAGCTGGGGCGCGATCGCCGGAACGCTACGGTACTTTGCCGACCGCTTCGGCGTCCCGCGCGCGAGCATCGAGGGAACGCAGGTCCCGGAGCGCGCCATTCGCCGGTACGCGCGCCGCGGCAAGCCGGACGTGGTGTTCGAGCGGCAGCGCCGCCGGGAAGGGCTGATGGTTGTGCGGACTGTCGACTACTTCGGCTTCACGCTCGATCGCGAAGTCGAGGCGTTGCCCAGTCCATTCCCGGAGGAGCTGGCCGATTCCGCGCGGGGCGCGCTGGTCCAGGCACTGCTCGCCGGCGAGACACCCCATCCCGATCAGGGAAGGGTGCGACGCGCGCTGGAGCGGTTCGGTCACTACTGGCGGCGCTCGGGGGGGCGGCTCACCCAGGCAAATGGGGAGCGCATCGCCGGGCAGATCGCGGCGCAGATCGCCGGCGTGAATTCCTGGGACGCATTTGTGGCCTCCCGCATCGCGATCGATCCCGATGCCGCGATCCCGGAGACGGACCGGCAGCGGCTCGATGCCATGCCATCATCGGTCTTCCTGTACGGTGACCGGGTCCCCGTCGACTACGACGTCGAGCAGGGGGTTGGAGGGATCGTCCGGCTGCGGCTCAAGGAAGGGCAGGCGCGCCGGTTGCATCCGAAGGATCTTCCGCCGTTCGATCGGCCGGTGCGTTACACGGTGACGCGCGGCAAGCACGAGGCCGTACGGGCAAGCTCGCTCGAGGAGCTGCGGCAGGGACTGCGGAGCTTAGGTGCGGCGCATCGCGCGCGCGTGATGCGCGGCGGTCGGCGGCCGAGGCGCCGTTAGGCCTTTCCAGTAACCTCCAGCAGGGACAGCCACAGCGCGTCGTAGGCGTCGCGTGCATCTGGAAGCGCCACGCCCGCGATCAGCGCAGCGGTGCACCCGTCGACAATCGCGTCACGGGCGGCAGCTTCGAATCCTGTATTCCTCGGCGATCGGTCAATAAGGCCGGCCCCGCAGACACTTAACCAGGCTCGGGCCGTGCCGTCTTCCGTCTGGCGGCGGAGTACCTCCCAGCATGCATCGAGGCCCGCCGTCCCCGGGCCGCTCGCAAGGGCGCCCGAGATAGCGGCGTCGCGCGCTTCAGCGATCTGCGCCGCTGCCGCGCGCAGCAACCGGGCGCGTGATGCGTAGTGATAGAGGACCAGGCCTTTGACCACCCCGGCCCGGCGCGCGACCGCATCGAGAGAGAACCCGTCGATGCCCCCGCGCTGCAGCGTGTGGACGGCGGCGGCAAGGATTGTGGCGCGTGTAGCGGTGGCGTCTTTCGGCACGTTGTTGTCCTGACGGTCAATAATGGGGATTGGGCGCAGCGGCGCAAGCCGAAACAAATCAGCAACCTTTTGGCCTATCCCCGAGTCTCATCTTGACACGAACCTAACAGCTTCGCTCGTACGCGATGAAACCTTGGACCCCCAAGATTTGTATGAGGATGACCAACCCATGATCGACAAACCTCTCGCTCCTACGGGCACCATGCCTGGCACGTTCTCTCCCCTCGTCCGCGCGGTCATCGATTCCGTGACCGAGGGAATCGTCATCTTCGACCAACAGGGGCGCCTGCTGTACGCCAATTCCTCCGCGCGGCGCGCCATCGATGCACAAAACGGCGACGTGCGCAACCGCCTCCAGAGCCTCGGCGCGAGGTTCTCCGCGCTCAAGAACGGCGCCCAGAGTCTCGGCGAAGCAGCAATCCTTCCCCCGGCCGGTCCCCTCACTCTAGCCGAACGCGAACGCCAGGCGATCACCGACACCTTGCAGGACACGAGCGGCAAGCTGGCGGAAACGGCGCGGCGCCTGGGGATCAGCCGCACGACGCTGTGGCGGCGCCTCAAGTCTTACGGGATGGACGGCTTCCGCGCCTCTCCGTAGGCTCCTAGCTTCCCCGGGGGATGCCCCCCCCCGACCCTGCGCCTCAACCGTTCGTCATCGAGGAATACGTCCGCTGGTCGGACGTTGACTTCGCGGGGATCATTTTTTACGGCTCCTACGTGCGGCTGTTCGAGATCGCCGAGACGGAAATGTTTCGGCATTGCGGACTGGCGTACGCGAGGATGTTCGACGAATACGACATCTTCCTGCCGCGCAAAGCCGTTCATAGCGAGTTTTATTGGCCCGCCCGTCTCGATGACCGGTTACGCATCGCCGCGTACGTCGGCAAGGTCGGGACAAAATCGCTGACACTCCATTTCGACGTCTTCCGAGCCGACTTGAACGCGCTCGGCGCGGCCGGGTGGATGGTGCTGGTGTGCGTCGACCGGAAGCGATTGAAGCCGACGCCGTTGCCCGCGGGACTGATTGCCGCGCTGGCGCCGCACACGCTCAGTCCCGAGGCCGCGCGCAAATCGCTGGGAGTCGGGGGGGCGCCATCGCTGCGCTGAGAGCAACCCCTGCCCTGCTATTGGTTCTGGCGCACTGCAACCGCGGCACGGACGAGCCGCGGCGGCTCCAGGCGATGGTCGCGTTTCCGCCTCGAGACACGATTCGGTTCGCGCTTCCGGCGACCATGTATCGCTGTGCCGGTGAGAGCTCCGTGCTGCTGGAGTCTGCGAGCCCGGAGGGAAGTGGCGTGCTGCTGCGCCTGCGCTACCGCGACAGCCTGGTGTCGGGTTCATATCAAGTTGCGGCGCCGGGTGACACGGCAGCCGTACCGGCGGCAATCGTGGCGGTCCGTTACTTCATCCGCGATACGCCGCACGCGTTTGTGCTCGACAGCGGCACCGTTCACGTACAGCGCGAAGACGGCAGGCTCGGAGCCCGCATCGCGGGCTCGGGACTCGAGAACGCGATTCGAACGCCGACGCGCATCGAGTATCACGACGTCCCGCTGCGGGCGGACACGGTGGCGTGCGGTTACCAGCCATGACGGCAGCGGATGTGCGCGTCGGCTTTATCGGGTCGGGGTTCGCCCGCCGTGTGCAATTGCCGGGCCTCGCGCTCGTTCCCGGTGCCAGGGCCACCGCGATCGCGAGCGGTCATCGCGTCAACGCGGAAGCCGTGGCGCGCGACTTCGGGTTGCCGCATGTCTTCACTGACGGAACAGAGCTGGCTCGCTCACCCGAGGTGGATCTCGTGGTTATCTCGTCGACGCCGGATTCGCACGCCCGCTACGCGATCGCCGCGCTCGAGGCAGGGAAGCACGTGCTGTGCGAAAAACCGATGGCCATCGATGCGTTTGACGCGGCGCAAATGGTGGCAGCATCTGAACAGCATCCCGACAGCCTGGCATGGATCGACCACGAGCTGCGCTACGAACCCAACCGGCACCGCGCGCGGGAGCTGATTCGCTCCAACGCCATCGGCGAGCTGTGGCATATCGAGCTGGCTCTCAAGCCCTACCTGCGCGGCGACGGCCGGCCGCAGACGTTCGACGCACCGTGGAACTGGTGGTTCGACGCCGCGCGCGGCGGCGGCATCCTGGGCGCGGTCGGATCGCACTTGATCGACCAGTGCCGGTTTTTGAGCGGCAGCGAAATCACCCATGTCGCAGGCGTCGCCGAAACGTTCGTCAAGCAGCGCACAGACGAAGCGGGAGTCGTGCGTCCCGTGACCGCCGACGACTTTTCGAGCTGCGTACTGCGCACCGGTAAGGGCGTCGTCGCCACGATCACACTGACCACCGTCGCGCACCACGGTCCGGGACATCTGGGCCAGGTGACCGGAAGTGAGGGCACGTTGCTACTGAGCGGCGAGACGAAGCTCGAGCTCGGCAAATCCGGCGGGCCGCTGGAAGACATTTCCGCGCCCGACGATCTCTGGGAGAAGGTCAAACCGAACAACATGTGGGCGCGGTCGTTCGTGCGGCTGATGCGTGAGATGGTGCAGGTCATCCGTGGCGGCACGCCGCAGGGCGAACCGGCGACGTTCCGCGACGGGTGGCAGGTCCAGCGCGTACTCGACGCGATCCGCGGCGGCCGGGGGGTGCAGTTAGATTGAGTCGCGTGGCACAGACCTACTTCAGGAAGGGATTCGGCCTCAAGCGCGCCATCGAAGGCGCGCTGACGGCCGATTATCACAGCCGGGTGGTGGATGCCATCCGGACTGCGGGCTACACGCTGGACGTCGGCGATCTCACGTTCCGGCTGGCTGGCGAATTCGGCTTCTGTTACGGCGTGGACCGCGCCGTCGAATACGCCTATGAGACACGCAGCAAGTTTCCCGGCAAGCGCACCTTCCTCGTCGGCGAGATCATCCACAACCCGCACGTCAATCAAAAGCTCGCGGCGATGGGCGTGGCATTCCTGCACCGCCCGGAGGGCCGTGACGCCGAGTTCGACTTCAGCGCCGTCACGGCCGACGACGTGGTGATCCTGCCGGCGTTCGGCGTGACGGTGCGAGACTTCGAACGGCTGCGGGCGATCGGGTGCGTGCTCGTCGACACGACGTGCGGCTCGGTCCTGAACGTGTGGAAGCGCGTCGAGGTGTACGCGCGCGACGGCTTCACCGCACTCATCCACGGCAAGAACTACCACGAAGAGACCAAGGCGACGTCGAGTCAGGTGAACAAGTATCCCGGCGGCAAATACCTCGTCGTGCGGGACATGAACGAGGCCCGGGTCGTGTGCGAGTACATCGAGGGACAGGGGGGCGGGGGGGGGGCGAGGGACGAGTTTCTGCGGCAGTTCGAGGGCAAGATGTCGCCGTCGTTCGATCCCGACCGCGACCTGCAGCGCGTCGGCGTGGCGAATCAGACGACGATGCTGTCGGGCGAATCGCTGGCGATCGCCGGCGAGGTGGGGAAGAGCATGGCGCGGCGCTGGGGCGCCGAGGCCCTCGGCGAGCATTTCCGCACGTTCGACACGATTTGCTCCGCGACGCAGGAGCGGCAGGATGCCGTTCTCAAGCTGATCGCCGAGCCGCTGGATGTGATGGTGGTGATCGGCGGCTACAATTCGAGCAATACGACGCATCTCGCCGCGATCTGCAGCGAAAAAGTCACGACCTATCACATCGAAGACGCGGCGTGCATCGACCTTGAGGAAGGAAGCATTCGGTTCCGGCCGGTGGGTGCGCATGCCACCGAGGAACGGCGCCAGAACTGGCTGGCGGCGGGCCCGCTCAGGATCGGGATTACCGCGGGAGCGTCGACGCCGAACAACAAGATCGGTGAGACGATCGAGCGGATCGCGACGCTCCGAGGTACATCGTTGCACGAGGTTCTCCTCTAGCGGAGTTTCGGGTATATTTCGGGTCTTATGCCGCTGTCGCGTTTCCATCCCGTCATCGAACGCTGGTTCGCGAATCGCTTCGCCACGCCGACGGAGCCGCAGCGACGAGCCTGGCCCGTAATCCGGCAGGGCGGCGACGTGCTGATTGCCGCGCCGACGGGCTCGGGCAAGACGTTTGCCGCGTTCCTCTCGGCCATCGACGCGTTGGTGCGCCAGGGATTGAACGGCGAGCTGCGGGACGAGATCCAGGTCGTCTACGTCTCGCCCCTCAAGGCGCTCTCGAACGACGTGCAGAAGAACCTGTCCGAGCCGCTCGCCGAGATCCGTGCGCAAATGGCAGAGCAGGGGCTGCCCGACGTCGAGGTGCGGACGCTGGTGCGGACCGGTGATACGCCGCAGTCCGAGCGGCAGGCGATGCTGAATCGACCACCCCACACCCTCGTGACCACGCCCGAATCGCTTTACCTCATCCTCACCTCCGAACGCGCCCGCGAGATGCTGCGGTCCGTTCGGACCGTCATCGTGGACGAGATCCACGCGGTCGCGCGCGACAAGCGCGGCAGCCATCTCGCGCTGTCGCTGGCGCGACTCGATGCGCTCATTGGCAAGCGGCCGCAGCGCATCGGCTTGTCGGCCACCCAGCGTCCGATCGAGGAGATCGCGCAGTTCCTGGTGGGTACGGGCCAGCCGCTGCCCACGATCGTCGATGCCGGCCATATCCGCACGCTGGATCTCGCGCTGGAGATTCCGTCGTCGCCCCTCGAGGCCGTGATGTCGGCCGAGGTCTGGGAAGAGGTCAACGCCCGGATCGCGGAGCTGATTGCGCAGCATCGCACGACGCTGGTGTTCGTGAACACGCGACGCCTGTGCGAGCGGCTGACGATGCATCTCTCGGAGCGGCTCGGCGCCGATCACGTCACGAGCCACCACGGCAGCCTGTCACGCGAGAAGCGGCTCGAGGCGGAGGAGCGGCTCAAGCGCGGCGAGCTGCAGGCGCTCGTCGCCACCGCATCGCTCGAGCTGGGCATCGACATCGGCAGCGTCGATCTCGTGATCCAAGTGGGCTCGACCCGCTCGATCGCCACGCTGCTGCAGCGCGTGGGCCGCGCGGGGCACCGGCTGGGGGCGATTCCCAAGGGCCGCCTGTTCCCGCTATCGCGCGACGAGCTGATCGAATGCGCCGCGATGCTGCGCGCAACCCGCGAGGGAAGGCTCGACAAGCTGATCATTCCCAACAAGCCGCTCGACATCCTCGCCCAACAGATCGTGGCCGCCGCGGCCGGCGAAGAATGGGACGAGAACGACCTGTTCGAGCGGGTGCGGTCGGCCTACCCGTATCGGGATCTCTCGCGGGCCGAGTTCGACGACGTGGTGCAGATGCTGGCGGAGGGATTCACGACGCGCCGCGGACGGCGCAGCGCGCACATCCACTACGACGGCATCAACAAGAAGCTCAAAGGGCGGCGCGGCGCGCGGATCGCCGCGATCACGTCAGGAGGGGCGATTCCAGATCTGGGCGACTATCGCGTCATCCTCGAGCCCACCGAGACGTTCATCGGCACGTTGAACGAAGATTTCGCAATTGAAAGCATGCCGGGCGACATCTTCCAGCTGGGCAACACGTCCTATCAGGTCGTCAAAGTGGAATCGGGGCAGGTGCGTGTTGCCGACGCCAAGGGGCAGCCGCCCACGCTGCCATTCTGGGTCGGCGAGGCGCCGGGGCGGACCAACGAGCTGTCGGAGGAAGTCTCGCGGCTGCGCCAGGACGTGGCCGACCGGCTGGACGATCCGCCGGCGGCAATCCAGTGGCTCGTGGACACGATCGGCATGAACGACGCGGGCGCCCGCACGATCGTCGAGTATCTCGGCGCGACCCGCGTGATCCTCGGCACGATTCCGACGCAGCAGTGCCTGGTGCTGGAGCGGTTCTTCGACGAGGCCGGCGGGATGCAGCTCGTGCTGCACGCGCCGTTCGGCAGCCGGATCAATCGCGCCTGGGGCCTCGCGTTGCGCAAGCGGTTCTGCCGCAGCTTCAATTTCGAGCTCCAGGCGGCGGCAACAGAGGACGCGATCATCCTCTCGCTGGGACCACAGCACAGTTTCCCGCTCGAGGACGTCTTCCAGTATCTCAAGCCCGCGACCGCGGAACACCTGTTGGTGCAAGCGATGCTCGACGCCCCGGTGTTCGGGACGCGCTGGCGCTGGAACGCGACGCGCGCGCTCGCGGTGCTGCGCTTCCGCGGCGGCCGGAAGGTCCCGACGCCGCTGCAACGCATGGAAGCAGAAGATCTCGTCGCCGCGGTGTTCCCGGATCAACTCGCCTGTCCGGAAAACCTGGTCGGCGATCGCGAGATTCCCGATCACCCGCTCGTGAATCAGACGATCGCCGACTGCCTGCTCGAGGCAATGGATTTTCCGGGACTGAAGCGCGTTCTGGAAGGGATGGAGGCTGGTCGGTTCACGCTGATCGCGCGCGACACCACCGAGCCATCACCGCTCTGCCATGAAGTCCTGAACGCCAGGCCGTACGCGTTCCTCGACGATGCCCCACTCGAAGAGCGGCGCACGCAGGCCGTGATCACACGTCGCGGTCTCGACGTCAAGACGGCCGAGGAGTTCGGGAAGCTCGATCAGACGGCCATCGATCTCGTGAGAGAGCAGGCGTGGCCGGATCCTGAGAACGCCGATGAGCTGCACGACGCGTTGCTCGTCATGGCTGTCGTGCCGCAGCTCGAGGCCGGAAAACGGACTGAATGGACCCCGCATTTCGCGCAGTTGCTTGCCGCCGGACGCGCCACAGTGATGGATGGAAGGCTCTGGGTCGCCACCGAGCGTGTACCGATGGTCCAGGCTGCGTTCCCCGACGCGGTCCTCGAGCCGGCCGTTACTGCTCCGGAGCGTGAGCGCGCGAAGTCGTGGAGCAGGGAGGACGCCATCCGCGAGCTCGTGCGCGGGCGGCTCGAGGTCATCGGTCCGACGACGGCCCCGGATCTCGCTGAGATACTTGGATTAGCGCCGAGCGACATCGACTTCGCGCTCGCGGCGCTCGAGCACGAGGGGTTCGCGCTGCGCGGGCATTTCTCGGCAGGCGTCCAGGAGCTCGAGTGGTGCGAGCGGCGGCTGCTGGCGCGGATCCATCGTTATACGCTCGACCGGCTGCGCAAAGAGATCGAGCCGGTCGCCGCCGCGGACTTGCTGCGCTTCCTCTTCAAGTGGCAGCGTCTTGCGACCGGATCGCGCGCCGAGGGGCCGGAAGGCTTGGCGGCGGTCCTCGATCTGCTCGACGGTTACGAGCTGGCGGCCGGCGCCTGGGAGTCGGAAGTGCTGCCGGCGCGGCTCACCGACTACGACCCGCTGTGGCTCGACGGGTTGTGCCTGTCGGGGGAGATCGCCTGGGGACGGCTGACGGCAACGCGGAACGGGGAAGTCGGAACGCGGAACAGAAAGGTGGGGCCGGTGAAGGGTACGCCGGTCGCGCTGTTCCGGCGGGATCGCGGCGAGATTTGGAGAGCAGGCAATCCCGAAGTCGATCCAGCGACCCTGCCGCTTTCCTCCACAGGAAAGGCGCTGCTGGGTGCGTTCGAGACGAAGGGCGCACTGTTCTTCGCGGATCTCGTCAACGCCACCGGTCTGCTGCGCACCGAAGTCGAGAAGGGACTGGCCGAGCTGGTCGCGTGGGGCCTCGTCTCCTCGGATAGCTTTGCCGGGCTCAGGGCGCTGCTCGTGCCATCGGATCGCCGCCGGCCGCTCGGCGGCGGATATCGGCGCCGCGGGCGAATCGCACCGTTTGGTGTGGAGACGGCGGGGCGGTGGGCCCGCACGCACGCGCGCCCGGCGATTCCCGAGGAGCAAGTGGCCGAAGCGATCGCCTGGCAGCTGCTGCGGCGCTATGGCGTGGTGTTCCGCCGGCTCGTGCAGCGCGAGACGCTGCTCGCGCCGTGGCGGGACATCCTGCGAGTCTACCGGCGCCTCGAGGCCCGTGGTGAGATCCGGGGCGGCCGGTTCGTCGGCGGGTTCTCCGGGGAGCAGTATGCGCTACCGGAAGCAATTGGCTTGCTGCGGAGCACGCGCAGGGAGCAGGGCGCAGATGAGCTGATCGCCGTCAGTGGCGCCGATCCGCTGAACCTTGTCGGGATCCTGACGCCAGGTGATGCCGTGGCGGCGATCACGACGAACCGCATTCTCTATCGCGATGGTGTGCCGATCGTCGTGAAGGAAGGCGAAGGGAAGGAACGGTTCCTCGTCGACATGCCGGCGGAAGAGCGCGACATGCTGCGGGGCGCCCTGCTGCGCCGCCGGCCGGCCCCGCTGGTGCGGACCTACCTCGGCAAGAGCAAGACCGCGGGCTAGGCTTTCAGCTGCTGCAGGTATTTGCTGCGCAGCTTCGCCACTTTGGGGGCGATCACCGCGCGGCAATAGGGCTGGTTCGGATT
Source organism: Gemmatimonadales bacterium (assembly GCA_035637355.1). Taxonomy (GTDB): domain Bacteria; phylum Gemmatimonadota; class Gemmatimonadetes; order Gemmatimonadales; family GWC2-71-9; genus 20CM-2-65-7. The sequence continues at coordinate 29,199 of DASPXJ010000128.1, forward strand.
CCTTCGGTAATACTCCCGGTGGTACTCCTCGGCCGGATAGAATGCCTTCAGTGGCTCGATCTTCGTAACGATCGGATCGTCAAACACATGCTCGGCCTCGAGCTCGCGCACGACTGCCTCTGCGGTGCGCCGCTGCTCGTCGTCATGATAAAAGATCGCCGACCGATACTGGGTGCCGACATCCCCACCCTGGCGGTCGAGCGTGGTCGGGTCGTGCAACGTGAAGAACACGCCCAGCAGGTCGCGGTAGGAGATCTCGTCGGGGTCGAAAGCGACCTGGACGACCTCGGCATGCCCGGTCGTCCCGGTGCACACGGCCTCGTAGCTCGGCTTGGGGACGTGCCCGCCGGAGTAGCCGGACGTGACTTTGGTGATGCCGCGCAGCTGCTCGAAGACTGCCTCGAGGCACCAGAAGCAGCCGCCGGCCAGTGTAGCGAGTTCAGTTGTCATGCTCGTATTCTCGCCCGGCCGTCAATAGGCGGCAAACGTGATCGGCTGACGAATCGTCACGCGCGCGGCGCGGCCGTGTACGCGGGCCGGCCGATACACCGCCGCCTGCACAACGCGTTTCGACTCCGCATCGAAAACTGGATTCGGGCTTTGCACGACTTTCACGGTCGATGGCACGACCCGGCCGGTGGTGTCGAGCGTCGCCTCCACAATCACGGTTCCGCCGATGCGCAGCGACTGCATCTCGGGCGCGTAGCGGATGGGCGGATGCCTGAGCAGCGCCGGCGGCTCGTCGACGGTGCCGACGACTGTGGGGGCCTCGAGGGGCACGGCACGGCGGCTGATACGGATCGAATCGGCGAGACGCTTCAGGAAGGGCGCCAGGTCCGTGCCTCGGTCGATGAGATCGCGGTAACCCGCGATCCCCGCCTCTAAGGACGCCGCCGCCAGGCTGTCCCGGCCCTTCTGACGTAACGCCACGCCCTGCACGAGCAGTGCGTAGACGCGCTCGCCTTCAGTCGCCTGATTCGCGCCGTCGAGCGCCTCCTCCGTCAGGGCGAGCGCGCTGTCGGGGCGATGGGCGCGCAGCTGGTCGCGCGCCGACGTGATCAAGAGGGTGGGGTTCTCCGGGGCCGGCGGGTGGAGATCGAATCCCAGGGTCACCGCGCTGCGCACCGCATAACCCTTGCGCCGCGCGGGCGTGAATTGCGCGGCGAGCATCATCTGTTGCAAGGGCATGTCGAACGCCGGATCCGGCGACTCGAGCACCATCAGTCCGAGCGCCTCGACCTTCCCGAGACTATCGATCATCGCGTGTACGATTGCATGGCCCGCCACGCCGCGGCGCCGTAGCTCGGGCGGATAGGCGAGTTTGGGACCGGACATCCAGGCGGCCCGCTGGTCGAGCTCGCTGTCGGAATAGACGCGATACGGACGCGCTTCCGATTCGAAGAGATCGCCGAGGCCCGGCGAGACGTTGTCGAGGCCCCGCACGTTGACCTGATGCAGCGCCACCACCTGCCGAAAGCTCAGCCGAGCCAGACTGTCGTTGCCGCGCATGTGCTCGAGCACTCCGCGCCATATGAAGACATTGACGCTGTCGAGCAGATACAGCGCGGATGACAGCGCGCTGGAGAGCTCTACATCGGCCTTATCGAAATCTCGGGCCGCCATGTGCTCGCGAGCGGTGTTCACGAGCCCCTGACTGCGGCTTTGCCCGGCAGCGGGGAGCGCTGGAAGTGCGAGCGCGGCGACAAACAGGAGGCGGCGCAACACGGTACGGATTATCTCAACAGACGGACCAACGACGTCAACCCCCGCCGCTCAATGCGTCATAATGAAGCGAGCGACCACCTGGTTGAAGTACGCCGCATTGGCGGCGTGCGGCGGATGGCCGGCGCCGGGAATAATCACGGTCGTATCGCTCTGCAGGCAGCGCGCCAGCTCGGTGCTGATGAGCTGAAAGACCTGTGGACTCCGCTCACCCCGGATGATCAAGACCGGCTTTGTAAAGCGGCCCAGCTCGGCGCAGGAAATCGGCGCGTAGTACTGCTCGCGGTTTGCCAGCATTTCGCGGCGCAGCTCGAAGGCATGGCCGACCAACTCGCTGCGCGTCGCGGTGGGAAGAATGTCGAAGCTGCCGTGTCCGGTTACAGCGTCGTAATAGGCACGCACCCCGGCCACGGAATCACCGCGCGCAAACGCGGCGCGCGCCGGGTCGAGCGCAGACGTGAAAAAGGTGCGGCGTACAGGATCCCCCGCTTCGGAGCCAGTCAACAGCGAGACGATCGGCGGCTCTTCGAGGATCAGCGAGCGGACCATATCGGGATGCTCGCGCGCCAGGGTCAGCGCGATGTACCCGCCGTAGCCCGATCCGACGATGTGTGCGGACGAGAAATTCAGGGTGAGAAGGAGCGCCGCGAGATCTTCAGCGTGCAGCTTCGCCGAATAGGGCTGGTTGTCTTCCGTCTGCGGATTCGGCCGGTGATAGCGCCGGCTATACACGAGGACGCGGAAGTATTGCGCGAAGCCCGGCTCCTGGCGGGTCCACGACCGGGAATCAGCCAGACTGCCGTGAATGAAGACGACGGGCGTCTTCGTGCTGTCGCCGCTGATCCGGTAGGCCAGCCGCGTGCCATTCGCGTCGATCGCGAAGAGTGCACGGGAAACAAGGGCTGACGGCGCGGCGGCAGTGGGGCCCCGGACAGGGGCGGTTTTCTCCGGTTCCGATTTCCCGCCACACGCCGCGAGCACGAGGCAGCAGCCAATCACGATTCGCATTGGTACAGGATGTGATACTGACCCGCGAAACGCCATTAGCTGACCAGCCAGGCCGCTGCAGCCGCTAGCCGGCGGTACAGGATTCTCGAGCGCTCATCCCCAGTCCTTGGAATCGGGGGCAACGCGGCGGAGGGCACGGAGAAACGCGAAAGGTGAGCGCGATTCTGCGGGATGCGAGAGACGGGATGCGGGATGCGTGGTGCTGTTACGCATCTCGTATCTCGCATCCCGCATCACGCGCATTTGTAGTCCCTCCACCTTTTCCGCCAGCACGTTCACGGTACCGTCATCTTTGGCCAACTTACCGGTTACCAGGACGAACGCCTCGCCGCGCACGGCCGCACGATAGCGATCGTAGACGTCGGTCCGTACGATCACGTTCGTCATTCCGGTCTCGTCTTCGACCAGCAGAAATACGGTCCCCTTCGCGGTCTCCGGCCGCTGGCGCGCGACGACAAGGCCGGCCACCTGGCATTTTTCTCCCGCTCTGAGGCCATCCAGGGCCTTGTTGAGCGTGAGATTGGGTGGTAACGCACTGCGCACCAACGACAGCGGATGCCCGCTGGCAGAAAAACCCAGCGTGGCGTACTCGGCCAGTAGCCGCTCGTGGGCCGCGAGACCGCCGAAGGGCAGGTGCTCGTGGGGGTGGCTCAACGCCAGCTCGAGTTGGCGCCGGCCGCGTCCGTCGCCGGAGCGCGAGGTTTTCGGTGGCAGCCACAGTCCCACCTGCCATAACAGCTCGCGGCGCGTGAGACCGAATCCGTCACAGCCGCCCACCCACATGAGCGCCTCGATGGCGGTGCGTTTGAGCCT
>DASPXJ010000129.1:0-10769 GCA_035637355.1 Gemmatimonadales bacterium
GACCAACGTCAAGAACGGCGCCGCGACGCCGGTCGCCGGGATCACGCATGCGCTCACGCTGCTCTTGATCACGCTCTTCTTCGGCCGCTGGGCCGGCCTCATCCCCCTGGCCACGCTGGCGGCGATCCTCGTCGTCGTCGCGTTCCACATGAGCGAGTGGCGCACGTTCGTGTCGGAATTTCGCGCTCCCAAGAGCGACGTGGCGGTGCTGCTGGCGACGTTCCTACTCACCGTCCTCGTGGATCTCACGGTTGCCATCGAGGTGGGCATGGTGCTTGCCGCCTTCCTCTTTATGCGTCGCATGGCGGAGGTCACGAACATCAAGGTCCTGACCCACGAGTTCGAGGACCCGCCTGATGATTTCGAAACGGACCCGAACGCGGTGCGCCGGCGCACGGTGCCCGAGGGCGTGCAGGTATACGAGATCACCGGGCCGTTCTTCTTCGGGGCAGCCGAGATGTTCAAGGACCGGGTGACCCGCATCGCCGGGAAGCCGAAGGTGTTGATCCTGCGGATGCGCCACGTTCCCGCGATCGACTCGACCGGCCTGCACGCCCTGCGGGATGTCGTGCGGCGCAGCGAGCGCGAGGGGACCCTCGTTATTCTGTCCGACGTGCACGCCCAGCCGGTCGTGGCGCTCGAGCGCTCGGGGCTGTACGACGAGCTTGGGGAAGAGAACATCCACGGTAACATCGACGACGCGCTGAACCGCGCCCGGGCTCACCTCGGGCTGCCGGCAGTGGCACCGCCCGCGTTTGCGACGCCGACCGTCGCCCGTGAGTCGACCCCCGGGATGCCGGCGATCCCATAATGCAGCTGACCGTGCGCGAGGCGGCGTCGTACCTGCGGGTCGATGAGGCCACAGTGCGGCGCTGGATTGCCCGTCGTGCCCTCCCCGTCCACCGGGCGAACGAGCGTCTCTATCTGAACGCGATCGAGGTGTGGGAGTGGGCGACAGAAAATGGCGTCCCGGTCTCGCGCGCCCTGCTCGAGCAGGCGCAGCGCCGGCCGGACCAGGTGCCGCCGCTCTCGGCCCTGTTGTCCGCCGGCGGCATTCATCACGACGTGGCTGGCGGAGACAGGCCGAGCGTGCTGCGTGAGATCGTCCAGCGCCTGCCGCTGCCAGAGGACGTGGACCGCGAGTTCCTGGTCACGACGCTCGAAGCGCGGGAGGCGATGGGCTCCACGGGAATCGGCGACGGCATCGCGATTCCGCACGTGCGGAACCCGATTCTGCTCCATGTCGCAGCCCCCTTTGTCACGCTATGCCTGTTGCGCCATCCGGTGGACTTCGGCGCCTTGGACGGGCAGCCAGTCCACGCGCTGTTTACCGTGATCAGCGCCAACGTCCCCGGCCATCTCCGCATTCTCGGCCAACTCGGTTTCGCCTTGCACGATGAAGAGCTGCGGCGCTTGTTGATGCGCCGGGCGCCCCAGGCGGAGATCCTCACGCGCGTGCAGGCGGTCGAGGGGCGGGCTAGTGGCGTGCACAAGGCTCTATGACTCTGGTCGCGGTCGGCCTGACGCTGATCCTGCTCGCCGGCTTGGCCGCGTCGCGGGAGACGCTTTTCCGGGTCTTGCTGAGCGCGGGGTGCGTCGCCGGCGCGATACCCGCGCTGGCCGTCTTGTCCGGCGACACGGTCCGCGATGTGCGCCTGTCACCCGCGATGCCGTTCGGCCCGTGGGTGTTCGGCCTCGACGCACTGTCGGCGGTCTTCCTCTTGGCGATTCTCAGCGTAGGCGCCGCGTGCGCGTTCTACGGATTGACGTACCTCGCCCACGAGCGCGGGCGGCGCGCCGTCGGCGCGGCTCACCTGCTCCTGGCCGTCCTGGTGGCCAGCCTCTCCCTCGCCGTGGTCGCGCGCGCCGCGTTGCCGTTCCTTATCGCCTGGGAAGTGATGGCCGTCGCGGCATATCTGCTCGTTGTGCTCGAGCACGAGCGTCGCGAGGTCCGCCGGGCCGGGATGATCTACGTCGTCGCGACCCACGTGGGGACGCTGCTCCTGTTCGCCCTCTTTGCGATCTGGGGGGGGGCGGGCGGCGCGACTGACCTGAGCTTTCAGGCTCTCGCCGCACATCCGCCGTTCTCGGCGATCCGTGGGGGGATGATCCTGGCGGTGGCCTTGATCGCCTTCGGTCTCAAAACGGGTGCCGTCCCCTTCCACTTCTGGTTGCCCGAGGCCCACGCCGCGGCGCCGGCGCACGTCTCGGCCTTAATGTCCGGTGTCGTCATCAAGATGGGGATCTACGGGTTGCTGCGCACCATCGTTCTCTTCGGTGCGCCGGCGCCCTGGTGGGGTTGGGTGGTGCTCGCGCTCGGCGCAGTCTCCGGCGTGCTGGGAGTTGTCTGGGCCCTCGCGCAGCACGATATCAAGCGGCTCCTCGCATTCCACAGCGTGGAGAACGTCGGGATCATCATGCTCGGCGTCGGGGCCGGCGCCTTGGGGCTAGCATACGGACACCCGCTCATCGCGGTGCTCGGCTTCGCCGGGGCTGCGCTGCACACGCTCAATCATGCGCTCTTCAAGAGCCTCCTCTTCCTCGCCGCGGGGTCGGTGATCCATACGACCGGCACGAGAGAAATCGACCACCTCGGGGGGCTCGCGCGTCCCATGCCGGCGACGACGGCCACCTTTCTGATCGGCTCGGCCGCGATCGTCGGGCTCCCACCGCTCAACGGGTTCGTCAGCGAGTGGGTCGTGTACCAGGCCCTGCTGCGCGGGGCGAGCGCAGGCGACGCGCTGCGGTTCGCGGGGCTGGCGGTCGTCGTCCTCGCGTTCATCGGGGCGCTGGCGCTTGCCTGTTTCGTGAAGGTGGTCGGAGTTCTCTACTTGGGGACGCCGCGACGCGCCCTTGCCACGGCTCCCCGGGAGTCCGCGGCGGGCATGATCCGGCCGCTCGTCGCCCTCGCTGCGGCGTGCGTCGTCATTGGCCTCGTCCCGATCGCCGTCGTGCCGCCGGCGCTCCGCGTGGGGTCGCTCGTCGCCGGAATCCCGGCCGGCACAGCGGGGTTGCCCGCGGCCGCCGCCGCCGGCCCCGCGACGGTGTTCACGGTGGCGCTCGCATTGAGCCTGTTTGTGGCCTGGGGGCTGTACGTCGCGTTTGGTCGCCGCGGGCAACCGGCGCAATCGGCGACGTGGGGTTGCGGCTACCCGTCGCCCACCCCTCGCATGGCCTACACGGCGAGCTCGTTTGCCGCGCCGCTGCTCGACGTCTTCAGATCGTTCGCGGGCGTACGCATTCACCGCACCGCACAAGCATTCGCCACTCACGCGGTCGACCCCGTGTTGGACGAGGTCCTGGTTCCGGCCTGGCGTGGCGTCCGTAGCGGCGCCGCGTGGTTGCGCCACGCTCAGCGCGGCGGTCTGTCGCAGTACCTGCTGTGGGTGGGCGCGGCCGTCGTCGCATCGCTGCTCTACCTGCTCGCGGTCGGGAGGAATCCGTGACTGCGGAAGCGTTGATCGCGTTGGGGCTGCTCGGGATCACGGCACCGGCGGTACCCGGTATCGCCGTGAAGACCAAGTCATTCCTGACCGGGCGGCGCGGCCCGCCGGTGCTGCAGCTGTACGCCGACCTCGCGAAGCTGATTCGCAAGGGCAGGGTCTACAGTCGCACGACGACGCCGATCTTCCGCGCGGGCCCCGTCATCGCGCTCGCGTCGCTCATCGTGGCGGCGCTGTTCCTGCCGCTGGACGGCAGGGAAGCCCCGGCCCGGTTTGCCGGCGATCTGGTTGCGTTCGGTGGGTTGCTGGCGCTCGCACGCTTTGCTCTCGTGCTGGCAGGTCTGGACACCGGCTCGAGCTTCGAGGGCCTCGGCGCGAGCCGAGAGGTCACGATCGCGAGCTTCGCCGAGCCAACGATGTTTCTCTGCTTTGTCGCGTTGGTGCTCGCGGCCGGGGATCTGTCGCTGAGCGGCATGTTCGGGGCACCGCTGGCAGCGGCGTGGCCCCACGCCGGGGCCTCGCTGAGTCTCGTGGGCGTCAGTCTTTTTGTGCTCCTCTTGGCGGAGAATTCACGCGTGCCGGTGGATGATCCCGCGACGCACCTCGAATTGACCATGATCCACGAGGTGATCGTGCTCGATCACGGCGGACCGGACCTCGCGTTGATCCTCTACGGCGGCGCCTTGAAGCTCACGCTGTTCGGGGTGCTCGTGGTGAGCGTCCTCGTGCCCCGTGCCGGACTCTCGGGGTTGGCGGCGCTGGCCCTCCTCTTCGCCGGGCTCGGCGTCGTCGCGCTGGCGGTGGGCGTGGTGGAATCGGTGATGGCGCGCGTCCGGTTGGTCCGCGTGCCACAGCTACTCGTCGGCGCCGCCGCGCTGGCGCTGGTCGCGACGATCCTGCAGCTCCGCTGACCATGCGCGACGCCGCCCAGATCGTCCTCCTGCTCGTGGTGCTGTCGGATCTCGCGATCCTCGGCACCTCGCGGCTCTCGAGCTGCATCCGTGGGCTGGCGGCGCAGGGTTTCCTGCTCGGCCTCCTACCGGTGCTGATCGCGCCGCAGCTATCGGTTCACGCCGTCAGTCTCGCGCTGGGGACGGTGATCGTGAAGGCGGTCGCGCTCCCCTGGTTCCTCTCTTGGGCGATTCGCGAGGCCGCGGTGCGCCGCGAGATCGAACCGATCGTCGGGTTCATCGCTTCCCAGCTCCTCGGTGCACTCGCGGTCGCCCTCGCATTCGCCATTGCGTCACGCCTGCCGCTGCCCGCGCTGCAACAACCGTTGCTCGTGCCGGTGTCGCTCGCGACACTGATCATCGGATTCATCGTGCTGACGACGCGGCGCAAAGCGCTGGTGCAGGTGGTGGGCTACCTCATCCTCGAGAACGGGATCTACCTGTTCGGCCTGACGCAGACCGAGAGTGTGCCGTTTCTGCTCGAGTTGGGGGTGCTGCTCGACATCTTCGTCGGCGTGTTCATCATGGGCATCGTCGTGTTCCACATCAATCGCGAATTCGACTCGCTCGATGCGACGCGCCTGACGGAGCTCTCGGACTGATGCGCCTGCTCGCGCTGTGCGCGATCCCCCTGGCCACGGCTCTGGTGGTGTTTGCGGCGCCGGCGTTTCGAGGACGCCGGGTGCCCGTCGCCCTGCTCTTCGTCGTGGCGTGCGCCCACCTGGCACTGGTCACCTCCTTGTGGGTGGTGCCGCCGCTCCCGACGCTCGGCGGGTGGCTCGCGGCCGATCCCCTCGGCCTCACCGTGCTGACGCTGACCAGCGTGCTCTTCCTGGTCACGGCGATCTACATCGTCGGCTACCTCCGGCACGAGGCGCCACGCAGCGGCCGGGTGTTCGCGGGCGGCCTGCTCGCGTTCCTCGCGGCCGCGTCGGTCGTGGCGCTGGCGCACCACCTGGCGATGCTGTGGGTCGGGATGGAGGCGACAACGCTGTCGGTCGCGCCGCTCGTCTTCCTGCGCCGCGACCGCCGCTCGCTCGAAGCGACGTGGAAGTATCTCGTCGTCTCGTCGGTCGGGATCGCGCTCGCGCTGCTGGGCACGTTCTTCCTCGCCAGCGCCCAGGGCCAGGGCGGGGGCGACATGGGGCGCCCGCTCTTGCTCCCGGACCTGATCGCGCACGCCCGCGAGCTGCACCCCGCGTGGTTGCGCGCCGCCTTCCTGTTCCTCCTCGTGGGCTTCGGCACGAAGATGGGGCTCGCCCCGATGCACACCTGGAAGCCCGACACGTACGGCGAGGCACCCAGTCTCGTCAGCGGTCTCATGTCGGGCGCGCTGACGAGCTGCGCTTTCCTCGGCGTCGCGCGCGTGACCGAGGTGGTCGCGGCGGCAGGCCTGGGCTCGTTCGCGCAACCGGTGCTCATTGCGTTCGGCCTCCTCTCGCTCGCCGTCGCGGCGACGTTCGTCATCGGCCAGCGCGACGTGAAGCGGCTGCTCGCGTACTCCAGCGTGGAGCATATGGGCTTGCTCGTCCTGGGACTCGGGCTGGGCGGTGTCGGCGCGTACGGCAGCATGCTCCATCTCGTCAACAACGGGCTGGCCAAGGGTTGGATGTTTCTCGTCGCCGGCAACATCGCGCTCGCCACCGGCGCGGCCACCGCCGGCAACCGGGGATTGATCCGCACCCTACCCGCATCGGCGACCCTCCTCGTGTTGGGTCTCTTTGCGGTCACCGGCTCCCCCCCGTTCGGGATGTTTGTGAGCGAATTCACGATTCTGCGTGCGGCCTTTGACGGCGGGCATCCCTGGATCGCCGCGACGATTCTCATGGCGCTGGCGGTCATCTTCGTCGGCATGGCGGCGCTCGTGCTGGGGATGGTCCTCGGTGAGCCCCCAGCCCCGACCGGCCGCGACCCCGGCGCCGTGGCGGTTCGCGAGAGCCGGTGGCTCGTCGCCGGCCCCGTCGCGCTCGCCGCCATCGTCTTGATGTTGGGCTTTTACATCCCGGGCCCGTTGCGCGACGTCCTGACCCGTGCGGCCATGGCTCTCGGCGGAACGGGACCGTGAGCACTCTGCGCGAACCCGGTCTGCGCAACCGGCGCGCTATTCCGTGGGCTCGGGTCCCCGTGGAGCCGGTAGAGCAATTCGGACAATCGGTAACGGAAGCGGTGGCGGGCGGCTGGCGTGTCGCCTCGCTCTTCGGCACACCGGAAGGGGGCGGGCGAACGCGCCTGGTGGCGATCCTGGCGGACGACGCGGAGGGGCAGCTGGGTGTGACGAGCGCGGTCGTGGGGGATCGCTATCCCTCGCTCACTCCGGCCTGTTCCCAGGCTCACGGGTTCGAGCGCGAGCTCGCCGAACAATGCGGCGTGGTTCCCGAGGGTCACCCTTCGCTCAAGCCGCTGCGGCGGCATCCTCCCGATCACCTCCCGCCCGGACGCCACGTCGAGGTATCTGATCGCGAGGCGTACCCCTTCTTTCAGATTGCCGGGGACGAAGTGCACGAGGTCGCCGTCGGCCCGGTGCACGCCGGAATCATCGAGCCCGGCCATTTCCGGTTCCAGGCGCACGGCGAGCAGGTGTTGTCTCTCGAGATCGTGCTCGGCTACCAGCATCGTGGCGTCGAAGGACTCCTCGAGCGCGTGGGCCGAGACCGGGCAGTGCTGGTCGCCGAGTCGATCGCCGGCGATACCGTGATCGGGCACGGCGGCGGGTATTGCGGTGCGCTTGAGGCGCTCGCCGGGACTCGCACCACCCCGCGGGGGCAAACGATCCGTGCCATCGCGCTCGAGCTGGAGCGGTTGGCGAATCACATCGGCGATCTCGGCGCGATCGCGGGGGACGTCGCCTTCCAGCCGGCGGCGGCATACCTGGGCCGTATGCGCGGCGAGTGTCTCAACCTGCTGATGACGCTCTCCGGGAACCGCTACGGGAGAGGCTTGGTGCGGCCAGGGGGCGCGGCCTTCGACCTCACGCCGGCCATGGCCGGCGAGATGCGCGACCGGCTGCAGCGCCTCAGCGAGGAGCTCGATCCGGTTCTCACGCTGTTGTTCGAGACGGCCTCGGTTCAGGCCAGGCTCGAAGGCGTCGGTGTCGTGCCCCGGAGCGCATGTGTCGAACACGGCTTCGTCGGCCCCGTCGCCCGGGCGTGCGAGCTGCCGCGCGACGTGCGGCACGATCACCCATGGGGAGTTTTTCGGTTCGCCCACATCCCCGTCGCCACGATGTGGGCCGGCGATGTGCTGGCGCGCGCGCTGGTCCGGCGGCTCGAGATCCAGCGGTCACTCGAATTCACCATCGAGCAGCTGCGTGCGGTTCCAAAGGGAGCGGCGCGAGTCGACTGCGGGCCTCTGCGGCCCAACGAGCTGGTGGTGGCGATGGTCGAAGGTTGGCGGGGTGAGATCGTGCACGTCGTGATCACGGACGACACCGGGCGCGTGCGCCGACACAAAGTCACCGACCCCTCCTTCCACAACTGGACGGCCCTGGGGTTGGCGATGCCCGGCAATGAGATCTCCGATTTCCCGCTCTGCAACAAGAGCTTCAACTTGTCGTACGCGGGGCACGACCTGTGATGCGGCGGTGGGGGCGCGGCCCGTGTTGACGTGGCTCAGAACGAGACTGCGGCAGGGGATCCGCACAATGCGGTTCCCCCCGGCGGATGCGGGGGCCGATTTCCCCGAACGGTTCCGCGGCCGGCCGGTGGGGTCCCTGGATCTTGGGGCGTGTCTCTTCAGCCCGGAGGAGGCTGCGTACAGCCGCGATTATCGCATGGCGACGTCCACGCGGGACGCGCTCGTCACCACGACCGGCGAAGTTGAGCTCGCGCGCGCGCTGGACGAGCGCGCGCGGAAGCTGTTCCGGCGCTCTCTGCGACTGCGCTCGGTTGTCGCGGGGAGCTGCAACGGCTGCGAGGCCGAGCTCGTCGCGCTCGGCAATGTCGTGTTCGACCTGTCCCGGTTCGGTGTTCAGTTCGTCGCCTCGCCGCGTCACGCCGACGGCATCGTCGTCACCGGGGCGGTGAACCGCAACATGCGGCGCGCGTTGGAGCTGACGTACGAGGCGGTCCCGCCCCCCAAGCTGGTCATTGCGGTTGGCGCCTGCGCGATCAGCGGTGGGCCGTTTGCGGGCAGTCCCGAGGTCGGCACCGGCGTCGGCGACGTCCTCCCGGTGGACCTGTGGGTCCCCGGGTGCCCGCCACACCCGCTGACCATGCTCGACGGTCTGCTCCGGTTGCTGGGTAACGACACCTTCACAGAGCCTTCATGAAGACGCGAGAGGTTGCCCGCTAACCTCCGCGCATCTCTAACGGAGCCCCTAATGCGTCGTCGTCGCCTGATTGCAAGTCTCTTCATGGCCACCGCCGCATTCGGATGCGGCGAGCCGTCCCAGCGGCGAGCCCAGCCGGCCGAAACACCGCCGACCAACGCGCCTGCCGATGTATCTCACGGTGAGGCGCCGATCGGCTCTGCCGCAGGGCCGGCACCGATTGACGCGGCTGCTCCGCCGCGCGCCACGGGACACCTGCACCGCCTGCGGATCGCGATCAGACATGCGAAGATCACGATCGCCGATGGCGTGAGCTACGACGCCTGGACGTTCGACGGCCGCGTTCCCGGTCCCGTCCTGCGCGTCACCGAAGGTGACACCGTGGACTTCACGCTCGTGAACCAAGCCCCGATGCCACACAGCCTGGACTTTCACGCCGCAGAAATAGCGCCGAGTCGCGCGTATGTGAACCTCATGCCGCACGATTCGCTGAACTACCGCTTCGTTGCCCGGGTACCCGGGGCGTTCATGTATCATTGCGGCACCGCGCCGGTGGCGCTCCACATCGCCAACGGCATGTACGGCGCGATCATCGTCGATCCCCGGCAGGGCCGAACGCCGGCCAAAGAGTTCGTGTTCGTCCAGAGCGAGTTCTACACCAAGGTTCTCCCCGATTCCACGCGCACTATCGATTGGGAAAAGCTGCTTGGTCTGGCGCCCGATTATGTGGTTTTTAACGGTCGCGAGGCGGAGTACGCACACCATCCCATCGACGTGCGGGTAGGCGAGCGCCTGCGGCTCTATGTCGTCAACGCGGGTCCCAACCGTTTCTCGGCATTTCACGTCGTAGGAGCGATTTTCGATCGCGCGTACCTCGACGGATCGCTTGCGCATCCGCTCGAAGGCGTACAGACCGTCACCGTGCCGGTTGGTGGAGGCGCGATTTTCGAGACCCGATTGGTCGAGGCAGGAACGTATCCCTTCGTCAGTCACGCGTTCGCAGATGCGACCAAAGGGGCGGTCGGCATGCTCAAGGCTCACTAGCGGAGGACCCATGAAAGTCGCGGAGCTGATGCAGACGAACCTCAAGACAATCAGTGCCGATGCGACGATCGCCGACGCGGTCGTCGACCTGACCGAAGCGCGGGTCTCAGCGCTGCCGGTGGTGGACCGCTTCGGGCGCGCAGTCGGCGTGCTCTCGACGCGCGAGATCCTCAAGGCGGAGAGCGAGCGGCTCGATCAAAGCACGTGCGTGATCGAGATCATGGCAGCGTGGCCCACGACGATCGATCCGGATCTCGGCGTCCGGCAGGCCGCCCAGGAGATGCTCTATCTCAACGTGCAGCGCCTGTTCGTCGAATACGCCGGCGCGCTGGTGGGCGTCATCTCGCAGACGGATATCGTGGGCGCGGTCGCGACCGCGAAGGTCTGAGGCGCGCTAGCGCCGCTGCACGCTCCAGCGTCCCGTCTGCGTCTCACCAGACGGCAGCTGCGTCGTGTACGTCCCCACAATGGTGCTCCCGTTCAACTCACCGCTGAACCTGGTCAGCAACCGCGCACCGGTCTGCGGATCGGCGTAGGGGTCGAGCGTGCCGCTCACGTGGCCGTGCTCCACACGGACGAAACGGATCGTAAGCACTGTGGTCGCCGGCGCCTGGTTGGTCCCGGTCGCGTTCTCCTGGCGCCACGGCACGAGCGGCCGACCCCAGGCGGCCGGCACCATGACCACATCGCCGAACGCGGAGTCCCCGGCGGCGCGCAGGGTGAAGCTGATGCTGCCGCTGCGGCCCGACTCTGCACTGCTGTAGTCGCCCGACCATTCACCGGTCAGCGCCGAGACATCGGCCGCCGGTCCGACGAGCGGAACGGGGCTGCGGGAAGCGCCGCAGGCGCTGAGCGCCAGAGGCAGGAGCACGATGGGCAACGTCTTGAAGCGCAACATGGGCACCTCGTGGGTGAGGAGTGCGTCGTTGCGCGTGACGGCGGCGCGCGTGGCTTGCTCTAAGAATGAACGCGCAAAAGTGAATTGTCACTGTGGGCCGCATGAAGCATTTTTGGCGCATGAGCCCACAGCGCGAAGCGACCCGTATCCGTGAGCGATTCGAGCGC
>DASPXJ010000130.1:0-2485 GCA_035637355.1 Gemmatimonadales bacterium
CGAGGAGTCCGGCATGCCGCGGCTCTACCGCCAGCAGCCGCTCCAGTCGATCTGGGAGGGATCGGGCAACGTCATCTGTCTCGACGTCGTGCGCGCGCTCCGACGGACACCCGAGACGCTGGACGTCTTCGTCGCCGAGTGCAGGGAAGCAGCGGGCGCCGACCGCCGGTTCGACGACTGGCTGGCGGCGCTCGAACGCGAACTGGGCGACGAGATCGATCTCGAGAGACGAGCCCGACGGGTTGTCGAGCAGATGGCGCTCGCGCTCCAAGCGTCGCTACTCGTGCGGTACGGCGACTCGGCTGTCGCCGACGCGTTCTGCGCCTCACGGCTCGGCGGTGACCGCAGCCTGGCGTACGGGACGCTGCCCGACGCCGCGCACGCCGCCGCGATCATCGACCGCCACCGCCCCCGGCTCTAGGCCGTCGCCTGCGCAAAGAGACGGCTGACGCAGCAGAGAAGGTCGGCCGCAAAACGGTCACGGCTCGTGACAGGGTTCAATCCGTCGTTACAGACCGACCAACCGCAGGAGTTCTCATGCCCCTGACGATGCTTCTCGGCGCGCTCATGCTGCTCCGCAGGTCGCTCTGAACCTCGACGCGCTGAGCGCCTTCGCCCCGCGAACCGCCAGCTGAGGCATGTCGCGTTTTGGCGGAAACGCGACAAGGACGGCACGGATGTGATGCATCTAACTGATGTCGGATGCGGGTCGGCGCACCGGATGAGTTGAGCGCGGTCCTGCTCGCCGAGCGGTTGGGGCGCGACCGCTGCAGCATCGGCCAGCAAAGCGACGAACGCTGGTATCTCGAATTCAAGCGGCCGCCGACGCCCGGGCCGGCCGCTGAGCTCCTCGCCGAAGTGACGCGCTTCAGCTTCGCGACTGGAAGAGGAACAGCTCGCGTGACGTCTAGATGAGAGCCGGCAGGCTCCTTGGCGGCCGTCTGGCTGGCGAGGGCACCCGCCGGCTCTGCCGACATAGACTCCGTTGCGGGCGGTTTCCTGCGTAATCGATCGCGGCTACGTTCGCTATTTGCGAACTTTTTGCCGCAATTCGCGAGTAGAGCGTTTTCATTTCAGGCGCGCACGGAGAGACAATCCACAGGTACTGCGATTCCGTCCACAGGAGGTGGACGTTCTGCGGTTCTGCGGATCGAGTGGTTCTGAGCTTTCGCGCCCGGACGGGTGCCGGTTCTTGGCGATTCCACTCTTGCGCGACGCCTTTTTAGACCGGGGGTCACTCCGGACGACCGGACGCAAAACCGCCCCGCTCCACGACGCCTTTGACACGCGTGGAGCGGGGCCGCGCACCGACTCCATCCTGCCGACGCCCTGCAGACGATCAGCGAGAGGGGGTGGTGCTTGGGGCTGAGTGTAACCGCGCACGGCAGCGCTCTCGGGGCTGCTTCGGCCCCGACGGCGCTGACATAAACCCTTTGCCGGCTCGACAGCCGGATAGAGCTTGAGAAAGGAGCACTATGCGTAAGTCCTTGAAGCTAACTCTCGTCGCCGTTTTCGCAACGGCTGCTCTCGCGATCTGGGCGGCTGCGGCCGGTGCGACGTCGGGCGCGCACTTCTTCTTCGCGAACAGCAGCGTGAACGACGGCGGTGCCCTCGTCGTCAATTGGGATGAAGCAGGCGTGGGTCAGCAGCAGGTGAACTACACCCTCACGGCGGATGCGACCGCCATCTATGCCTGCATCAACGGCGGTGACAACCACCCCAAGGCGTCGAACAAGGAGACGACGGCCGGCCAGGTCAGCGCCGGAGGCACGTTCACACCGAACAACGGGCGAGTCCAGCAAAGTCTCACCGCAGGGCCGCTCTCGGCGGGGAGCTTCACCTGCCCGTCGGGCCAGAGACTCGTTCTGGCGAAGGTCACGTATACCAACATCGTGCTCACCGACACGACTAACAACGTGATCGCCCACCCGGCCGACGTGTGCCGGTCATTCTCCACCCTCTTCCCCTGCTAAGGGCGAAAGAGGTTCCTCTCCTGGAGGGGTAGGCCTCGCGCCTACCCCTCCACACATCGGCGCCCTTCCGCTTCCCCGCGCAGACCGCTGAATTCCCGAACTCATCGGCCGTCGATGCGACACGTCCTTTCCACGCCACGGCCACGCTGCGAGCGTGGCTTCGGCTGGGACGACCTTCGCCCGTAGCCAGCTTTTCGCGGACGCGCGAGGCGACCAGCACCTGCGGTTCCGCCGCTCCGCTTCCTCCCCACGGATTTCAAAAAGCCGCTTCGCGTAGGGTGCGTAAATTCGATCCCGCTCCGAATCAAGGCCTTCTGCCAGCACCGCGGATCTTGTGCGTCGAGCACGCCCGCGAGGCTGGACGGTCTCGGATGACGCACGGCCAGACGTGCGCCAATACTTTGGACTGGCCAGCCGTCCTGATCTTCGCTGCAGCGCACTTGCTTCATCAGCCCGGAGGTCCTGATCTGAGTTTGTGAGGACTTGTTCCCTACCTGGCGCGGCCATTGGGC
>DASPXJ010000131.1:0-7043 GCA_035637355.1 Gemmatimonadales bacterium
GTCGCTCCAATGGGGTGGATGCCGGGCCCCCGTCAGCACAATCGCGAGACGAAGTTCTTCCTGGGGCACGTTTCCCGTCTCCCGTTTCACGTTTCCCGGCTTGAAGACGGTCCCCACTTCAAACAGCCGGATATCGCGCAGGCCCTGGCTCCAGTTGAATTCGACGCGGCGGATCAGGCCAGGTAGGAGCCGGCTGCGGAGGTGTGCCTCATCCTCCGAGAGCGGATTTTGGACCCGGATCGCGTCCGGGGAGTCGGCTGGGCCGAGCGGTAGAGTCCTCGCCTCGAGCAGGCCGGCGCGGGCCATCTGCTCACGGATCCGACGCAGCGCGAGCTCGGCAGGCGCATCCGGGACAGTGCCGGGCCGATAGGGCCGCAGCTCGTCGGGGAACGAGTCATAGCCGCGCAGCCGCGCGACTTCTTCGATCAGGTCGACTTCGCGCGTGACGTCGGGACGCCAGCCGGAAATCTGCACCGCCAGACGGTCTTCCTTGGGCGCGGCGACGAAGCCGACCGCCGAGAGCAGCCGCTCGATTTCTTTCCGAGGCACGGCCACACCGAGCAGGTGACTGACGCGGGCTTCGCGCAAAAAAACCGAGCGCGGCTTTTGTGGCTCCGGCCAGAGGTCGACCGGTGCCTCGCGCATCTCGCCACCGGCGACGGCTCGGATCAGATCGATCGCGCGCCCCAATGCGTCGGGCATCCCCAGCATGTCGATGCCCCGCTCGAAGCGGTAGCTCGATTCGCTCGAGAGGCCAAGCGCCCGGCGCGTGCGGCGAATGCGCGTCGGCTGGAAGTAGGCGCACTCGAGTACGATGTCGGTCGTGCTCTCGGAGACTTCGGAGTCCGTGCTGCCCATGACGCCCGCGATGATCGTGGGTCGTTCGGCGTCACAGATCGCCGTCATGTCAGCCGTCAGCCGTCTGCTCACTCCGTCCAGGGTGACGATCTGTTCGCCGGGCGTCGCTCGACGCACCACCACCGCCGGCCCGCGCAGCTTGGCGAGATCGAACGCATGCAGCGGCTGATTGATCTCGAACAGGATGTAGTTCGTGGCGTCGACGATGTTGTTGATGGAGCGCTGGCCGACGCTCTGGAGTCGCGCCGCAAGCCAGGCGGGACTCTGCTGTACTTTGACGCCGCGGATGACCGCGATCATGTAGCGAGGGGCGCCCTCGGGGTCCTCGAGGCGGACTTGCACTCCATCCACAACGGCGGATGGGCGGATGGCCGGATGGGCGGATGGCTTTGCGATCCGCCGATCCGCCGATCCGCCCATCCGCCCGATCTCGGGCAGCTTTACAGTTGCTCCAAGGCTTACCGCCAGCTCGCGGGCGACCCCCTTGTGGCACAGCAGGTCCGGTCTATTCGCCGAGACATCGATGATGATCTGCTCATCAGCAATCGGAATGGCTTCGAGAAACGGCGTACCCGGTGCAGCGTCGGTCTGCAACTCGAGGATCCCGGCATGGTCCACGCCGAGGCCCAGCTCTTTGGCGGAGCAGAGCATGCCGTTCGACTCGACGCCGCGGATCTTGCGGCGCTCGAGCTTGAGGCCACCGGGCAACGTCGCGCCGACGGGGGCGAACGGATACGCCTTGCCCGCCTGCACATTGGGCGCTCCGCAGACGACCTCCAGCGGGGCCGCGCCACCGGCATCCACCATGCACAGCGTGAGTCGATCAGCGTTGGGATGCTGGCGCACCTCGACCACGCGCGCCACCACCACGTCGCGCAAGTCCTGATGGATCGGCACGACGCCGTCCACCGGCGCGACCTGCCGAGCCAGCCGGTCGGCGACGTCCTGGCCCTCGAGCGGCTTCCCCAGCAGGGCCTCGAGCCAGCGGCGCGAGACGATCATCTGCTGAACTGTTCCAGGAACCGCACGTCGCTGTCGAAGAACAACCGGATATCGGGAATGCCATGGCGCAGCATCGCGATGCGCTCCGGCCCCATGCCCCACGCGAAGCCGGTGTACTTCTCGCTGTCGAGTTTGCAATTCTCCAGGACCGCGGGATGGACCATCCCCGAGCCCAGGATTTCCATCCAGCCGGTCTGCTTGCAGGCCGCGCACCCGGAGCCGCCGCAGATCTGACACTGCACGTCCATCTCGGCGGACGGCTCGGTGAACGGAAAGAAGGACGGGCGGAAGCGCACCTTCGTGGTCGGCGTGAAGATACGCCGCGCGAATGCCGCCAGCGTCGCCTTGAAATCGACGAATGTGATGCCCTCATCGACGGCGAAGCCTTCGATCTGCTCGAACACCGGCGAGTGCGACGCATCGAACGGATCGCGACGGTAGCAGCGGCCTGGGACGACGATGCGAATCGGCGGCGGGTAGGTCTCGAGGGTGCGGATCTGCACGGGCGAGGTGTGCGTGCGCAGCAAGACGTCGCCGCCCAGGTAAAAGCTGTCCTGTGCGTCGAGCGCCGGATGGTCTTTGGGAAAGTTCAGCGCGTAGAAGTTGTAGCGCTCCGTCTCGGCTTCCGGTCCGACCACGCGCGTGAAGCCCAGCTCGCGGAAGACGTCGCAGATCTCGTCCACCACTTGCGTGACGAGGTGCAGCCCGCCGCGCCATTGGCGCCGGCCCGGCATGGTGAGGTCGACATCGGCGAGATCACTGGCGCCGCGCTTGAGATCGCCCTCGCGCGCTTCGATGGCGCGCTCGAGCTCGCGTTTCAGTGCGTTGGCGGCGGCGCCCACCTGCCTGCGGGTGTCCGTGTCGAGGCTGGGCAGCGATTTGAGGATTTCGGTGAGGGCGCCGGCCTTGCGCCCCAGGAGCTCGGTCTTGAGCTCCTGGAGCCGGCGTGCATCCGCGTGGGGGATTTCCTTCAGACGCTCCCGCAGTTCGTCGAGGCCCATTCTATAGAGCCTTCTTCGCGACCTCCGCCAGCTGCTCAAACGCCGCCGGATCCCGCACGGCGAGATCGGCGAGAATTTTCCGGTTGATCTCAACGCCCGCCTTACGCAGACCATTCATGAGGCGGTTATAGGAAAGCGCGTGCAATCGCGCCGCCGCGTTGATGCGCGTGATCCAGAGGCGGCGGAACTCGACCTTCTTGCTGCGGCGGTCGCGATAGGCGTACTTGGCGGCCCGCTCGGTCGCTTCCTTGGCGGCCTTCCAGAGTTTGCTGCGCCCGCCCCAGTACCCCTTGGCGAGCTTCATCACCTTGTTCTTGCGCTTCAGGCGCGCAACGTTGCTTTTGACGCGAGGCATGAGATCTCCTTACGCCATCAGCAGGCGCTTGAGGCGACGGTCGGCATGCGAGACGAGCGTCGCCTTGCGCAGGTGGCGCTTCCGTTTCGGATGCTTCGAGGTCAGGATGTGGCGCTTGTAGGCCCGATAGCGCCGCAGCTTGCCGGTGCCGGTGAGGCGGATCCGTTTCCGCAGGGCGCGCTTCGATTTCATCTTCGGCATTGCTAGCTCATTTCGGTGCGAGGACCATCGACATGTTGCGGCCCTCGAGCTTCGGTTCCTGTTCGATCTTCCCGATGTCCTTCAATTCCTGCGCCACACGATCCAGGACTTCCCGGCCGAGCTCGATGTGCGCCATCTGCCGGCCGCGGTACATCATCGTGACTTTCACCTTGTTGCCGTCCGCCAGGAACTCGCGGGCATGCCGGGTCTTGAAGTCGAAATCGTGATCGTCGATCCCGGGACGGTATTTCACTTCCTTGAGGTGAATCACGTGCTGCTTCTTCTTGGCGGCACGCGCCGCCTTCGCCTGCTCGAACTTGAACTTCCCATAATCCATGATCTTGACGACGGGCGGCCGGGCGAGCGGCGCGACTTCCACCAGATCCAGGCCCCGTTCGTTCGCGGCGGCGATCGCTTCATCGATCGTCAACACCCCCAGCTGGTCGCCGTTGTCCGCGATCACGCGCACCGGACTGATCCGGATCTGCCGATTGACGCGCGTGCGCGGTGCTTTGCTGTTGTCGAGAGGTGGCAGCTGCTGGCTCCTCAGTTTACGGAATAGAAAACGGACCCGGTTTGCATAGCGGGTCCGAGTGGGTCATCGGTCATCGGTCGTCAGTTGTCTGTACAGACGACCGATGACCGACAACTGATAACACTAACGAACCCTATGACACTGGCCGAATTCATTCGCCAGGTCGAATCGGGTGGAGCGCTCAAGCGCTCGCTTACCATATTGTCGACACCAAACTAGCCGAGCACCTGCTGCTCGACAAGTCCAAACCCCTTGTCTTCCCGCGCCAGGCGACCGGACACGATGTGAGGGTCGTGCTCGAACACCAGCAACCACCCCTCCGCCTCGGCCCGCTGGTAGATCCGCCGCCGGGTCTCGAGGGTCACGAGGGGCTGCAAGTCGTAGCCCATGATCCAGGGCAACGGCAGATGCGCCGCTGTCGGGACGAGATCGGCGATGAAGCAGGCCTTCTCCCCGCCGCTCGCGATGAGGATCGACTGGTGATACGGGACATGTCCCGGCGTCGGCAGCCCGTGGATGCCCGGCAGGATCTCGGTTTCGCCGTCGATCAGCTGAAACGGCACGCCCTGGAAGTTGTGGGCGAGATAGCTGCCCGCGGTGCGCTCATTGGTGTGCCGCGCGAAGGCGAGCTCTTCCTTCTGCACCACGTAGCGGGCCTTGGGAAATGCCAAGCCCACCTTCCCCGCGGGATCGATCCAGTTATCGCCGCCGGCGTGGTCGAAATGCAGGTGGGTATTGATCACCCAGCGAATATCGTCCGGTCCATGGCCCAGCTCGCGTAACGCATCTTCCAGCTTGGTTCGTCCGTCTTGGCCAGCGTTGTCAACGCCGTAGATGCCGATGAACTTCTCGTTCTCCTTGTTGCCGATCCCGGTATCGATCAAGACGAGCCCATCGTCGTGCTCGATGAGCAGGCACCGCAGGGCGAGCGGAATGCGATTGCGATCGTCGGCTGGCGCGCGGCGCGCCCACAGCACCTTGGGAACGACACCGAACATGGCGCCGCCGTCGAGGTGCTGGCGACCGGCTTCGAGCGCGTGGCAGGTGAAGCGACCGACCTTAAAGGTTGTTGAGAGCGGCAAGCGTGCTGGCCCCATTCCCTTCTGCAAGTCTCAGCAGCTTTCCCAAACACTTCGCCGCCGCGACCGCGTCGCCCGTGGCCCGATGCCGTCCCTCGATTTCAATCCCGAAGTGATAACTCACCGTGTCGAGGTTCCGGCGCGGCAGGTCGGGGAGGAGTTTGCGCGCCAGCCGCACCGTGCACACCCGCGGCCCTTGCAGCAGCAGTCCCGTCGCCCGCTCGATCTCGGTCGAGACGAACGCCCAATCGAAGCGCGCGTTGTGGGCGACGAAGACACAACCGTCGAGCGCGGCCAGCAGCGGCTCGGCGATATCGGCAAAGAACGGCGCGCGAGACAACATCGCGGGCACGATCCCGGTGAGGCCCTGGACGAATGGCGGCGTCGGAATGCCGGGGTTGACGAGCGAGTGGAAGGCGACGCTGCCATCGAGCATCACGACGGCAATCTCGATGATGCGGTCGCCGCGGAACGCGCGCACGCCCGTCGTTTCCACGTCCACGACCGCCCAGCGGCAGGCGTCGAGTGCCGGGCTGGCCTCCGCGGGCGGTGTCGCCAAGGTCCAACGGCCATCGGCCGTGCGGACGAAGCGCGGATCGGGCGCGAGCAGCGCCGCGGCGATGCGATCGGCGGTGTGGCGGTTCGCCTGCGCGATGCCGAGCACGTCGCGCACGATCGCCAGGCTCGCCGCGGGGCTCCCGCCGCTCTGCAGAAAGGCGACCGTCCGGGCGGAGAGTGACGAGGAGGGCAGCGCGTGCAGCCCGGTCAGAGATCGTCCCGGCGCAGAGGCAGCGTCATGCAGCGCGGGCCGCCGCCGCCGCGCACCAGCTCGCTGCCGTCGATCGAGATCACCGCGCGTTCCCCGTCTTGGAGGTTGTCCTCGCCGGTCAGGAGATTTACGGCCGAAATCAGGCGGAATCCCTCGTTGGCGAGCTCCGTGAGTGTGGCGTCGTTGCGGTCATAGCCGAGTACGACGCCGGGGCGGACGGCAAAGCAGTTGCAGGCCGACGCCCACTGCTCGCGTTCCTGCACCGTGCGCTGGTTGCCGCCGCAGAAGATCGGCTCGAGCGGATGGTCCACGGCCTGCATCGCGGCGAAGAAGTTCGGCACCTCTTTCACACCCTTCGACCGTTTCCGGCGGTGTAAGACTGCCAGGCGTTCCGGACCGACGAAATGCGGCGGATACACCACGCACAGCTCGCGGTCCACCTGGGTGAATATCATGTCGAGGTGAATCGCGGTGCGCTCGGCGGGCAGCACGACGATGATCACGTCGGTCACGCTGCAATGCTGGAAGACGAGGTCGCACAGCAGATCGAGCGCGGCCGGGCTGGACCGCTCGCTGAAGCCCAGCAGCAGCAGGTCGGGGCGGACGGGATGCACGTCGCCGCCCTCGAGGGTGTAGTTGATGCGCTTTTCTTCAGAGCCGTCGTAGAGAATCCCGGCATTCTCGAATTTGGCGTCGTAGCGGAACAGCGCTTTGACCAGCATCTCCTCGGTCCAGCGCACGCCGTGGCGCATCGAGCCGATGATCGAATGCTCGCCGATCACGATGCCGACGTCGCGCGTGAAGAACAGGTTGGGCAGCGGCGGCAGGGCGTACGCGACCTCGTTCAGCGCGCGCGAGATCGGGCCACCGTCCTCGAGCGCGCCTTCCACCATCAGCGCGACGAAATCTTCCGACGACAGCGCGGCGAGCTGCTTGGCGAGCGCGTCCGAGGGCACCACCTCGAGCGCGCGCGTCGTCAGGAACTCGCGCACCTCGGGGCGGCCCGCGATCTCCACCAGCGAGTCGCGCACTTCGTGCACCTCGGCGAAGCGCTCCAGCACCGCGACCAAGCGCCGGTGCTCGCGCTGCGCGATCTCGAGATCGATGATGTCGTCGTAGAGGTAGTCTTCGCGCGTCCCGGGCGTCACGGCGACCAGCTCTTTACCGGGGGTATGGACCAGAACAGACCGGAGGGCGCCGATTTCGGAGGTGACGTGAACCCGAGGCATGGGGAGTAAAGCTA
>DASPXJ010000132.1:0-3839 GCA_035637355.1 Gemmatimonadales bacterium
GCGATGTTTGCGAGCAGCGGCGAGAGGACTGCTCCCACGCAATTGGCAACTTGGCGATCCGTCGCCGCTCGGCGTGGGGATCGAGTGACGGATGGTGACATTGTCCTGCTCGCCGCCGATGAGGACTTCGCGCACGACGAGGCGCAGGACGCGCTGCTGCTCGTGCACGGTCAGCTGGTCGAGGCCGTCGGCGAGGCGGGCGAGGAAGCCTTCGAGCGTCTCGGCGAGCTTGAGGTAGGTCTCGGCGTCGTGCAGTTCGGCTTCGAGGGCGCAGAGCTGCGCGGTGAGCGTGGTCTCGCGCTTGCGCAGCTTGGGCATCCGCTCGCGCAGCTCCTCGAGCGCGATCAGCTGCTCCTGGTAGGCCTCGATCAGGCGCGCGGTGCCGGCGCGCACGCGCGCGAGCTCGCGTTCGAGTCCCTCGCGGCGGCGGGCGGCGGGGTGTTGGCTGCGGACGGCTTCGAGTCGGCGCTTGATCTCGGCTCGCACGAGCTCGGGCTGTTCGAGCAGGTGCCTGACCTCTGCCCAGACGAGGTCGTCGAGCTCGTCTGCGCGGATCGGGCGCGATTGACAGACGCGGCCGCCGACGTGGCGGTAGTTGTCGGAGCCGATGCAGCGGTAGTAGTAGATCCGGCGGCTGCTGGTGCGCGTCGAGGTGCGGTAGCAGGCATAGCCGCACTCGCGGCAGACGAGGATCCCTTGCAGCAGCGTCGGCTGCTTGGTGTTGCGCGCGGCGAAGCGTTTGTTCTCCTGCAGCCGCGCCTGCGCGAGCTCGAAGGTCTGCTCGCTGATGAGCGCCGGCACCGGCACGAGCGTCCAGTTCTCGGGCGGCTGGTCGCGTCGTGTCTCTCGCCGGCCGTGGCGCTCGCCGCGGGCGCGCGCCGGGCGCGTCGGCTTGGCACGCTGGCCGCTGGTCTGTGTCTTGCCGAACGCGGCCTGCCCGCGGTAGGCGGGGTTGCGCAGCATCCCCCACACCGTCGAGCGGTCCCAGACGGCCTTGCCGGTCCGGGTCGGGACACCGCGCGCCGACAGCGCCCGCGCGATCTCGGCGATCGACTCGTCCCCCTCGCTGTAGCGGCGGAAGACCTCCCGCACGACCTCCGCCTCGGCCGGATCGACCTGGAAGTAGCCGTCAGCGTCGTCTGTCTTGCGCAGGTAGCGGTAGCCGAAGGGTGCGCAAACGAGCACCGCCTGCGAGCCCTGACGCGCGCGGTAGAGCTTCCCGCGCCGGGTGCGCTCCCGGATCTGCGCCCGCTCGTATTCAGCGATCATCCCCTGGAACTGGCGCAACAGCTCGTCCTCGGGCGAGCCGGAGCGCTCGCCTTCGCGGAGAAAGACGACCTCGACGCCGGCGCGGTCGAGCTCCTCCAAGAGCAGCACCTGGTAGGCGTAGCGGCGCGCGAGGCGGTCGGGGCAGTGGCAGAGCAGGACCTCAAAGCAGCCCTCGGCGGCGCGGTCGCGCAGGCGCTCGAGCGCCGGCCGCAGCAGCATCGCGCCGGAGAAGCCCTCGTCCAGGAACACCAGCTGCTCGGGAACGACCAGGCCGCGAGCCTGCGCGAGCTCATGCAGCCCGGCGACCTGGCTCTCGATCGTGCCCCCTTCGCGCTGACGCTCCGAGGACACCCGCGCGTAGATCGCCGCCACTCTCAGCGGCTGCCGTTCGATCTGCGACATCGCTCCCATGCTCGCCTCCTTGCTCATCGTGGGTCACACGGCGCCGCTCGGGCACCACGACCGCGTATGCCTGCGCCAGCCGGGCGCCGGCGAGCCTGTCGCCGACGAACTCGATCTCAGCGCGCCTTGCCACCGTGCCGCTCGTGAGCGTGATCGAGATACGAGCGCACCGCCTCCGCCGTCGTCGCGCTCAGCGTCTGCTTGTGCGAGCGCGCGTGCCGGCGCAAGCCGGCGATCAACGACAGTGGCAGTCGGACCGTGAACACCCCGGTGCGCTCCGGCACGACGACGCCCTCGGGCCGCTCCAGCGCCGCGTTCACGTAGCGACGCGCCTGACGCTCGGACAGCCCATGCTCGACTTGAAGCGCGCGCACCGCGTCCGCTGGCGAGCGCCTGCCAAGCAGCGCAACCGCGCGGTTGACGCGCACGGCGTACTCGTCTGCATGCGCTCGCCGAAGCGCCATCAGCCCCTTGAGTACTACACATCACGGCCGACTCCTTTTCGCCGGGCGACGGATCGACCGCTCGAACTCGAAATTCGCTATTGCGTGGGAGCAGTCGT
This sequence comes from Gemmatimonadales bacterium, assembly GCA_035637355.1. Classification (GTDB taxonomy): domain Bacteria; phylum Gemmatimonadota; class Gemmatimonadetes; order Gemmatimonadales; family GWC2-71-9; genus 20CM-2-65-7. The sequence goes on from DASPXJ010000132.1 coordinate 2,234, forward strand.
CGTCGCACCTTGCGGCGATCCCTCCTCGCTTGCCGACCAGGCTCCGTCCTCGATCACCCCTGACTTGAGCCATTTCTGGATCAAGCGCAGGACTCGCGTATCCGCGATCCGGTGCTCGAGAAACCTCACAAGCCAGGAGTGGTCGAGGCTGGTGAAGAAGTCGCGGAAATCCGCGTCGAGCACCCAGTTCACCTTCTTGCGTTCGATCCCGACCACGAGCGCGTCCAACGCATCGTGCGGGCCGCGCCCCGGCCGGAAGCCGTACGAGAAGCCGAGGAAGTCCGCCTCGTAGACGGCGTTCAGTACCTCGACGACGGCGCGCTGGACGATCTTGTCCTCCAACGCGGCAACCCCGAGCGGCCGCAGCCGCCCGTCCGCCTTCGCGATGTACACCCGCCGCGACGGCTTCGCCCGGTAAGCGCCCCTGTGGACACGGGCATGCAGATCCCGAAGGTTCTCTTCGAGATCCTTCCCGTAGTCCTGCCACGTCACCTCGTCCACCCCCGCGGCGGCCCTCGGGCTCAACCCCCGATAGGCCGCGCGCAAGCGCTCGACGCTGACGTGGTGCAGAAGCGCCGTGAACCGCGCATCCCTGTCCTTCCTCGCGACTCGGCGCACACGATCCAGCGCACTTGACGCGCACCCTTCCCGGCTCTGCGTCCGGAACGCGTTTTGCTGGCCCGTGTTCCCCTCGTCCAGCCGCCTTCCCTCCACCGACTCCGCCGCCGATCGCCCGGCCTTGTTCGCCAGCTTCGCAGGTACTACGCGGCTGTCTGACTCCCGACGGCCGTTCATCTCGGGCTTCCGGCCGATCGCCTTCCCCTCGCGGCCCGCCCGAACGCCGACACGCCACCCCGCGACCCAACCGGGCGGGGCATCATCGACACGGACGGGCAACCATCGGGCCTCCCGGTTCTCGCGCATGGAGATTCCGCGCATGCACAGGTTCTCAGACCGCGCAGGGTCCGCCAACCACTCGCGCTAACGCAGCCGACGATGTTGCCTTCCGCCCAGTTGTACGGCGTCGGCACCCCGGAACGTTGATTTCGCGGCTCAATAGCCCAGCCTACGCGTACCCCTATCAACGCTTCACCGACGCCCTCACGAACGCCAGCGCATGACTCGGGGCCACCGTGGATCGCTACTCCTTCGATGTAGAGCTCCCTCCTCTCCTTCCCCATGCCGGTTTATCCCGGCGCACACAACACACACAGGCCACACCGCTCGCTCGATCAGCAATCGCCGCTCCCGACGATGAGGCCCGTTCCGCCGTTTGACCACGAGTGCCGTGTCCGTCGGCGCGACCGGCTTGGCGGGCTGTTTCACGAATACGAACTCGCCGCATAGCCATACCCGCTGCGAGTCCGAAACGGCGGCTGCGAGCTGCGCTCAGGCCCTGACGCGTTCCGGCGCAATCGCGCGCGCGGCCTCGATTCGATCGCTAGCCAAACGAAGCTAAGACCGACCGGCGTTCAAAGGCCGAACCTCGATCAAGGGGAGGCGAACCGAGTTTCTGGGACCCACAGGGGTGCCATAACGGGCACCGCTGCTGCTGCCGCGGCCATCGGGCGTGAGATCTACGCGAGCCGCGTTCGGCTGGCGGTAA
>DASPXJ010000133.1:0-32668 GCA_035637355.1 Gemmatimonadales bacterium
CCTCGTGGGACAGCGCAGCACCCTGGCCGTCGCTGTCGCGGGACTCGTCGGCATGCTGGTGGACTCGCTACTCGGCGCCACGGTGCAAGGAAAGGTCCGATGGATGGACAACGACGCCGTGAATCTGGCTGCGACGCTGACGGGCGCCGCGTGCGCGCGACTCGTTGCGTGAATACGCCTGCGCCGCGCTGGGATGTGGTGGTCGTCGGCGCCGGCCCGGCGGGATCGGCCACCGCGTTGCTGCTCGCGCGCGCGGGCACGCGCGTCCTGCTGCTCGACCGCGCCCGGTTTCCGCGCGAGAAGCCGTGCTCCGAGTACCTGAGCCCCGAATCGACCCGCGTGCTCGAACGCCTCGGCAGAGACGTGTTACACGCCGTCGCCGCCGCTGCACCGGCACAATTGACCGGCATGAAGGTCGTCGCGCCGAGCGGCGCGGGTGTCGTGGGCCGGTTCGAGACCTTCAGTTTCGCGCTGCCACGGACGCGCTTCGACACGATCTTGCGCGACGCGGCCGCCCGTGCCGGTGTCGCCGTGCAGGAGCGGATGAAGGTCGAGGAGTTGGTCTACGATGATGGCGCCGTCGGGGGCGTGATTGCTCGGGACGTGGGACGGGGGACGCGGGACGTGTATCCCGCGCGCGTGGTCGTCGGCGCGGACGGATTGCGATCGATCGTCGCGCGGCGGCTCGGTCGGGTGTTCGGCTCGGCGCCGCAGCGCATCGCGTTCACGGCACACGTGTCCGATGCCCGCGGCGTGAGCGATCTTGGCGAGATGCACGTGGGGCGGCCGGGGTACGTCGGCCTCGGGCCCATCGGCGACGGGGTGACGACGGTGGCGCTGGTACTGCCGCTCCGCGACGCGCGGTGCGGCGAGCGGTTTTTTGCGGAGCTCGAGCGTTTCCCCGGCGTCGCCGGCCGCTTCGACGCACGGCGCGTGGTGCGCCCGGTGCTCGCGACCGGTCCCTTCGCGCGTTGGTCGCGGCGCCCGGTCGCGCAGGGCGGCGGCGCGCTCCTGGTCGGTGACGCCGCCGATTTCTTCGATCCGTTCACCGGCCAGGGTATCTACAGCGCGTTGCGCGGGGCGGAGCTGGCGGCGGCGGCCATCATCGAGACGCTGGTGAGCGGCGCGAGCCTGGACGGTTACGCGCGCGCGCGGCGGCGCGAATTCGCGGGAAAATGGTTGCTCGAGCGGATCATCGGCCTCGCGGTGGGCTGGCCGGCACTGATCGAGCGCGTGGTCGGACGCATGGCGCGGCGGCCGGAGCTGGCCGACCTGCTCGTGCGCGCGACCGGCAACTGCGTGCCCGCGCGCGCGGCCCTCACACCGCGCGTCCTGGCCGGGCTGCTGCTGTGACCACGCGCGGCGTCGAGCCGCCGCAGTTCCGCCAGCTGCTCGGCCGTTTCGCCACCGGCGTCTCAGTGCTGACGAGCCGGACACCCAAGGGCGAGCCCATCGGCATGACGGCCAGCTCCGTGGCGTCCGTTTCGCTCGACCCGCCGCTCGTGCTCGTCTCGGTCGACAAGGCCCATGAGATGCATGCGGCGCTGGAGAGTGGCACGCACTTCGTGCTCAACGTCTTGGCCTCCGAGCAGGAAGCATTGTCGCGCCGTTTTGCGGGGGACGAGAGCGACCGGTTTCGGGGGGTGAGTTACCGCCCGAACGAACGTGGTATTGCCGTGCTCGACGGGGTCGTCGCCCATATCGAGTGCGAGAAGCACAGCGCCGTCCCCGCAGGCGATCACACGGTGTTCATCGGGCTGGTGATCGGGGGCGACGCCACCGATCGGCGCCCTCTCCTCTATTATAGAGGAGGCTACGCAGGCCTCAGCCGCTGATGCGCACCGTCAATCGCATTCGTGTTCACGCGCCGTTCGCGAGGGTATTCGCGGCCGCCAGCTCGGTGGCGCGCTGGCCGTCGATCCTGCCTCACTATCGCTGGGTCCGCGTGCTCCAGGACGGTCTCGTGGAAATGGCGGCGTGGCGTCCATTCGGCGGCGGCCTCCTCAAGTACCCGACGTGGTGGGTTTCGCAGATGACGATCGACCGCCCAGCGGGTGAAATCCGATACCAACATGTGCGGGGTATTACGCGCGGCATGCAGGTGGTGTGGAGGCTGGTGGAGGTTGCTGAAGGTTCTGAAGCAGCCGTTGATGCCGAGATCGTCCATACCTGGGATGGACCACGCTGGCCCCTCGTCGGGAAGTTGGCCGCAAACCTCGTGATCGGGCCCATCTTCATCCACGGAATTGCATCGCGGACGCTGGCAGGGATTAAACGGGCAGTGGAAAACGCGCCCTGAGAGGGCGCGCTCGGCTCCGGGTACGCCCTTACAGGGCGTACAAACGCCGAGCCCGGGCTCTTAGCCCGGGTATTTCGAAGATGCGAAGGGAGCGACATGACTGATTTGCGTCGGGTCGTGATCACCGGTATTGGCGCAGTCACACCGATTGGCACCGCGGCTGCCGGGCTGTGGGCGGGTCTCGAGTCCCGCACGTCGGCCGTGCGCACCATCACCCGGTTCGATCCCGCGCCGTTCCGCAGCCACATGGCGGCGGAGATTCCCGATTTCCGTCCTCAGGACCATCTCGATGCCAAGCGCGCCAAACGGCTCGATCGTTTTTCGCAGCTCGCCGTGACGAGCGCGCGCCTGGCGCTTGGCGATGCGGAGATCTCCCCGAGCAAAGAGGATCCCGACCGGATCGGCACGATGATGGGTTCGGCGCTGGGCGGCGTCGCGTTCGGCGAATCCCAGGTGCCGCGGTATCTCGCCGAGGGTCCGCGGGGGCTCGATCCGTCCCTCGCGCTCGCGGTGTTCTGCGGCGCCGCGAGCTGCAACATCGCGATCGAGTTCGGATTTACCGGCCCCAACGCCACGAACGCGATGAGCTGCGCTTCGGGGACGATCGCCGTCGGCGAGGCGTTCCACGTCGTGCGCGACGGGCGCGCGGACGTGATGCTCGCGGGCGGCGCGGAGGCGCCGCTGGCGCCGCTCACGTTCGCGGCGTTCAGCATCATCCGCGCGATGAGCACGCGGAACGACGATCCCGCCCGCGCCTCCCGGCCGTTCGATGCCAGCCGCGACGGCTTCGTCATGGGCGAGGGAGCGGCCGTGCTCGTCCTCGAGGAGCGCAGCCGGGCGGTGGCACGCGGCGCCAGGATCTACGCCGAAGTCGTCGGGCACGCCTACACGAACGACGCCTATCACATGACGGCGCCGCGACCGGACGGCCGCCAGGCTGCGCGCGCGATGCAGCTCGCCCTGGCGGACGGCGCTGTGACACCCGCCGACGTCGGCTACATCAATGCGCACGGCTCCTCCACGCCGCTCAATGATTCGACCGAGACGAAGGCGATCAAGCAGGTGTTCGGGGACCACGCCTACCGGCTGAGCGTCAGCGGCACCAAGGGCTACTACGGGCACGCGCTCGGCGCGAGCGGCGCGATCGAAGCCGCAATCTGCGCGCTCGCCCTCGAGCGCGGCTGGCTGCCGCCGACCATCAACCTCGAGCGGCCCGACCCCAACTGCGACCTCGACTGTCTCCCGGGATCGGGAGGCGGCCGGACGGCGTCACCCGCGGCCGTCGTTTCAAATTCGTTCGGGTTCGGAGGGATCAACGCGGCGCTGGTGTTGCGGCCCGACACCGGCCCTCGGTAGATTGGCGCGGCTTTCAACCCGAGGTCACACGTGAATTACCGGTCTCTCCGGGCTCCCGTCGCGGAATTCGTCGGAACGCTGCTCTTCGTGCTCGTCGGGGCAGGCAGTGTCGCCAGCCAGGTCGGCGGTATCGGCGGCAATCTCGGCGTTGCGCTCGCCAACGGATTGGGCCTGGCGATCGCCGTTACCATCATGATGCCCATCTCCGGCGGTCACCTCAATCCTGCCGTCAGCGTCGCGCTGTGGATCGGCAACCAGATCGACGCCAAGACGCTGGGACGCTACGTGGCCGCGCAGCTGCTCGGGGCGATCACCGCCGCGCTGCTGATCAAGGCCGTCTTCCCGGCGTCGATGGTGCGCATCACATCACTCGGCACGCCTTCCATGTCCGGCGCCATGGGCTTTTTCGACGGCGTCGTGCTGGAAGCGCTGTTCACGTTTTTCCTGGTGAGCGCCGTGTACGGCACGGCCGTATCGCCTCAAGCGCAACGCGTCGGCGGATTCGCGATCGGGTTGACGGTCGTCGTATGCGCGCTGGGGGGAGGTGCGCTGACGGGGGCTGCGCTGAATCCGGCGCGGGCGTTCGGCCCGGCGCTGGTGTCGTGGGACTGGCACGGTCAAGCGGTCTACTGGATCGGTCCCCTGCTCGGTGCGGCCGCGGCTGGTGCGTTGTGGAAATACCTGCTGTTGCCGCGGAGCGCGACGGATTTGACCTGACGGCGCTAGAGCTGCCCAGCCAAAGCCGGCGCGAAGTAGGTCAGTATGATATCGGCGCCGGCCCGCCGGATCGCCGTCACCGATTCCCACATCGCGCGGGTTTCGTCCAGCATGCCCCGCTCCGCCGCCGCCTTGATCATCGCGTACTCGCCGCTCACCTGATACGCGCCGAGCGGAGCGCCGAAGCGTTCCTTGGCTCGGCGGATGAGGTCGAGGCAGGGACCCGCCGGCTTTACCATCACGATGTCCGCTCCTTCGTCCAGATCGAGCTGAATCTCTTTCATCGCTTCATCACCGTTGGGTACCGCCATCTGATATGACTGGCGGTCCCCGAATTGCGGCGTGGAGCCGGCGGCCTCGCGGAACGGTCCGTAGAACGCGGACGCGAACTTCGCGGCGTACGACATGATCGGCACGTGCGAGAAGCCGCCGGCATCGAGCGCCTTGCGGATGCCGGCCACACGGCCATCCATCATGTCGCTGGGCGCCACGAGGTCCGCGCCCGCACGCGCCTGGATGACGGCGATTTTACCCAGCAGGTAGACGGACGAGTCGTTGTCGACTTCGCCGTCCCGAAGCACGCCGCAATGGCCGTGATCGGTGTATTCGCACAGACAGACGTCGCCGGCCACGAGCAGCTGCGGAACGGCGCGCTTCACCGCGCGGATCGCCTGCTGCACGATCCCCTGCTCGTCGTGCGCTTCCGAGCCGGTGGCGTCTTTCGCGGCCGGAATGCCGAACAGGATGATGCCGCCGAGCCCCAGCGACGCCGCGCGCTCGGCCTCCTGCACCAGGACATCGACGGACAGCTGGGCGACACTGGGCATCGCCTCGACCGGGCGCCGCAGGCCTTCACCGTGCGTGACAAAGAGGGGCCAGATCAGCTGCGACGGAACGACGTGCGTTTCCTGCACCAGACGGCGGAGCGCCGGCGTGCGGCGCAGCCGGCGCATGCGACGAATCGGGAATTGGGCTGAGCTCATCGGGCGAGTAAGGTGGCCGCGCCCTCAGCCAGGAGCAAGCGCGCGACGACTTCACCGGCAGCACCGGGGCGTTTCGGAACGAGATCCGCAGACGCTGTAAGCTGGGACGCACCGTCCCGCTCTGTGACGCGTCCGTAGAGACGATTGCCGTCCACCCACGCAGCTACCGGCGCCTGGCAGCCTCCGCCGAGCTCAGCGAGCAGCGTGCGCTCCGCCCCGACCGCAGCGGCGCTGACCGGATCATGCAGCGCCTGCAAAGCTTTTCGCGTCGTCTTGTCATCGTCCCGAATTTCTATGCCGAGGGCGCCCTGCCCCGGCGCCGGCATCACCTCCAGCGGATCGATCGGCGTTCCCTTGTCCCCGAGACCGAGCCGCTCGAGTCCCGCGACCGCGAGCAGCGCCACGTCCAGACCATCACGCGATTCGACTTTACGAACGCGCGTCGGGACGTTGCCACGCAATGGCACGACCTCGAGATCCGGGCGCAGAAAGCGAACTTGGGCGATGCGGCGCAGGCTGGACGTCCCGACCCGCGTGCCCGCCGGCAGATCGGTGAGTGAGGTGCCGTTGACCAGCGCTTCACGGGGATCGTGGCGCGGCGGAACCGCCGCGAGGAGCAGACCGTCCGGGAGTCTCGTCGGCAGGTCCTTCAGGGAGTGGACGGCGACGTCGATACCTCCGTCCAGCAGGGCCTTTTCGATTTCCTTGGTGAAGAAGCCCGTGCCCTCGAGCTCGTCGAGCGGCCGGTCCACCTCTGCGTCACCCTGAGTCTTGATTACGACGATCTCCGCGCGCACGCCGTCCGCCGCCAGGCGGTCCCGCACCCAGTCAGCTTGCCAGCGCGCCAGCTGGCTGCCGCGCGTGCCGATCCTCACGGGAACCGCCGCGCGAGCGACGCCACGAGGCCGGGAACGGTATGCGGCTCGGCTTCGATGATTTCCCGCAGACCCAGCTCTCGGGCGGTACCCGCGGTGATGGGGCCGATCGTCGCGGCGACGAATCGACCCGAGGTTGCGGCGGCGCGCCCCACGAGGTCGACGAAGCAGCGTACCGTGGATGACGACGTGAACGTGACGGCATCGATGCGGCCGCGCGTGATCTCGGCCGCGAGCGCGCTGAGGTCGGTCTGCAGCGGTACGGTGCGATACACGGCGATGGTCTCGACCTCGGCGCCGTGCGCCCGCAAGCCGGCCGCGAGCGCCTCGCGCGCATCCTCGGCAGCGGGAATCAGCACGCGGGCGCCGACGAGCGAGCCGCCGCTGTGCTGAATCAGCGCGTCTGCCAACGCCTCCGCGACGAATTCATCGGGCACGAGCGCCGGCGCGAGACCCCGCACCGCGAGTGCGTCCGCCGTGACGGACCCAATCGCCGCTACGCTGGTGGATGAGAAGACGCGGGGGGTGAGTCCCCAGGCGACGAGACGATCGAGGACCACTTGCACGGCGTTCTGGCTGGTGAACACGACCCAGCGATACGCCGAAAGGCCGGTGAGCGCGGCCCGCAGCGCGCCGAGATTCTCGAGCGGCTGAATGCGGATCACGGGCGCCAGCACCGGCTCGGCGCCACGCGCTTCCAGCGCCCGCGCCAGCTCGCCGGCTTGCTCGCGCGCGCGCGTGACCACGATGCGGCGCCCTTGCAACGATGCCATGCGCCGTTGCAATCTCACCGTGGCTCTCCCCATTATCAAGCAATGCTCCGGTCACTTCGCGCTGCGCTGGCCCGCTTTTGCGCGCGCCGCGCCGCCGCCTGCCAGCGCGATGCCCCGCACCGCGCCCTTGCCTGGCTCCGGCTCGGCTGCAAGTTCGCACCCAGCTTCGCCGATACCTTTCCCGCGCTCGTGCACCTGTCGCGGGCGCTCGATGACCGGTGGGGCGCGGTCGAGGCCGCACGCGCCGCCAGCGTTCGCTTCCCCGACCATGCCGATGCCTGGATGTTGCTGGGCGAGGCGCTGCAGATGGTGTTCCGGCAGGATGAGGCGCTCGGCGCGTTCGAGCAGGCGCTCGCGCTGGAGGAACGCGCCGATGCCGCCATGGCTGCCGGCACGCTCTACCAGCGCGTGGGGCAGTTTCCCGACGCGGCGGCCCGCTTCGCGCGCGCCTACGCCGCCGGGGGCGGAGCCACGGCGCTGTGGCACAACGCGCAGGCACTCTACGATGCGGGAGATCACGGCGCGGCCGACGAGGCGCTCAATCTGTGGGCAACACAAGTGCCGGATGGGCACGAGCGCCTGCCCCAGGCGCGCGCCGAGTTACGGGCGAAGGCTGCGGCGCGCGCGCAGGTACAGTGACAGCGCGTAGCCGACGATGATCACGGCGGCGACCACGTACGCCGCGATCATATAGCCGCCGTTCTGCGGAACCGTCTGGGGCATTACCCTTCCCCCTTCCCCCGTCCCTCTTCCCCAACGAGTTCCAACTGCTCACCAAAATAACTCAGCGCGTACCGCTGGACCACAAAACCCACATAGAGCAGCGTGAACACGCCGACCGAAAACAGCGACGTGACGACCATGCTCCCGGGCATCGATGGAGGACTCGGCTTCATCATGATCGGCATCGGGTGCAGCGTGGGAAACAGGTAGACGCTGAAGTGAATGAAGGGCACCAAGCACATGCCGCAGATGCCGAGCACCGCCGCATAGCGAGCTCTGGTAGCCGGATCCCCAACCGCGCTGCGCAGCAGCAAGTACCCGACATACAGAAGGAAAAGGAACAGCATAGACGTCAGCCGCGCATCCCACGTCCACCAGGTTCCCCAAATCGGCTTCCCCCAGATCGGGCCCGTCGTGAGCACGACACCCGCAAACACGATTCCGACTTCGGCCGACGCCGCAGCGAAGCGGTCCAGCCGAGGATCCTTCAGGAAGAGATAGAACACACTGGCGATGCCGACGAGCACTATCGCCGTTTCCGTCCAGATCGCCGCAGGGACGTGAAGGTAATAGATCTTCTGCGCGAGTCCCTGCAGCCGCTCGACCGGTGTGAACACCAGCGCGCGTATGTAGACCCCAACCAGTAACAGCAAGGCGATGCCCGTAATCCATCGCCCGACCCGCAGCATTCTCATTCGTTCACCGTGGCGGGAAACAGCAGCAGCGCGAGCGTAACGAACACGACATCATACACCGCCAGCATGTTAAGCCAGCCCGCCACCTCGCTCAAGGGACGGCTCGCGAGCAGGCGTCCCGTCGCGAGCACCGCCCACCACAATGGTAGAATCATGAACGGCAACAACAACACGGGCAGCAGCAGCTCGGCAAAGCGCGTGCGCACGGTCATCGCGCTGAACAGCGTACCGACCGCGACGAATCCCACAGTTGCGAGCGCGATGGTCGCGGCGAGCGGCCCCAGAACTGGCAGCACCGGCACATTGAAGAAGAGCGCCAGCAGCGGGAGCCCAATCAGCTCGATCGTCGCCACGAAGGCCAGATTCGCGATCAGCTTGCCGAGATAGATGCTGCCGCGGCCGATTGGCGCCAACAGCAGCCCTTCGAGCGCCTGGTTCTCGAGCTCTAATTGAAAGGCCCGGTTCAAAGCCAGAATCGCCGCAAAGGTGAAGGTCACCCATAAGATGCTTGGCGCCAGGTCGAAGTTGGAAACCGCAGTCGGGTCGTGGCCGAATTGGAACACCACGAACACGAGCACGACGAAGACGGCCACCGAGACAATCGCCGTGCGCGAGCGGAACTCCACAAGCAGGTCCTTCGACGCGACCGCCCACGCGTGGCGCAGCAGGTCAGGCGATCGCATTGCGATAATCCTCCGCCACCTGCGCCGGCCCGCGCGCGCCGCGTGGGGCGAAATGCACGAAGCGGCCGGCGCGCATGAATGCGACCTCGGTCGCGAGTCCCGTTCCTTCTTCCACGTTGTGGGTCACCAGCACCGACGCGCGGCCCGCGGCGGCATGCTGGGCGAGCAGGCGGCTGAACGCTTCCGCCGCGGTGCGATCGAGTCCGGTGAACGGCTCGTCCAGCAGCAGGACGGCCGGGTCATGCACCAGTGCGCGCGCGATCGCGACGCGCTGGATGAGACCGCGCGACAGGGCGCGCACCGGCCGATCGGCGTGCTCGGCGAGACCCAGTCGGGGGAGTAGATCGTGGGGCGGTTGCACGTCGTAGAGCGAAGCCCAGAACCGCAGATTCTCGCGAACGGTCAGCTGGGCGTAGAGCTGGGGCTGATGGCCGATCCAGCCGATGGCGCGCCGGCCGCCGTCTACTTGTGCGCGGCCGCCCTGCGGCTGGATGAGGCCGGCGAGTACTTTGAGGAGCGTGGTCTTCCCGGCCCCGTTGGGACCAAAGACCGCGAGCGTCTGGCCGGGCTGTACGCTGAAGGAGACGTCGTCGAGAGCCGTCACGGCACCGAAGCGATGCCGCAGCCGCTCAGCCAGCAGCATCGATGGCGGCCGCGAGCTCGCTCAGTTCGTAGGGTTTGACGAGGTAGCGGCTGTGCCCCAGGTCGAGCACGTTCATCAGCGGCTCCATGCTGACATAGGCAGTCGTCACGACGACCGGGAGCGTAGGCCACGTCTCGCGAATGCGTTGCAGCAGCGCGATCCCGTCGGTGTCCGGCAGCCGCATGTCGAGGACCAGCACGTCCGGCTCGAAATTGTTGAGCTGGCGCATCGCCTCGGCGCCGTTGGGCGCATAGGCCATGGCGTACTTGCCCTGGAAGAACCGCTCATAGGAATATTGCAGAGCAGCTTCATCTTCGACGAAAAGGACCTTCCGCGGCGGCATCGCGCCAATCTACGTCAGGAAACGCCAGTCTCCAATTCAAACAGGTCGTCCAGCTTGGTGAGCACAAGAAGGAAACGCAGCTCTTCGTTGGCGCCCCGCAGGCACACCGTCTGGCGGCGCTCGGCGGCCTTGCGCTGGATCAGCATCAACGCACCGAGACCGGCGCTGTCGACCGAGCGCGTCCCCGACAGATCGATCACCAGGCGGCCGGCCCCCTCAGCAAGCAGGTCCAGTACCTCCCCGGCAGCGCGGCGAAACGCGGTGCGGGACTCGAGATCGAGCCGCTCCGGGGCCGCCATAGTCTTCTCCATCGGGCGCGTCGACATCAGGGTGTTCTCCACGGGCATTGGTGACATAGCTCCTCCGCTGCCTGCCTATGCCACTCCAATGCCATGTCTGCTAAAACGCGCTGCATCAATTGTTTGGCACAAACAGGTGAGCGCGCTCACCCTCACTTCTTGCCGCAATGCGAGCGGCGCGGTGCAACTTGCTAGACTCCCCCTCTTCATTAATATCCCGAGTCATGGCGACTGACCGGATCGAAACCCTGCTCGACGAGCAGCGACGCTTCCCCCCCCCCGACAGCTTCAAGACCCAGGCGCATGTGCGCGACCTCACACCTTACGAGCGCGCCCGGCGGGACCCGGAAGGATATTGGGCGGACTGGGCGAAGCAACTCGAGTGGAGCCGTCCGTGGACCCAAGTCCTCGACTGGAAGCCACCCCACGCAAAGTGGTTCCTCGGCGGCAAACTCAACGCCTCGGTGAATTGTCTCGACCGGCACGTGCGCGCCGGCCGAGGCGGGCGGGTCGCCCTCATCTGGGAGGGCGAGCCGCCCGGTGAGGTGCGGCGCATCACCTACGGCGAGCTGCACGCCGAGGTCAACAAGTTCGCGAACGTCCTGAAGGGGCTGGGCGTGGCGCGCGGCGATCGCGTCGCGATCTATCTGCCGATGGTCCCCGAAGTCGCGGTCGCGATGCTCGCCTGCGCGCGCATCGGCGCGGTCCACACGGTCGTGTTCGGTGGCTTCTCCGCCGAGTCGCTGCGCGACCGGATCAACGACGCCGGCGCGAAGCTGCTGATCACCGCGGACGGAGGCTACCGCCGCGGCGCGATCGTACCCCTGAAACAGAACGCCGATGACGCGGTTGCCGGCACGCCGAGCATCGAGCACGTGATCGTGCTGCGTCGCACCGGCCAAACCGTCACGTTCAAGACCGGACGCGATCTCTGGTGGTCGGAGCTGATGGCGAAGGCGGCGCGCGACTGCCCGCCCGAAGCGATGGATGCCGAAGATCCGTTGTATATCCTCTACACGTCGGGCACGACGGGGAAGCCGAAAGGGATACTGCATACGACCGGCGGCTATCTGACGCACGTCTATGCGACGACCAAATGGGTGTTCGACCTCACGGATGCGGACGTGTTCTGGTGCACCGCGGACGTCGGGTGGGTCACTGGGCACTCGTACGTCGTCTACGGGCCGCTCGCGCTCGGCGTTACGGAGGTCATGTATGAAGGCGCACCGGATCATCCCGGCAAGGACCGCTTCTGGGCGATCTGTGCGAAGCATGGGGTGACCGTTTTCTACACGGCGCCGACCGCGATCCGCGCATTCATGAAATGGGGGGCGGAGCTCCCCGCGCGTCACGACCGGTCGAAGCTACGGCTGCTCGGCACGGTTGGTGAGCCGATCAATCCGGAAGCGTGGATGTGGTATCAGGAACACATCGGCGGCAAGCGTTGTCCGATCGTCGACACGTGGTGGCAGACGGAGACCGGGGGAATCATGATCACGCCGTTGCCCGGTGTCACCGCGACCAAACCGGGCTCCACGACGGTGCCCTTCCCCGGCATCGAAGCGGTGCTGCTCGACGGCGAGGGCAAAGAGGTGACGGTCGGCGGCGGCTATCTCGCGATTTCCAAACCCTGGCCCGGCATGTTGCGCACCATCTGGGGCGACGACGAACGCTACCGCCAGGTCTACTGGAGCAAATGGAAGAACAGGTACTTTCCCGGCGACGGCGCGAAGCGGGACGAGGACGGCTACTTCTGGATCCTGGGTCGAGTGGACGACGTGCTGAACGTTGCGGGACACCGCATCGGCACGATGGAAGTCGAGAGCGCGCTGGTGGACCACTCCGCGGTCGCCGAAGCGGCCGTCGTGGGACGCGCGCACGATCTGAAGGGCCAGGCGCTCGCGGCGTTCGTCACGCTCAAAGAAGGACGTCAAGCCAGCGATGCGTTGCGCGAAGAGCTGAAGCAGCACGTCTCCAAGAAAATCGGCGCGCTCGCCAAGCCCGATGACATTCTGTTTTCGGCGGACCTGCCGAAGACCCGCAGCGGCAAAATCATGCGGCGCCTGCTGAAGGACATTGCCGAAGGCCGAGCCCTGGGTGATACGACTACACTCGCGGATCCGGCCGTGGTTGCGAAGCTGCGGGATCAATACGAGGCGCAGGAGTCCTGAGCGACAGCAGCGAGACGATCCAGATCGCCGCAATGATCACCGCGCTGCCGACACACCAGCGGCAGATCGCGTGGATCACGAAAAGCTCGAGATAAGTGAGATACGCGGTAAAGAGCACGCCCAGGGTCGCGAGACTCACCAACAGCACGTTCCAGTTGCTCTGCGTGAGCGCTGCCGGTCGCAGCGCCGCCAGCGCGACAATCAGGATCGCCAGATAACCGACGACGCCGTACAACGCGACTGGCAGGCCGAGGAAGACGGCCCATTGGCTGGTCTGCACGGTCTCGCACCCGCCCGCTGCGCCGCACTTGATCGCGCCACCGAAGCCGAGCGCGTGGAGCCAGAGGTAGAGGGCGACGAACAGGCCGACGAGCGCGAGCAGCGCGATCGCCTGGCGGTGGCGCATCAGTGCCGAACGGCGGCGATGCTGTCCACGAGAGCTTTGAAGTCGTCGGAGTTCGGCAGGCGCCGGAAATTCGTGAACAACTTCGTGCCGTTCGCGTAAAACGTCGGCGTACCATCCACCAACCGCTGCTCACCTTCCTGGCGGCTGAACTCGACGCGGGCGGCAAACTGGCCTTTCTCCATGCACGAGTCGTAGGCAGTGAGATCGACGGCCGAGGCGCGCGCGAAATCGCGAAACAGCGCCGCGGGATCCTTGCCGGTCTGCGCCCACTGATGGTGGTAGAAGAGCTGATCCTGCATCTCGAAGAACTTTCCCTGCGCGCCCGCGCATTGCGCCGCATGGGCGGCAAAGCGCGAATACTTGTGAATCGGCAGTGGGTAGTCGCGGAAGCGCCAGCGCACGCGCCCCGTATTGATCAGCTGCTCCTTGATCGTCGGTATCTGGATGGTGGCGAACGTGGCGCACACGGGGCACTCGTAATCCAGGTACTCCGTGATTTCGACCGGTGCCGTGTTCGACCCCAGCGTGTAGCCGCGGAAGCCGTCATCGACGACGGTCGGCGGCGGACCGGCTGCGGCCGCCGACGCGCCGCCGCCCGTTTTCAGCAACGCGAGCACTGCGGCCGCCAGCACGACGGCCAGCACTCCCACCACGACATAGAATCGATTCATGCCTGCGGATCCCTTCGCCACGGCTCATCGTCGTCCGGCTCGTCCAGCGACAGCTCGCCCATCGCGTCCTCGACGATGCGGCGGCGCTCCGCGACGTCCGGCGTGTCGTACGTGCTGCGCACTTCGTAGTGAAACAACTCGCTGCGCGCATTCCCCAGCAGCTTCTGCAGCTCCGGTGCCGCCTCGAGCAGCCGGCCCGTCCGGTCCAGCTCTTGTATGCGCTCGGCTAAAGCCCGAAGCAGCGCGACGAGACGCTGCTCGCGCTCGGGCCCGTAAACTTCTTCGCTCATTGCGTCCTCCCGGAACACGGGAACCCGCGCTCCTGCTGTGGCATTATACCATACAACCCATTATCTTGCGGCGCCGTTTCCCCGACGTTCAGACGTCTTCACCCGAAAGGAAGTCCCCTGCATGGCCAAAAAGCGTGGTGAGCCCCGGAAGTACGCGATCCCGACGAGCTTCGAACAGGCACGCGACGAACTGTTCTCCCACATTCTCCGCTGTGGAGTGTTGGAAGCCACACCCGAGCATCAAAAGGAATGGTTCGACGACACGTTGCTGTATCTCGCGGATCGCTTCACCGACCTGACCGAGACCGAGCTGAACGAGCTGCGCGTGCTGGGCGAGCGCTATTGCCGCCCCGTCCTGGCGCGCACCGCCCCCGTGGGCGCGGACGCCTAGCCTGGCCTAGTCTCCGCGCCACCACGGCGGGAAGCGGCGCATCCGCCAGCCCAGCGCGGCGCGCAC
Organism: Gemmatimonadales bacterium; assembly: GCA_035637355.1. Taxonomy (GTDB): domain Bacteria; phylum Gemmatimonadota; class Gemmatimonadetes; order Gemmatimonadales; family GWC2-71-9; genus 20CM-2-65-7. The sequence continues at coordinate 14,385 of DASPXJ010000133.1, forward strand.
GCCGCCGGCCAGCCCCAGCTCCGCATACCAGCCCTGCCGTCGTCCCGGCACCTGTTCAAGTCCCAACAGCACCGCCAAAAACCCCTGTCCCGGTGAGCCGCGTCGCGCAGTGAATGCCGCTCCCACGCCGGCATACATCCCCAATCCCGAGCGCGCGGCGGGATTGACGAGCAACTGCAGCGTCAGCTGCGCCCGTGCGGCCGCTCGGCTCGCGATCGTGCCGCCCGCGAGATCGAGACTGATGCGGCTTTCGGCGCTGGGCCGATGCGCCACGCCGAGCTCCGCGCCGGCGAATGTCTGCCGCGCCATCGCGGCCGCGCCGCCCAGGCTCAGCTCGGTCGCCGTCAACTCTTGTGCATGTGCGATGAGGGGGAGCCACGTCGCCAGGCCGGCGAGCGCGACGCTACGCAATGGCGACGTCGTAACTGATCGCGATGTCGGGCGCGAGCGACGCAACGACGGAGCAGTACTTCGCGAGCGAGAGATCGACAGCACGCCGCACCTTCACGTCGTCGGCCCCCGCGCCGCGCACGGCGAAATGCAACGCGATGGCCGTGAACCGCCGCGGCTCCGTCTCGCGGCGCGTGCCGTGCACCGACACGTCCAGGGCCTCGAGCTTGACCCGTTGTTTCTGGAGAATGATCACGACGTCCGATGCGGTACACGTGGCGGCGGCGAGGAGCAGCAGCTCGACGGGCGACGTAGCGGCGGTTGTATCGCCGTCCACCAGAATCGCCGGACGGCCGACGCCACTGCCTTCAAACTGCAGGTTGCGCAGCCAGCGCATCGTTACCTCGGCCGTCCGCGTCATGCTAGTTGCCCCGCCGCGTCGTGAGTCCGATGAAGAAGCGGTGCCGGCGCAACCGGTCCATGCCGTGGTACTCGAGGATCCAGTTGAACGTCGAGCGGTAGCGCAGCTCGAAACCGAATGCCGTGTTGAGCCAGAGCCCCGGGCAGCCCGGATCGGCCCCGCATCCGTCGTGACCTGCCAGGCCGAGGCCCGCCCCGATGTACGGCGTCGCGACCTCTTCATCGTTGGTGAACCGCCACAACAATTCGAAATTCCCGACGTAGGTATTGGGCCCATTGAACACGCCGATCTCCGCCGAGGGGCGGAGCCGGAGGCGATTCGAGAACAGATCGCCGATGTCCAGTGTCGAGCCCAGCACCAGCTGGCCGGAACGGCGGACGTCCACGCCCCCGCGCACGCCGAAGCCGAACAGCCCGATGCGCGTGCCCCCATGCCCGGCGTTCTTCGGCGGCTGAAACTGCTGCGCCGCTGCCGCATGCGTGGCAAGTACACCGATGAGCGCGAGCACCACGATTCGCATGCCTGTCCCCGCTCCCCGATTCAGTGTGAGGCCCCCGAGGCTGTCTTACGCGCCGCCGTGCGTCCATAATCCCAGATTGCGTACACTGCAATGGCCGCGGTGGCCCACGCGAGATGCCGAACGTAGGCGGATTCGGCGATCGCCGCGACCAGCGTGAGCAACTGGGCGATCGTCACGGCCTTGCCGCCGGCGCGCGCCGGCAGCGCGACCGGCCGCCGCAGCCGCCACGTGGCCACGAATCCCAGTACCGCCAGGATATCGCGCAGCAACACGCCTGCCAATTCGTACCACTCGAGCAGCCCGCGGCGCGCCACGGTGATGAACGCCACCGCCATGAAGGCCTTGTCCGCGATGGGATCGAGCACGGTGCCCGCGCGCGAGGCCCCGAAGCGCCGCGCCAGCAGGCCGTCGGCCACGTCGCTCGCCGCCGCCGCCGCGACGATCGCGAGCTGCCACGCCGGCGAGCGGACGAACGGAAACAGCGCCGCGAGCGGAAAACGCAGCGCCGTGAGGGCATCAGCTACCGCGAAACGCGGTTTCACCGTACCTTAGCCTCCGTGGACGTCAAGCTGCTGAAACACGCGGCCATCTTCCAGGATCTGGATGACGGCGAGTTGGCCCGCGTGACGGAAGTCTGCCGCGAGCAGAAGTTCACCATCGGCCAATACGTCTTCAAGGAAGGCGAGCCGGGGAACCGTCTCTTTCTCATCGCCGAAGGGGAGGTCCGGATTTCCCGGACGATTCCCGGCTCCGGTGAAGAAGCCCTGGCCGTGCTCAAGCCGGGATCGTGCTTCGGGGAAATGTCGATCTTCGATCGGTCCGAGCGGTCGACCGACGCCATCGCGAATACCGCCTGCACGCTGATCACGATCTCCCGCTCCGACTTCGAGCTGCTCCTCGACTTCAACCGCGACGTGGCGTACAAGATTCTGTGGTCGGTCGTGCGGCTCCTCTCCGCCCGGCTGCGCGTGACGAACGACAATCTGCGGTCGTTCCTCGCGATGTCCATGTTTTAGGGAGACTGCGTGAACTCACTGGCGCCGTACGCCGCGTTCTTCATGCGGCTGGCTGTGGGGGGAGTGTTCCTGAGCCGCGGTATCGATCGGATCCAGGGCGGCATCCCGCATCTGTCGTTGGGCGCCATCGTCGTGCTGGTCGTGATCGCGATCGAGACGGTCGGGGCTGTGTGTGTGCTGCTCGGCATGTGGACCCGCATGTGGGCCACGGCGATGGCCGTGTTCATGGCGGTGACGATCATCGCCACCAAACTGCCGCAGCACGCCAATATCGAGCTCGAGGCGCTGCTGCTCGCCGGCTCGGTCACCCTCATGGCGCTGGGCGACGGGCCCCTGTCGATCGGCATCCGCTTCAAGAAGACGGTCTAGTGCAGGATTCTTAGAACGCCCGCGTCGGCACCCGCCCGGAGAAAACTTTCTGGATCGGTCGCCGGAATCGCCACTCCGGTCTGCTTACGCCAGCGTTTCGCGCTGGCTTCCATGTACTCCTCGAGCGATCCCGCGATCCACTCGGCGGCATCGTCTTTCATCTGCCGGACGATGTCTTCCCACGTACCGACATACGTCGAGCCGGATACCGTGCTCACGCGGTGCACCTCGCCGGTCTTCGCCGTCCCCCCGCCGTCGCCGCCCTTTTTCATTCCCTGCAGCTCGGTGAGCAGCGTGCCGAACAGCTCCAGCTGGCGCGGATCGCGGATCTGGCCGTCCGGCCGCATCGCTTCGATTTCCGCGAGCAAGAGGTCCTCCGGCGCGGCGTCGCCCGCGAGCGCGTTGAGGCGCTCGTTCCAGGGCACCAGCTCGGGATCGTCGTCGGGAAGGCGGTACACGCTCTTCTTCAGCTCAACCAGCCGCCAGATCGCGAGCGCGTCGTAGTGCTCCTCGGGGCCGGTGCGCTCGAGATGAAACAGGGCGGCTTCGTATTCGCCGCGGTCGTACAGCAGGTTCGCGAGGTAGATGCGTGCCTCGCCCAAGCTCGGGTCCAGTTCGAGCGCGCGGCGCAGCCAGTGCAGGCTGCCGCCCTCGTCGGCCAGTCGATGCGCGGCATAGCCGACGCAGGCGGCGGCGTCGGCGGAGTCGGGGTGCGCGCGTAACGCACCCTCGAAGAACCGGCGCGCCTGATCGAGGACGCCTTCGCGGAACAGCGCGCGCCCGATTTGCAGCATCAGGTCGTGGTCGTCCTGGAATCCGAGCGCCAACACATGCTCGAAGCACGCCAGCGCGGCGGCGCGCTCGCCGAACTTGAGCAGGACTTCGCCCAGTCCGGCGAGTGTGTCCTCGTGATCCGGATCGAGGCCGCGCGCCTCCTCGAACGCGCGCCGCGCCCACGCAAACTCTTCACGTGCCAGCCGGGCGTAGCCCATGCCGACATGCAGCTCGACGGCGTGGGGGTACAACCCCAGGCCTTCGCGCAGCGTATCTATGGCCTCGTCGTATTGTCCTTCGTTGTAGAGCTGATGTGCACGTTCGTCGTATTCGTCGGAACTGAGGAACGGATCCGACATCGAACGAGACCCTCCAGAATGGTTGCGCTATGATAAGAAACGAAGTGCGGTTACACAAGCGACCCGCGCCCGCTATTTTGACCCGCGATGCCTGCCACGTTCACCGTCATTCCTGACGGTTCCGCAACTTCGCCGGACGGCTTTACCGCCGCCGCCGCACACGCCGGTCTGAAAGCGGACGGCGCGCTCGACGTCGCGCTGCTGGTCAGCGCGACGAGCTGCGCGACCGCCGGCGTGTTCACCCGCAACGCGCTGCGCGCCGCGCCGGTGATTTACGATGCCGACCTGCTCAGCGAGCGTCCCGGACGCATGCGCGCCGTGGCGATGAACGCCCGCGTGGCGAACGCGTGTACGGGCGCCGCCGGCCTCGAAGCCGCGCGCGCCATGGCCCGTTGCGCCGAAGAGGCAGCCGGCCTGCCACCGCGGACGGCTCTGGTGCTTTCGACCGGCGTGATCGGCGTGCCGCTCCCTGTCGATAAAGTCGAGCGCGGGTTGCGGCAGGCCGCGACCAAGCTCTCGGCAGCGGGCGGCGCGGATGCTGCTCGCGCGATCATGACCACCGACACGCGCCCCAAGCACTGCGCGGTTCGTCTCGAAACGCCGGGGGGGCCCATCACGATCGGCGGGATGGCGAAGGGGGCCGGCATGATCCATCCCGACATGGCCACGCTGCTTGGCGTGCTCACCACCGACGCCGTTTCGGAGCCGGGCGTGCTGCAACCGTTCTGGAAGCGGGTGGCCGACCGCACCTTCAACGCCATCTCGGTCGATGGCGATACCAGCACCAATGACACGGTCCTACTGCTCGCCAACGGTCATTCGGGCATCGATCCGTCGCGCGACGGCGCGACCTGGAAGCTGTTTGACGAGGCGGTCACCCAGGTTGCGCGCAAGCTGGCGCTTGCCGTCGTGGAAGATGGTGAAGGAGCGACCAAACAGCTCGAGATTCACATCACCGGGGCACAGACCGAGACGCACGCGCGTGAAGTCGGGATGGCCATCGCGCGCTCGACCCTCGTGAAGACGGCGATTTATGGCGGCGATCCCAACTGGGGCCGCGTGCTCGCGGCCGCGGGCGTCGCCGGCGTGGCGCTCGTCGCGGACAAGATCACGCTCGATGCAGCGACCGAGAGCGGCTGGCTCACGCTGGCGAGCGGCGGTGCGACCGCGCTCGCCGATCTGGCACAGGCGCGCGCCATTTTCCGGCAAAAAACCATCCGCCTCCGTCTCGACCTGGGACTCGGTCGAGCGGAGGCGGTGGTGTGGACCTGCGATCTCTCCCCGGATTACGTCCGGATCAACTCCGACTACACATCCTGATTACGGCTTCGCCTTGGTCGTGTCGCGCGGCGCCGTCGTGGTAGCCGCCTTGGTCTTGTGTGCGCGACGCCGATGTGCCTTCGCCTTCGACGTATCAGCCTGCTGCGACGCGTTCGTCTGCGGCTTGGCGGGAGCAGCGGCCGGCTGCTGTGTCGGCTGTTGCCCAGCCAGAGCCAGGAAAAGCAAAGCGGGTAAAAACATTACAGCCTCGGGTTAGGGTCGCTTTTACGACCCCTTCGTTCCACGCCGCGTCACGCCAGCCTCAGGCGCCGGTACATTCGGCAACATTGCGCGGACGCGGGCCAGCGCATCCGAGGGGGTACGCCCCCCTCCCCGCTGCAGCTCGTGGTCGGCGGCAACGGCCACGTCGAGCAACCGTACGCCTCGCAGCCCCTTGTTGTGGGCATCCACCAGCAGGTCCGCGGCCGAATCGGGGTTGAAGCGGTGGGCGACCAGATCGGCCGCCGCGTGCAAGGCAGGTCCGGGGGGCTCGTTGGGCGCAACCGTCAGCAACCGCGCCACGATCGGGGGGGGCAGTCCGCGCGCGAGCGCGGCGGCCACCGCGGCGACGTGACCTTCCGGCACCGGTTGCCCCGGCACGGCGCGCGCGACGAGGATGCGGGCGTCACGCAGCTGCAGCAGGCCGCGCCGCACGCCGCTCACGAGACGGTCGGCGGGAATGCCTTTGGCGCTGCCTTCCAGCGCCTTTTGCACGAGTGGCTCGCTCGGCAGACTCTCGGCGACGGCGGTAGCAATGATCGAATCGATCGCCGGCAGAGCGGCAGCCGGTACGCGGCCGGCGAGCCGGCTGGCGCTGCCGCTGCTCTGCGCGGCGAGCGGAGCCCCCCCCGCGAGTGCGGCGAGCGCCAGGGTCAGGCGAAGCCGACCGCTCATGGCTGCGCGGCGGAGGCCGCCGGACGCACGATCAACAGTGAGTTCTCCTGGCCGGCGCCGAAGCCGTCATCGACGTAACGGCCCGCAAGCGGGTCGGCGACCCAGCGTTCCCCGTCCACGATGAACATGTACTCGTGCTGGCCGGCCGGCAGGATGGCGTCGCCGTGCCAAATGCCGTCATGATCGTCATCCCGCAGATGCAGGGCGCCGCGACTCCAGTCGTTGAACGAGCCGACCACCTCGACCGATCGCGCCCCCGGGAAATGCCCGACGAACCGGGCGACGCCTTCCCGGTCCCCGGGAGTGGGCGCACCCCCGGGACCGGAGGGCAGCAGCAGGATGGCGGCCAGCCCGGCGGCCAGCGCCAGCGTCCAGACCGGTCGCAGGCGCACCGTCACCGCCCGCGGGCGGCTGAGCCAGCGGCCCAGCCGGAGCGCCGGACCGTCGGCGCGGGCCTCGAGCGGGATCTCCCGAATCTCGGCCATGACGCGGCTCGCGACACTCAGCGGCGGTACTGCCTCGAGTAGCTGCGCCGCACCGTGCAGCCGCGCGTACGACTCCCGCAGATCCGCCGGCAGCTCGGCCGGATCTCGCTCCCCATCGAGCGCTTCGTGCAACCGCGGGTCGATCATACGAAAGCCTCCAGTGCCGCCAACAGTGCTTCCCGCGCGCGATGCACACGCATCTTCAGCGTGGGAATCCGGGCGCCCGTCACCACCGCCATCTCGTCGTAACTCATCCCTTCCACGTGTTTCAGGACAAAGGCCTCGCGTTTTTCTTCCGGCAACGCCGCCAGCGCCCGCTCCACGAGTTCCACCTGCTCACTCCGTTCGAGCACCGCCCAGGCGTCCGACCCGTCCGCTAATGCCGGCGCGGGCACGTCGCTGAGCGAGATATCGGTCGAGTGCCGCCGCGCGAGATGACTGCGGCAGCGGTTGCCGGTGATCCGGTACAACCAGCTACGCAGCCGCACCGGGTCGCGGCACTGTGCCAAATGCCGATACGCGCGCACGAGACTCTCAGCCACCGCATCGGCCGCGGCGTCGGGATTTCCGAGCATACGCGTCGCGAAGCGAAGTAAGCCCGGCTCATATCGCCGGATGAGAATCCCGAACGCCTCCCCATCGCCGCCCAGGACGCGGGCGACTACCTCGACATCACTCGGGGCGCTGTCGGTCACCATGAGAGTGACCCACGAGGGGGGGGGTTGGTCACGGTGTTCCCAGTGTTTCCCGGGCCGCCGCCAGGAACGTGGTCGCGCGCAGGCCCGTGCCACCCACGGTGCCGGCGAATGCCTCCAGCGTCGCCTGCGCCCGGCGGCGGTACGAGGCATCGCCCGTCACCTCCGCCAGCCGCGCGAGCAGGCGCGCAGCCTCGGCATTGGGACCGGGCAGCATGTCGTCGAACACGTGCTTCGTCCGGTCGCCAAGGCCGGGCGGCGGCTCCGCGCTGTCGAAGTAGCCGCCGATGGAGTCGGCGTAGCCGCGTTCGACGATGGCGGCGAGGTCGATCGCGACCGCGAGGTAGCGCGGCTCGTTGCTGATCTGGTGCGCCCCGAGACAGGCCGCTGCGACCTGTACCTGATCCTGCAGCAGCCCTTGCAGCGTCGAGGTCGCGGACCCGCCGGCAATCGCATGTCGCACGCCCCAACCGCGGGCATAGGTCCGTTGCAGCAGCACGTCGAGCGCGGCGCGCGCGCGCTTTTCAACCGACGGCTCACCCAACGTGGCCGCCGCCAGGATCAGGTTCTCGATGATGAACCCCTCCTGATCCGCGAACACCGCGCCGTCGCCGGTGAGGGCCGCCAGATCGTGCAGCTCGTGCGACAAGTCACGCACCAGGGCGCGGCCGGCATCGCGATACCGTGACTCGCCGGTCACGACCCACGCCTTGGCCAGGCTCCCGACCAGCGCCGCTCGGACCAACCGCGGCGGATCCTCGGCGATGGCGATCGCAGTGGTGTCCAGCATCAGGTCCAACGCCCGCCGGGCGACCGTCAGGGCTGCGCTGTCGCGATCCCGCGCGTACTCGGTGAGGAGCAGCGACGCGGCCGCGGCATGCATGACGCTCCCGGCGGTCGTGCGGGCGGCGACCGCGTCCTTGAGATCGCGAGTGAGCGTGTCGATTCCTTGCCGGATCAGCGTCGCACGCAGCACGCCGCGCGACTCGCCGGTCGTCAGGACCAGCTGGCGCAGCAACGCCGCTTGCTGGACGATGAATGGGCGCTGGTCTCGATACCGTTTGGCGATCTCGGGCAGCAGCTGCTTCAGTCCACGGCCCGTGATCGGATCGTCGCCGGGGAAATACGTGCCGCCGAAAAATGGAGAGCCGTCCGCGGTGAGGAACACCGTGAGCGGCCAGCCGTGCAGGCCTGCCAAACGCTCGACCGCGGCCTGATAGCGCTGCGCGACCTCGGGGCGTTCGTCGCGATCGACGCGGATCGGAACGAAGAGGGCGTTGATGAGCGAACCGATCTCGGGGTCGGTGTAGATCGCGCGGTCGGTTTCCGCACACCAGCGGCAGGCGTCACTCCCGATGTAGAGCAGGACGGGTCGGTCGAGCTTGGCGGCGAGGGCGAACGCGTCGCGCCCCCAGGGCTGCCAGCTGACAGGCTGGCGTGCAGCGCGCGCGAGGTACCTCGTCCCCGAATGGGCCATGCGATTGGTGAACGGACCACGTTCGGCGAGGCACGCCGTCAGGACGGCGCAGAGCACAACGAGGCCACGCACGCGAGAGATACCCCGCCGGCGGGGGAACCGTGCCGCTATATTCGCGAGATGACCCAGGTCACCATAACTCCCAAGTCGAACGGCCCCCTCATTATCGAGGGTCCGGTGCGGATCGTGACGCCTGACGGGACCGAATTGACGCCCCCACCCCGCAAAGACGGCAAACTGGCGGAAGTCGTTGTGCTGTGCAGATGTGGGGGTTCGGCGACGAAACCGTTCTGTGACGGAACGCACAAACGTAATGGGTTTCACGACGGTCCGGTTACCACCGGCTAGCGGGACCTTATTATGTTGTCTGGCGCTTGCAGCTTCCCGTTCCCCGCCGTGCCCCTGAACTGGAGGAGCGACCGACAATGGCAAAGGGAAAGAGCCCAATGGCCGCGGATGAAGGTTACTGTGTGAAGTGTAAGGCAAAGCGCAAGATCTCGAACGCCCAGCAGGTGAAGATGGCCAACGGCCGCCCCGCGCTCAAAGGTGTCTGTCCTGTGTGCGGAACGGGAATGTTCAAGATCCTGCCCCCCAACAAGTAACCGCCCGGTCTGTCATTTACGTGCCCCCGACGATGCTGGTCGGGGGCGCGTTGTTTTGTAGCGGATCGTGTAGCAGGCCGGACCGACCTGGCGGCAGTAGTACGCGAGGATCTCGAGTTTCGCGAATTCGCCCGCGGCGCTACGCACGGCGTAGACGTGGTGCCTGGATGTCAGCAGGTGGGACCACATGCTGTAGTCGTACCATTTACCGATCGCGGCGTTGACCGTGTCGGCCGTGACGCTCGTCGCGACGTAGCCTTCCGCCGGAACGTCTGCTACCGAATCGAATGTCACCGCACCGAGATCGACGGCTCCAGCCCCAGGCGCCGTGATTACGTGATTGCGTCTGAAGCCGATGTCCCTCCACCAACGCCACGCGTCACCACGCGAAGCATCGAGCGTGTAGGAGCTGTCGGGATGGGGGCCAAGCTCGTACGGCGGGAATTCCGGTTTTGAGAACGAACCGATCAGCAACGATGCAACGAGCAGCAGGAACGCGGCCGCCAACGCCCACACCAGGATCGGGGCCTTCAAGCCTCCGCCATGAACGGATACCAGGGATCGCGCGGCGGGACGAAGTTTTCCTTGATCGCCCGGGCACTGGTCCAGCGGATCAGATTGAGCAGGCTCCCGGCCTTGTCGTTCGTGCCGCTGGCTCGCGCGCCCCCGAAGGGCTGCTGGCCGACCACGGCTCCCGTCGGCTTGTCGTTGCGATAGAAGTTGCCGGCGGCGTAGCGCAGCGCGGCATCCGCTTCCGCGAGCGCGGTGCGATCCTGCGCAAACACTCCCCCGGTCAGCGCGTAGGGCGACGTGCGATCGACCAGCGCGAGCGTCTGCTTCCACTGTTTGTCGGGATACACGTAGAGCGACAGGACCGGGCCGAAGATCTCCTCGCACATCGTGCGGTACATCGGGTCCTCGACCTGAATCACGGTCGGCTGCACGAAATAGCCGTCGGCGTCGTCACACTCGCCCCCGAACAGCAGCTTGGCTTTCGGATCGCGCTTCGCTTGCTCGACGTACTGCTTGATCTTGTCGAATGATTTCCGGTCGATCACCGCGCCCATGAAGTTGCGGAAGTCCGCCGGATCGCCGACGTGCACGTCCGCCAGCATCCCCAGCACCCGCTCACGCACCTTGGGCCAGAGTGACTCGGGCACGTAGGCGCGGGAAGCGGCGCTGCACTTCTGGCCCTGATATTCGAACGCGCCGCGCACGATTGCGGTGGCGAGCGCGTCGACGTCGGCGCTCGCGTGCGCGAGGATGAAATCCTTGCCGCCCGTTTCGCCGACGAGCCGCGGGTAATCGGCGTAGCCCGTCAGATTGGTCGCCACCTGCTTCCACAGGGTCTGAAAGACTTCGGTGGAACCGGTGAAGTGGATGCCGCCGAGGTGGCGGTCGGCCAGCAGACGCTCGCTGATGACGCTGGCCGGACCGGGGACGAAGTTGATCACGCCCGGCGGCAGCCCCGCCTCCTGCAGCAGCCGGAACAGCAGGTAGTTCGAGTAGGCGGCGGTGGCCGCCGGTTTCCAGACCACCGTACACCCCATGATCGCCGGGGCCGTCGGCAGGTTGCCGCCGATCGACGTGAAGTTGAACGGCGTAATGGCATAGACGAAGCCCTCGAGGCCGCGGTAATCGAGCGCGTTCCATGTCCCCCCGCCGGGGGGCGACAGCGGTTGCACCGCGTGAATCTGCTCGGCGTAGTGGACATTGAAGCGCCAGAAGTCGATCAGCTCGCAGGCGGCGTCGATCTCGGCCTGAAATGCCGTCTTGCTTTGGCCCAGCATCGTGGCCGCGTTGACCATCGCGCGCCAGCGCGTGGCGAGGAGGTCGGCGGCCTTGAGGAAGACGGCGGCACGGTCGGTGAGAGTCCACGCGGACCATTCGCGCCACGCGTCGCGCGCGGCCTGGATCGCGCCGGCGACGTCTTCGGGACCCGCCTGATGCACTTTGGCGAGCACGTGACGGTGGCAATGCGGCATGACCGTGTCGGCGGTCTTGCCCGTTCGGATCTCTTTGCCGCCGATGACGACCGGGATTTCGATTTGCCGACCGCTGAGGTCCTTGAGTGACTGCTTCAGATCACTGCGTTCGCGCGAGCCTGGCGCGTACGCGAGAACCGGCTCGTTGATAGGGGCGGGGATCTTCATTCGGGAAAGCTAACCTTCTTAAGGCTGTCGCTGCGGCGGCAGGGGCAGCGCAATCGTCAACGTCGTGCCGGTCGCCAACGCCGATTCCACGGCGACGCTGCCTCCAAACCTCGCCTCGGTGACGCTGCGCACTTTCGCCAGGTTCGCCGCGGTGCCGCGACCGTGCACGATGATCTCGAGGTCCTTCCCCTTCTGTCCGAGCTGCACCGAGATCGGTGCCGGCATCTCACCGCCCGCATCGGCGACGTTGCGCACGATGTTCACGAGCAGATCGAACAGCGCGTTCGGATCACCCTTGATGTAGCTGGATTCGAGTGCCGTCGTGAAGTCCAGCTCGATGCCGCGGTCCCGCAGCAGCCGCCGCTCGAGCGTCAGGCAGGAGCGAATCACGCGGACGGCATCAAAGCGCTCGGGGCGGGTCGAGGCACCGGCCCCGCGCGTCGAGCCGTACTCGCGAACGGCGCGCAGCAGCTCGGACGTGCGATCGATGTCCTCGAGCACCTGACCCAGATCGTCGAGCAGCGCCAGCCGCCGGTCCGCCGCGAGATCGACCCACCGCCCGATCGACTCCATCGCGAGCTGCAGACCGGCGCGCGCGGCCGCGAGGGGATTGCTCGCCTGATGGGCGAGCATCCCGGAGGGCACGCCGGTCGCATCTCGTGCCGGGCTGCCGATCAGCCCAAGGGCGAGGCCCGCCAGCTCGAGCGTGAGCCGTTCCCTGCTCCGCCGTTCGCGGCCGCCGGGTGGCGGAGCGGGTGGGCGGGAGCGCACCGGGGCGATGACCCAGGCGTCGGGCGTGGCGCCGGGCGATGCCACCCAGCGGGATCCCACGGGGATGGCAACGTTCCACCCACGTAAGGTTTTTTCGAGATCGAATTTGGGGAGCGACGCGCTGGCGTCGGGATCGCTACTAGCGCGCGGAACGACCTCGTGGACACCGGTCACTTCCCAGAGGATGACCGGCCGGCCCACGACTGCGCTCGCCTGGCGAAGCACTTCACCTGCGTTCAACGGGTCCTCCATCGGCATCCCCATGCTCATCGGGGGTGTCTGGTGGGGGGCGCAGGATAGAAATTGGGTGTCCCGCGCGCGCCGTCAAGCGCATTGACACCTCTAAAGACCGACACTAGCGTGGGCCCCATGACTACACCACCCCCTGGTTCCCCCTCCCGTCCCTCCGTGGGCCGCTCGTCATTTGCGGTCGCGATGAAGGATTACACGTTCATCCGGCCCGGGATCGCGGTAACGATCAGTGCGGTGACGCTGGCGGGCGCCCTGGTTATCGGGTTGTGGCTGATCTTTTCGCTGCAACAGGCCGCAGCGACGGTGGCCCGCGGGGCGACCACTTCCGAGACCCTGCATCGGTACAACGCGGGGCTCGAGGTGTGGCGTGAAATGGCGACCGGCACCGACCCCAGGCTCCAGCGGGTCGAGGCGGTCGCGCAGCGGGACAGCCTGGGGCGCATGTTGCGGGTTCAACTCTCCGAGCTGTCGAACTCCATGGCCGAGGACCGCGAGAAGGATCTCGTGCAGACCGTGCTCGGTGGGCTGACCAGTGCCGGCACCGGCGCCGGGACCGAGGCACGGCAGGCGATGATCGTGCTGCTCGCCAGGCAGGATGCCGCGATGTTTCACGCCGCCCAGGCGTCGCAGCAGGCGGTACTGCTCTCCGCCATTCTGCTCGCGCTCACGATCATCGCCGCCGGCATGCTGATCGTCCCGATGGCCTGGCTGTACGTGCGCTACAAGCGCGGGGCAACGATCGAAGTGAAGGTGTAGATGGCCAAGACCGCCGCGCGCCGGTCGCCCCCGACGACCATCGAGAGCTCGCGCGACCGCGAGCGGCTGCGCACCGTCGTATTCCCCGAGCATTCGGACCTTGCCGGCTCGGTCGCCGAGCGGATCGTCGAGGTCATTCATCGCGAGACGCGCGCCAAAGGCCGGGCGGTGCTCGGTCTCGCCACCGGCAGCACGCCCCTGGGCGTCTATGAAGAATTGATTCGCCGCCACCAGGCGGGCGACGTCGATTTCTCGCACGTCATCACGTTCAATCTCGACGAGTACTACCCGATGACGTCCGACAGCCCCCACAGCTACCACCGCTACATGTGGGAGAACTTCTTAGCGCACGTGAACATCGCGAAGCAGAACGTCCACATCCCCGACGGCACGATCCCGCGCGAGCGCGTGGCGGAAGCGTGTGCCGCGTATGAAGAAGCGATTCGGGCGGCCGGCGGCATCGACTTCCAGCTGCTCGGCATCGGCAAGACGGGGCACGTCGGATTCAACGAGCCGGGATCCGACGCGACCTCGCGGACCCGCATCGTCACGCTCGACACGCTGACCCGGAAGGACGCCGCCGCCGACTTCTTCGGCGTGGAGAACGTCCCGCGGGAAGCGCTCACGATGGGCGTCGCCACGATTCTCGATGCCAAAGAGATCGCGCTGCTCGCGACCGGCGAGCACAAGGCCGCGATCGTGGCGCGCGCCGTCGAGGGCGACATCTCGACCGACGTGGCCGCGACCTTCCTGCAGCGCCACCAGAGCGTCACGGTCTATCTCGACCTGCCCGCCGCCGCCGAGCTCACGCGGATCAAGACGCCCTGGATCCTCGAAGGCGTCGACTGGACGCCCGCGATGGTCGAGCGGTCGGTCGTGTGGCTCGCGGAACGGAGCGGCAAGGCGGTCCTCAAGCTGTCGGCGCGCGATTACGCCGAGAATCAGCTCAGCCCGCTGCTCGCGCGCGCCGGCTCGGCCGGCCCCATCAACGGGCAGGTCTTCAACCGGCTGCGCGACAAGATTCGTGGCCGGGCCAAGCTCCCGGCGCACGAGCGGGTGCTCGTCTTCTCGCCCCATCCCGATGACGACGTCATCTCGATGGGCGGCATTCTCCGCAAGCTGTGGGAGAACGAGAACCAGATCGTCGTCGCGTACATGACGAGCGGCAACATCGCCGTGTTCGATCACGACGTGACCCGCCACCTCGACTTCGTGGAGCGGGCCGCCGCAGCGTTGGGGCTCGACGGGTCGACGCTGCAACGCGCCCGCAGCACGGTCAATGCCGGCATGGAGCAAAAGGCGCCGGGGGACATCGACATCCCGGTCGTGCAGAATCTCAAAAAGTTCATCCGCGAATCGGAAGCGATTGCCGCGCTCGCGGCGGTCGGGATTCCGGCGAACGCCGCGCGGTTCCTCGACCTGCCCTTCTATCGGACCGGCGAAGTGCGGAAGCGGCCACTGGGTGACGAGGACATCGCGATCGTGCAACGCCTGATCGAAGAGACAAAGCCCGATCTCGTGTTTGTCGCGGGCGATCTCTCCGATCCGCACGGCACGCATCGCACCTGCAAGGCGGCCGTCGAGCGCGCGCTCGAGCGCTATCAAGGCCAGCAGCCGGAGATCTGGCTGTATCGCGGCGCCTGGCAGGAGTGGTCGCTCACCGAGGCGGACGTGCTGGTACCGCTGTCGCAGGACGAGCTGCGGGCCAAGATTCTCGCGATCTTCCGGCATCAATCCCAGAAGGACACGGCGCCCTTCCCCGGCGGCTACGACGAGCGGGAGTTCTGGCAGCGGGTGGAGGCCCGCAATCTGGAGACCGCGGCACGCGCCGACCGCCTCGGGCTGCCCGAGTACTACGCCATGGAAGCCTATGTAATTCAACGCGTTTAGCCGCACGGCGTTGCACCCTGCAGTGTCCGTTCATTATGTTGGCGCCGGATTCCCCCTTCTAGGAGGAGGCCCAACAGATGAGCGCGTCGACTACCAAAGCACTCAGCCTGGCAATCGTAGCGGCCCTATGGGCCATCATTTCGCATTTCGGAAAGTTGCCGTTGCAGCTGTGGCCGGTACTCATCGGACTCGCCTGCTTCGTAGGCGCGGGCGGCGGCATGATGGGGCTGCAAAAGTCGATCGTCGGTTCGGCGTCCGGAGTGGTCTGGGCGCTGCTGTATGCCGCCGTGTCGACCGCGCTCGGGCGGAACGACCTGCTGGACGCTCTGCTGCTCGGCGCTGCCGTTTTCGGCATGGTGTTCCAGGCGCGGGTCCCGCTGTTGTCGTATACCGCAGGTGCGTTCGTCGGCGCCGCCACCGCCATGGGTGCGCGTGCCGTCGCGATCAACGGCGGTATCCGAATCGCGATCGCATTGGCGATCGGCTGTGCACTCGGGATCGTGGCCGAGCGCGTCGCCGAGATGCTTGGTAAGATGCGGGTCGTGCCGTCGATGTCGAACCGCTAGAAAAACCAAACCCGGAGCCACGCGCTGCACTCCGGGTTGGCGAGGCCGGGCCAAGTGGCCGTCGACACTTGAGCCGCGACCTACCCTCCGAATGTAGGATCACACGCCGCGGCAGAGATTGCCGCGGCGTGTGCGCTTTGTCAGAGATCGGTCCAGCCAACTTCGCAAGCTGTTGCCGGGTGAGCGGCCAAGAGGGATTCTTCAGTTCATGAAGTGGCTTCGCACGTCAGGACGTTTCCGAGTGAGACGCGGCGCCGTCGTGGCGGTCCTGCTGGTGCTGGCGTTCGGCGTCGCCGCCGCGCTCGGGATCCAGGCGTACGGTACGGCACGCTACCATCGCGCGCAGGCCGATCGCGTGCTGCGCGATTACGCGGCGCTCGCCGCGGCACGGGTGGCGCAACGCAGCGCCACTGAGATCTACTACGCCGTCGTGCCGCCGTTGAAAGCGATCCAGCACGCGCACGACATGGCGCCGCGCAAGCCGCTGCCCGTGCCGGGCGCGCTGCATTTCGACGCCATGGAGCATGAGTTTTCCCTCGCGCCCTACATCCGGTTCACGTTTCGCATGGATCTCAAGTCGGGGGAGCTCGAGACGTCGGGACAAACGGTCCCGCATGGGGTGCGCGCGTGGCTGGTCGACACGTTGCCCGCCCACACGCGCACCATCTACGACACGTCGTGGCACATGGGAACCGTGCTCGGCCAACCCGACGGCGATCGCCGCTACGTCGCGTACACGGTGTTACGTGATAACGAGGGCGTGTTGCGCACGGCGCTCGGCTTCGAGGCGAAGCCCGCCGCGTTGCGACCGCTCGTCGTGCAGGCGACCGAGAAGTTTCCGCTGCTGCCGCGCCCGCTCACGGGCGGCGTGCAGTACGACTCGATGGGCTCGGTCATCATCACCGACCGTTGGGGCGTCGAGATCTACCGGTCCGGTGTGCAATACACCTCACCGTTCACCGCGCGCGACACGATCGGCACCGACATGGGCGATCTGTACGCCCAGGCGACGCTGCGCGCGTCGGTGGCCGACCAGCTGATCATCGGAGGACTGCCGAGGTCGCGGCTGCCACTCATTCTCGGCCTGCTGGCGTTGACAGCGGCCCTGATCGGGACGGCGTTGGTGCAGCTGCGGCGCGAATCGCAGCTCACGCGACTCCGCACCGATTTCATCTCCGGCGTGTCGCACGAGCTGCGGACGCCACTCGCGCAAATCCGGATGTTTTCCGAGACGCTGACGCTGGGGCGCGTGCGCTCCGACGAGGAGCGGCGCCGCTCGCTCGCCATCATCGATCAGGAAGCCCGCCGCCTCACCCACCTGGTCGAGAATCTGCTGCACTTCTCGCGCTCGGAGCGGCAGACGGCGCACATCACGCCGGAGCCGACTGCGCTTGCCCCGCTCGTTCAGGAAGTGATCGACGGCTTTGCGCCACTCGCCGCGGCGCGCGGTGCGACAGTCTCCGCCTCCGTCCCGGAGGATCTCGTCGTTCCCGCCGACCCCGGCGCGGTGCGCCAGATGCTCCTCAACCTGCTCGACAACGCGGTGAAGTACGGCCCGGCCGGACAAGAAGTACGGATCAGCGCGACGCGCGAGAACGGCGTCGCCCGGCTGTGGGTCGACGACGGCGGACCGGGGATCCCGCGAGCCGACCGCGAGCGCGTGTGGGAGCGGTTCTGGCGGTTGGAGCGGGACCGCGAATCATCCGTCGCCGGCAGCGGCATCGGTCTCGCGGTCGTCCGCGAGCTGGCGAGCCTGCATCACGGCCGCGCCTGGATCGACGAGTCTGGTGATGCCGGGGGGACCCGGGTCGTGATCGAGCTACCCGCGTGATCGCCCCGACCATCGGTCCCAAACGGATCCTTGTGATCGAGGACAACCCCGATCTGGCCTACGGCCTGCGGAACAACCTCGAGATCGAGGGCTACGAGGTGGAAGTCGCCAAGGACGGCACGAAGGGCCTATCGCGCGCGCGCACGGCGAAGCCCCCCCCCGACCTGATCGTGCTCGACCTGATGCTGCCGGGCATGGATGGCTTCCGCGTGCTCCGCGCCCTGCGCGAGGACGGCCACGGTATGCCGGTGCTGATCCTCACCGCCCGAGGCGAGGAAGCCGACAAGGTCCGCGGCCTGCGGCTCGGCGCCGACGACTACGTCACGAAGCCGTTCGGCGTGCTCGAGCTGCTGGCCCGCATCGAGGCGCTGCTGCGTCGCGTCATGGCGCCGCGCAAGAACGGCGGGCCGCCCACGCCCGTGTTCGAGAAGTTCGGCGACATCGAAATCCTCACGCCGTCCCGCACGGTGCTCCGCGACGGCTCGCCGGTCGCTCTCACGCCCAAGGAATACGACCTGCTGCTGGCGCTGCTCCGGCGCGACGGCGCCTGCATCACGCGCTCCGAGCTCCTGACCGAGGTGTGGGGTTACAGCGCCGAAGTGATGAGTCGCACGGTCGACACCCACGTGGCGGAGCTGCGCCGCAAGCTGGAGCACGATCCCGCCAATCCCCAGCACATCCTCACGGTTCGTAAAACCGGTTACCGCCTGGCGAGGTGATAGCGCTAAGGTCCCGTTGCCCGG
>DASPXJ010000134.1:0-21799 GCA_035637355.1 Gemmatimonadales bacterium
CCCCCGCCCCCCCCGCCCCCCCCGCCCCCCCCGTTACGAGCCACCGGGTCCAGCCGCCCGTAGACCGCGAGCCCGGCGCTGGTGCGGCGCGCGAGATCGATCGCCGCCAGCTCGGGACGCGACTGGCCGCGCCAGCGCTCGCGCACGACGGCCTGGGGGACCGCCGCGAGCGGTGGCACGCTGTCGAGCTGGGCCGTGAGGCCTTCAGCGAGACGCACGCGCCACGGCTCGAGGCCCGGCACGAAGATGTCGAATGGCGCTACCGCCGCGAGCCGCGGGTTGGGTGCATGGCGGCGCGCGTAGAACACGAAGCTCACCGCGCCGGCCACGGTGAGCATCACGACCAGCGTGGAGAACAGGATGAGCAGGCGTTTCGACGTCATTGGCGTCTCCTCACGCGCGCGGGTAGCTTCGCACGCTGCCCATCCGTTCACAAGGAGTCTGTCGCATGCCTCCCCGTTTTGCCTTCCCGTGGGTCCTCGGTCTCATGGTCCTGCCCGCAGTCTCCGTCAGCGGTCAGGCGATTGCGCCGGACAGCGTCCGGCTGCATCAGCTCTTCGCGCAGAACTGGGCATACACGATGCGTGAGTATCCCGAGTTCGCGACCGCGGTCGGGTATCCGGGACAGAACGCCCGCTGGACCGATAACTCGCTCGAGGCCATCGCGCGGCGCAAACGCGAGCTGAACGATCCATTGACGGCATTGCGCGCCATCGACCGCGCCAGGCTCAATCCGACGGACCAGCTCAATTACGATCTCTTCCGCCGCAATGCTACCGACGCGCTCGAGGAGAGCCGCTTTCCCGGCGAGCTGATGCCCATTACGCAGCTCAATGGGGTGCAGCAGGACGTGCCAAGCACGATCGCGCAGATGCCGGCCGGCAGTGCGGGTGAGTACGACGACATCGTCGGCCGGCTCCGCGCGGTCCCGGTGCTGGTGAATCAGACGATCGTCCTGCTGCAACGCGGACTCGCGGCTGGAGTCACGCCGCCCCGCATCACGCTGCGTGACGTCCCGTCGCAGGCGCAGGATCTGGTCGTGGACGATCCTCTCACCAGTCCATTACTCACGGCCTTCACGCATTTTCCCGCCGGCGTCCCCGTAGCGGACCAGCAGCGCCTGCGCTCGACGGCGCTCGCCGCGTATCGGGATTCGGTGGCTCCGGCATTCCGCAAGCTGAGCGCATTCCTGCGCGATACATACGTGCCGAAAGCGCGCACGACGACCGGCATGCGTGACCTTCCGAACGGCATGGCCTGGTACCAGGTGCGGGCTCGCGCATCGACCACCACCGACCTGACGCCCGAGCAGATTCACGCCATCGGCCTCGCTGAGGTGAAGCGGATCCGCGGACAGATGGACAGCGTGATCGCCGCCAGCGGATTCCAGGGGACGTTCGCCGATTACGTGCAGTTTTTGCGGACCGACCCGCGCTTTTACTTCACGACGCCGGAAGAGTTGCTGCGGGCCTCGCGCGACCTGGCCAAGCGCATCGATCCTCAACTGGTGCGGCTGTTCGGCACCCTGCCCCGGCTGCCGTACGGCGTCTCTCCTATTCCTTCTTATTCAGAGCGCTCCCAGACCACTGCGTATTACCAACCCGGGAGTCCCGTAGGGCATCGCCCAGGTACGTACTTCGTGAACACTTACAACCTGCCGGCTCGGCCCCGCTGGGAGATGGAAGCGCTGACATTGCACGAGGCCGTCCCGGGTCACCACCTCCAGATCGCGTTGGCGCAGGAGCTGGAAGGCGTCCCGGAATTCCGGCGGTTCGGCGGGTACACGGCGTTCGTCGAGGGCTGGGGCCTGTACAGTGAAAGCCTGGGTGGCGAGTTGGGGTTGTATACCGATCCCTACAGCAAATTCGGGCAGCTTACCTATGAGATGTGGCGCGCGGTGCGCCTCGTGATCGACACGGGGATCCACACGATGGGATGGACCCGCCAGCAGGCGATCGACTACTTCAAGACGAATGCCGCCAAGACCGAGCACGACATCACCGTCGAGGTGGATCGCTACATCGTCTGGCCCGGTCAGGCGCTCGCCTACAAGATCGGCGAGCTCAAGATCAAAGAGCTGCGCGCGTACGCGTCGACGACGTTAGGCGATCGATTCGATGTGCGCGCATTTCATGATCAGGTGCTGGGGGCCGGCGCCGTGCCGCTCGATGTGCTGGACGCACGCATGCACGCGTGGGTGGCGTCGGTTCAGGCGCGGTAGGCGCCTGACGATCAGGGTTTCTGCTGAATCGGTGTCTCGACTGCTGGTCGCCGCAGCCGCGCCATGCGCACGCTGCCGTCGGGATGATACTCCGGCACGAACAGAGTTGGCTCGTCGTCCCCCGCCCTTCCCCCTTGTCCCCGACGGCTCGCTCGCCCGACCACGACCGCGACACCTTTGAGCTTCACCTTCTGGTAGTGGAGCGTCGCGTATCGCGCGACTTCCTCCTCAAACGCGGCGCGCTCCTTGGGATCGAGCGCGGCACGCGCGTCGTCGAAGATCGCGAGCACCAGGTTGGTGGTGTCGATCACCATGACCAGGGCGTTGGTGACGTGAAACTCCCGTTGAATGTCGGATTGCAGCTCAAACTGGATCTTGGGCAATGCGTCGCAGCCGATGACGGCGGCGCAGATGCAGAGCACGCTGAGGCGGACGGTGTGTAGCATCTTTTTGCAGTAGGCTCCGCAAAGAAACTCGCTCGTCGGTTCGGGACGCGCAATGCAGGCGCGATGACCAGCGGTTGAGGCACCGCGATTATCGTGATCGCACATGGTCACGGTGTGCACGGTTCTTCCTCCGCCTGAGCGCCCGCGCATCGATGCCGCCGGTGACGGTTGCTTCGATACGCTCCACGCCGACTCGCTGCACGAAGCGCTGCATGTGGTCCGTCGCCGGCGCGTTGACGCGGTGATCATTTCGGTGCACCGCTGCCAGGGCGAAGCGCTCCCCGGCGTCGCCCGCTTCGTGCGTGAATTCCCCGCCATCCCGGCGGTAGCGTTGGTCTCGCGCCACGATCGCGAAGCGACGGAGACGTTGTTGCGCCTCGGCGCGACCGGTGTGCGCAGTGCCGTGGACTGTACCGAGCCTGATGGTTGGCGCCGCCTGCGCGATTTGGTGGGTCACCCGGCCTCGCCGGTCGCGGCGCGCGTCCTCGCACGGCTCATCCCGGCGCTGGGTGAGCCGTCCGAGGAAACGCGCCTCTTCTTCGAGGCGGTCGCGCGGTTGGCGCCGGCGCTCAGCACCGTGCGTGGGCTTGCCCGGCATCTGCGGGTGCGGCCGAGCACCTTGATGTCGCGCTTCCATCGCGCCGGCATTCCGTCACCCAAGAGCTATCTCGCCGGCATGCGATTGCTCCATGCCGCCTTCCTGTTTCAGAACCCGGGCCTGTCGGTGTCGGATGTGGCGTACCGGATGGACTACTCGTCGCCCCAGAGCTTCGGCCGCCACCTGCGCGCCGTCCTCGGCGTCACGGCGGGAGAGTTCCGCCGGCGTTTTCCCTTCGACCTCGCACTGACGCGCTACATCGATCTGTTGATCACCCCGTACCGGGAGGCCCTGCGTGCGTTTCACCCCTTCAATGCGGGGTCGTGGGACCAAGGCCCGAACGCCACAGCGGTCTTCCGGGCGGGGTGAGTCGCTAGTCGGCGGCCGGGCGGACCTGATGGTCTGTCGTGGCTTGATCGCGCCGTAGCACTGAGAACCGGGCAATGCCGCTGCGCAGCCGCTCCGCGAGCTGAGCCAGCTGTTGCGATGTGGTCGTCAATTCACCCATCGACGTGATCTGCGCCTCCGTAGCGGCAGCCGTACTATTGGCAGTATCGGAGCTGGCTGTCGAGATGCTGGCGACTTGCTGTAACGACTGTGCCAGTTCGGCCAGGCGCTGGGCCTGGCTGCGCGAGACCTCGGCGGTCGCGTTCACCAGATCCCCCATCAGCTGGA
Organism: Gemmatimonadales bacterium; assembly: GCA_035637355.1. Taxonomy (GTDB): domain Bacteria; phylum Gemmatimonadota; class Gemmatimonadetes; order Gemmatimonadales; family GWC2-71-9; genus 20CM-2-65-7. The sequence continues at coordinate 3,941 of DASPXJ010000134.1, forward strand.
CGCCCTGATGCAGCTCCTGCAGCGCGCCGTCCGCCTCGGCGGCGACCGCGCCGATGTCGCGGACCTTCGTCTCACCCGACTGCATCGCCCGCGCCGCCGCGTCGATCCCCGTGCGGAGATCACTCACCAGCTCCGCAACCTCGCGGGCGGACTTCCCAGCCTCGGCCGCCAGCGTCCGCACCTCGTCCGCCACCGTGGCAAAGCCCTCGCCGTGCTCCTCGGCGCGCGCCGCTTCGATAGCCGCGTTGAGCGCGAGTAGATGCGTCTGTCGCGCGATGCGCGCGATGGTCTGGGCGAACACACCAATCCGCTCCGACATTCCCGAGAGTCCCGCAACCGTGGATGCCGTCGCGCGCACCTCTTCCCCAACCGCGCGCAACGTGGAGCTCGCGCGCGCCACCCGCTCGCGTCCGCGCTCCGCCGTGCTCACGAGGCGTGACGCGTCCACCTGCATCAGCTCCGCGCGCACGCGCAGCGACTCGGCCTGATCGGCGGCCTTGGCGCTTTCACCGCGCGCCCCGTCGGCGAGACCGCGCTGGCGGCCGAGGTCCCCCGCCAACCGCTGCGACGTCTGTGTCAACGATTCGGTTGTCGCGTGCAGCTGCTGGGCGGCGGCAGCGAGCTCTTCGGCGAACGCGGCGACTTCGTCCGCTTCGTGCTGCACGGAAGAAATCGTCGTGCCGATTTCCTCGAGCATGCGGTTGAAGCTCTTCTCGAGAAAGCCGAGCTCGTCGGCTTCGGCGGCAGCGGCGCGCACGGCGAGGAAGCCCTGCTCCGCTTCCCCCATGACGCTGCGCGCGCGTCTGATGCGCTGAATCAGCGTCGCCGGAATGCGCTTGAGCGCCATTGCGACGCTGATAAAGACGCCGGTCTCGAGGTACGCGATCGTATCGAGGCCCGTGCCGCCGGGATACAGCTGGCCGTGCGCCCAGCTCGCGACGAGATACGCGATCAACGCGACCAGCACCAGGAAGTCGCCGACCGCCTGCCCCTGATCGAACGCGTAGGGCAGGACGGCAATGAACAGCGCCGCCACCACGCCGCCGTGTCCGAACCAGATGACGAGCACATTGACGAGCGCCACGTCGAGGAGCGCGAGCATATAGATGAACCACCAGCGGTACCAGCCGCGCTCGTTGATCATCCCGACGATGGCGTTGATGACCGCGCCGGCGCCGGCGATGAGGACGATCGTGCCGAGGCGCGTCTGGATCATCGCCGACAGATTCCCCAGCGTGCCGAGCAGCAACAGCGCCGCGGCGATCGCCCAGCGGCGGCGGTGGCTGCGCTCGAACGTCTCGAGATCCTTGAAGCGCTGCTCGAGGGCAGTGGCTTCGTCGTGCCAGCCGCGGACCCGGGCGGCAAACGAGGGGCGGCGTGCAGGGTCGGTCATTTCCCCAATCCTAACCCAAGATCGGACGCCGTCAGGAACGCCTCGACGTGGTAGCCCTCGCGCTCGATCGCCTCGCGGCCGCCTTCCTCGCGATCCATCACCGCCATGACGCCGAGCACGTGACCGCCTTCACTTTCGACGGCGCTGATGGCGTCGCGGGCAGAGCGGCCGCTCGTGAGCACATCCTCGACGATGACAACGGGGAAGCCGGGCGAGAAGCAGCCTTCGATGCGTTTTCCGGTGCCGTGGTTCTTGGGTTGCTTGCGGACCGTGAATGCGTCGAGCAGCTGGCCGCGACGCCGGGCCGTGAGCGCGAGCGCGTAGGCGATCGGGTCGGCACCGAGGGTGAGGCCCCCCACCGCCCGCGGGCTCCAGCCGCGCACCGCCAGGCGATCGAGGCCCAGGCCACCGACCACGGCCAGGCCATCGCCGGACATCGTGGTGAGGCGCGCGTCGATATAGAAGGAAGAACGGCGGCCGGACGCGAGGACGAAATCGCCGCGCTGCACGGAGCGCGCGAGGAGCAGATCCTTGAGCGTGGTCTTGAGGTAGTAGTAGTCGCTACTACTATTCACTGGTTCGCTTGCCAACGATGTTCTTGAGGGCGCCGAACAGACCCCGCGGCTTCGACTCCTTCGCCTTGGCGAGGGCCGCTTCCAACTCCGCGGCGAACGCGGACACGGTCGGCTGGCGGTCGCCAGGGTGGCGCGCCAAGCCCTTCATCACCGCGGCCTCGAGACCGGGCGGGAACTTGAGATCCGTGCCGGCTTCGGAGAGCGGCGTCGGCTTGCCGCTCAACAGCTGCTGAAACAGCTCCCGCGGGCTGCGGCCCTCGTGCGGGTGCCGGCCCGTCAGCATGTAGTAGGTGATCTTCGCGAGGCTGTAGATGTCGGCCCGGCCGTCGACGAGCTCGCCCGACAGCGCTTCCGGGGCGACGTACTGCAGCGTGCCGACGAAGAAGCCGGTGCGCGTCAGCCGCTCTTCGGCCGGCTGCTCGGCATCGCGTGCGATTCCGAAATCGAGCAGCTTCACCGTGCCCGTCGCCGCATCGTACATGATGTTTTCGGGCTTGAGATCGCGGTGGATGATGCCGGCGCTGTGCGCCGCGGCGAGCGCCTCCGCGAGCTGGCGCACCAGCGGTACCGCGGCGGCGGGAGCGAGGGGGCCGTCGCGGTGCAGGAAGTCGGCCAGGGGCTCGCCCTTCGCCCATTCGAGCGCGAGATAGTAGAGCCCCTCTGACTCACCGAAATCGTACGTCCGGACCACGCCCGGATGCACGACGCGGGAGCCAAATCCGGCCTCGCGCAGGAACCGTTTGACAACGATGGGGTCGCCCCTGAGGCGCTCGCGCAATACCTTGAACGCACAGGCGCCGCGCCCGGGATGGTCGGCGCGGTATACCTCCGCCGTCCCCCCTTCGCCTACGCGTTCGAGGAGGCGGTAGCCGGCGATTGACCGGCCGGCCAGGTTTTCGTTCGCCATTGGGGTTGGCGCGAAACTAACGTCCCGATTTGAGGCTCGGCAAGTGATGCGACGCATGGTGCTGCCGCTGGCCGTCATTTTCACCACCGGCGGCTGCGGATCATGGCAGCGCGTAGGGAGTCCCGACGCGGCACCGCGCCCGGGGACCACCGTGCCGCGGCTGTTCGACGCGACGTCGGTGTACCGCGCGATGGGCGCGTTCGTCGGCGGCGGCGCGCTGCCGTTCGTCGCGTCGATTCGCTACCTCGCCGGGCCGACGGCGGATTCCACACTCGCCCTCTTCTCGGTCTCGCTCACCAATCAGACACTCACGTTCCAGCGCCGCGCCGGCGAGTTCGTCGCCGAGTACCACGTCGAGGCGTCGTTCCGGACCGACAGCACCGGCGTCGTGCCGGTGCGGCAGGTCGGCAGCGACGAGCAGGTGCGCGTGCGCAATTTCCAGGAGACCCTGCGCAGCGACGAGAGCATCATCTTCCAGCAGTTTGTCATGGTGCCGCCGGGCGTCTATCACGTGCTGGTCCTGGTGCGGGACCGCAACGGGCCGGCGTTCGCGCGCGCGGAGCGGGCGGACACCGCACCGCGCTTCACCGCGCCGGCCATGACGCGGCCGCTCGCCGTCTACACGGCCGAAGGCCGGTCGCAGCGCAGCGAAGTTCCCAAACTGCTGGCCAACCCGCGCGCCACGCTGCCGTACGGCATCGATTCCCTGCGGTTTTACATCGAGCGCTACGGGACGGGACCGTCCCGGATCGTCGCGCGCGTCGTCGATGGCGCCGATCACGAGCTGTGGCGCGACTCCGTGACCCTCAACGGCGGGGGCGATCTCGCGAGAGCCACGGTGCTCGTGGTCCCGGGCAAGCTGCCCGTCGGACAGGCCGAGCTCCAGGCGATCCCGGCCACCGGCGGTGACACGACGCGCTCGCGCTTCCTCGTGAGCTTCTCCAATCAGTGGGTGATTACGAATTTCGAGGAGATGACGAGCTTGCTGCGCTACTTCGAGCGGCAGGAGTGGGTCGATTCGTTACGGCGCTCCACCCCCGACCATCGCCCCGAAGTCTGGCGCGCCTTCTGGAAAGCCACGGACCCGGCGCCGATCACGCCGGAGAACGAGGCTATCGACGAGTACTTCCGGCACATCCAACAGGCGAACGTGCGGTTCCAGGATGAAGGGGAGCCCGGCTGGCTGACCGAGCGGGGCGAGGTCTTCATCTCCCTGGGCGAGCCGGATGAGATACTGGACCTCTCGAACGGGATGGATCGCAGCGGGCAGCGCGTGATGCGTTGGACCTACACGTCAGAGCGTCTCGTGCTGTATTTCCAGGATCAGACGGGCTTCGGCCGGTATCGTCTGACACCGTCGTCGCGCGCCGAGTTTCAGCGCGTGCTGGCGCGGGTGAGGCGATCCGAACGGTGACTCGCGGCGCCGCGCTCTGGACCGCGGCGGCGTTGGTGGCGCGTGCCGCTGTGGCGCAGGACGTCCCTTCCGCCCGTCCTGATCACACCGCCACCTATCGCGCCGATTCGCTTCGGCTCTCGGGACGCCCCTGGCACGCCGCCGAGACGCTGCTCGCCGCGGCCCGGCGCGATCCGCATCCCAATGCGTTTCTGATCGTCGAAGGCGCCAAGGCGGAAGTTCACGCACGCCGTTACGAGCACGCCCGCACACTCCTGATCGGCCAGCCGTGGCTGCTCGACTACGCGGATGGCGAAGCGCTGGCGCTGCTCGGTCAGGCGGAGTTCGGCGTGGGCCGCTACGACGAAGCCGCGACGCATTTCCAAATGGCACGCGCCCGCGCGCCCGCCGCGCGCGCCGGGCTGCTGGCGGTGCGTGCCGCTGTGGCGTTCGACGCGGCGGGACAGGCCGACAGCGCCGCCGCCGCGTTCGCGGCGGCCCGCGAGGGCGGGAAGCTGGCGGCGATCGATCCCTGGCTGCGCGTGCGCCAGGCGCGGGTCACGCGCGACACGGCCGCCGTGCGCGTGCTCCTCACCGACGTCCCGGCCCCGGCGGCGCGCGATATCGCGATTGCACGGGCTCGCTCGCTGCTGCTCGCCGGCGACACGGCGCGGGCGCTCGACGCATTCGCGCTGGCAGGGAAGGGCGGGGGCCGCGACGGGGCGCGCCTGGCGCTCGCGATGGGCGATTCGGCGCGAGCCCGCACGACCCTCTACGGCCTGCTCGCGCGCGATCCGTTGAGCGATGAGGCCGCCGCGGCGGTGCCGCTCGCGCTCGTCCCGTTGGCCCCGCGCACAGCCGCCGAGCACGTCACCCTGGCGCGCGCGTTGAACCGGCGCACCAGCGTGCGCGACGCACGCATCCATGTGGAACAGGCGCTGCGCGACGACTCGAGCGCGGCGACCCTCCTTTTCTACGGCGAGCTACTGGTCGCGAGCGGCCGGCTGCGCGACGCGGTGCGCGCGTATGGCGCCGCGACACGCGATTCGGCGGCCCGCCCGCTGGCGCTGTATCGCCGCGCGCGCGTGCTCGTCCGCCTGGGCGATTCCGCGGCCGTGCCGGGACTCTCCAGTTTTGCGCAAAGCTACCCGGCCGACAGCGCGGCGCCGGGCGCGCTCTACGTGCTGGCCGACATGCTGGACGGGCGCGATGACTGGGCGAACGCGGCGCGCTGGTACGGCGAGTTGATCACGCGCTATCCCGCCGACCCGCGCGCATCCCTGGCCCGCTTCCGGTTGGCCGCGCACGCCGAAAGCGCCGGCCAACCCGATAGCGCCGCGCTGTTGTACCAATCCGAGATCGACGCCAACGGCCCGCAGCGTACCGCGGCGCGCTTCTGGCTCGGCAAGATGGCGGAGGCGCGCGGCGATGCGACGCGCGCCCGCACCCTCTGGCTCGCGCTCGCGCACGAAGATTCGCTCGGCTACTACGGCATGCGGGCCCGGCGCGAGATCGGTCTTCCGGCGCTGGCGTTTGCGGCCGCGCCCGCGCCGCCCGCGCCGCCCGCGCCCGTCGTCATCGCGCTCGCCCGCATCGACACGCTCGAGCTCGCCGGACTCGACAGCGAAGCGCAGGCCGAGGTGCGCGTCCTGCTCGCCCGCGCTCCGCAGGACCTGGACGGCTTGCTCGCGCTGAGCGAGGGGCTCAGCCTGCGTGGCTACGGCTCGGCGGCGGTGCGGCTCGGCTGGCAGGCGGCGCTGCTCGCGCCCGGCGATGTGCGGGTCTTGCGCGCGATTTTCCCCTGGCCGAACCGCGCGGCGGTCGAAGCGGAGGCCCAAGAGTTCGGCGTGGATGCGCTGTTGCTCGCGGCACTGGTGCGCCAGGAGAGTGTGTTCGACGTGGCGGCGCTGTCGCCCGCGGGCGCGCGCGGACTGGCGCAACTCCTGCCCAGCACCGCGGCGCTCATGGCACGCGGCCTCGACGTGGCCTTCTTCCCGGATTGGATCACCGTGCCCGATTTGAATCTGCATCTCGGTGCGGCGCACCTGGCGGAGCTGCTCAAACGCTTCGGCCGAGTCGATGCGGCGATCGCCGCGTACAACGCCGGGCCGGTGCCGGTGCGGCGCTGGCTGGAGCGCGCCGGCGCCGCGGATCCGGATCGTTTCATCGAGCTGATTCCCTATCCGGAAACGCGCGGCTACGTGCGCAGTTTGTTGCGCAATCGCGAGTTGTATCGCGCGTTGTACGAGCCTTGACAGCTTTCCGGGCCGCGGGTCTTTTCTAGCCGTCCACCGTTGGGCCCAGCAACAGACTCTGCAGGAGGCGGAACGTGATCAAGGGAAAGGTGAAGTGGTTCAATGACGCCAAGGGGTACGGCTTCATTGAACAGGAAGGCGGCGAGGACGTGTTCGTGCATTTCTCGGCAATTCAGATGGACGGCTTCAAGACGCTTGCCGAGGGTCAGGTGGTGGAGTTCGAAGTGAAGCAGGGGGACAAGGGGCTCCACGCCACGAACGTCGTGCGCGTCTAACCGCGCCCTTCACCCGACCATTCCGCCCCGCCCGATTCCCCGGGCGGGGTTTAGTTTTCCCGCCATGCCGCCGCGCCCCGCGCCGCCCATTCCCGCCACGTCCGCCGGCAGGACGAACGTCTTCCTGGTGGACGGCTACGCGCTCATCTATCGCGCCTTCTTCGCGATGATCGCCCGGCCGCTCACGACCAAGAGCGGAGAGAATACGTCGGCGGTCTGGGGCATCACCAATTTCCTGCTGCGCCTGTACGAGAACTATCATCCGGAATACGTCGGCTGGGTGCACGACCGCGGCGTCTCATTCCGCCAGGAGCAGTATCCGGAGTACAAGGCGACGCGGGAAAAGCTCGGGGAGGAGCTGCAGCAGGACTTCGACCGCTCACTCGAGCGCGTCTGCCAGATCCTCGATGCGTTTCATATCCCCGTCATCGCGATCAACGGCTATGAGGCCGACGACGTCGTGGCCACGCTGGCCGGCCGGGCGGCGCAGCACGGCCTGCAGGCGGTGATCGTCTCGGGGGATAAGGATTTCTATCAGCTGATCGGCGAGGGGATCGCGCTGCTGAATCCGGGCCGCGGTGGACAGGCCGCGGTCGAAGAACAATGGGTGGATCAGTCCAACGCCAGCGAGCGGCTCGGCGTGCCGCCGGAGCGGGTCGTGGATTACCTCGCGCTCGTCGGTGACACGTCGGACAACATTCCCGGCGTGAAAGGTGTGGGCGACAAGACGGCACTGCAGCTGCTCGAGACCTACGGCGATCTCGACACCATTCTCGCCCGCGCCGCCGACATCCCCGGGAAACGGCCGCGCGAAGCGTTGCTGCAACAGGCCGACAACGCGCGCTTGTCGCGCCAGCTCGTGACGCTGCGGCGCGACGTGCCGGTGGAGCTCGACCTCGAGCAGCTCCGCGTCCGCACGCCCGATACCGGTGAGCTCGCGTCGCTGTTCACCGAGCTCGAGTTTCGGACCCTGATCCCGAAGCTCGCCGATCTCGAGTCCGTCGGTGTCCAGCCGGCGCCGGAGACGAGCGCCGCGCAGCCACCGGCTGCGCGGTCGCCCCGCGCGGCACAGCCGGCCGATCCGCACATCGTCACCGATCCGGCGGAGCTGCCGGCCATGATCGAGGAGCTGCGCGCCGCGCCACTGGTCGCCGTGCAGACCGAGCCAGGCCTCGCCGGACTGTCGCTCGCCGCAGCGCCGGGCCGTTCCTGGTATCTGCCCTTCGGCCACCGCCTCGGCGAAGGCGAGCTCGACACCACGCCGCCGCGCAACCTGCCGGCGCTCACGAGCGAGGCCTTGGCGCCATTGCGTGCGCTGCTCGCCGATCCCGCCGTCCGCAAGGCGGGGCACGACATCAAGGCGTCGTGGGTCGCGCTCGCGCGCGCCGCTGTTCCCTTTGCGGGCGTCGCCTACGACTCGATGATCGCGAGCTTCGTCCTCGATCCGGGCCGGCGCTCTCACGCGCTCGACGACCTGGCGCGCGAGCATCTGTCCGTCGAGCTGCGCACGACCGCGCAGCTGGTGGGCAAGGAGCGGACCCTCGCGGAGGTGCCGCCCGCAGAGGCGGCGGGCGTCTCCGCGGCGCAGGCGGAGATGGTGCTCCGGCTCGAAGCGACGTTCCGGTCGGACATCAAGGAGCATCACCTCACCCGCCTGCTCGACGAAATCGAGATTCCGCTCATCCCGGTGCTCGTGGACATGGAAGCCGCCGGGATCCTCGTTGACCGTGAGCTACTGGGCGAGATGTCGCGCGGGTTCAGTAAAGAATTGACGGGGCTCGAGCTCGACATTTACCGTGCCGCCGGGGGCGAATTCAACATCAACTCGACGCCCCAGCTTCGGACCGTCCTGTTCGAGCGCCTCAAGCTGCCCGTGCAGAAGCGGACCAAGACCGGCGCGTCGACCGATGTCGAGGTGCTGGAGCAGCTCGCCGCAATGGGCCACGAGGTCCCACGCCTGCTGATCGAGTATCGCGAGCTGACGAAGCTGAAATCGACGTATGTCGACGCGCTGCCCGGATACATCCGCGCCGACACGGGGCGCGTCCATACGAGCTTCAACCAGACCGGGGCCGCGACCGGCCGGCTGTCGTCATCCGATCCCAACCTCCAGAACATTCCCGTGCGCACCCGCCGCGGCGGAGAAATCCGGCGGGCCTTTGTGGCACCGCCCGGACATCTGCTGCTGATCGCCGATTATTCGCAGGTGGAGCTGCGGTTGCTCGCGCATCTCTCCGAGGACCCGGCGTTCGTCGCGGCGTTTCAGCGCGGGGGAGACATCCATCGCCAGACGGCGGCCCTCATCTTCGGTGTGCCTGAAGCGAACGTCACGGGCGAGATGCGGAGCCGGGCGAAGACGATCAACTTCGCCACGATTTACGGCCAGGGCGCGCTGGCGCTGTCCCGCCAGCTCGGCATCACGCTCGAGGAGGCGAAATCGTTCATCAAGCAGTACTTCGAGCGCTTTGCCGGCGTGCGCGCCTGGCTGGACCGGACCATCGATGAGGCGCGCCAACGCGGCTTCGTGGAGACGTTGTTCGGGCGCCGGCGCTACATCCCGGAGCTGCGGGACCGCAATTTCAGCATTCGCTCATTCGGCGAGCGCACCGCGACCAATTCGCCGCTGCAGGGTTCGGCGGCCGATCTCATCAAGATCGCGATGATTCGGATTCACGCCGCGCTCAAACAGGCGAATCTCAAGTCCAGGATGCTGCTCCAAGTGCATGATGAGCTGGTATTTGAGATCCCTGAGGTGGAGCGGTCAGTTGCCGGGGCCCTTGTAAAACGCGAGATGGAAGGCGTGGCCAGCTTACGCGTGCCGCTGGTCGTAACTGTCGGTGCTGGAAAGAATTGGGTCGACGCGAAGGCTTAAGCACGCCTCTTGCAGGAACGGGGGCAAGTGCCCACAATAGGGCGTCGATTACGGGGTGCTTGCCGGGTCGACGCCCTTTCGCGCCCGGAGGGTAAAGCCGTGAAGGCACGCGGATTTACGCTGATCGAGCTGTTGATCGTGGTGGTGATCATCGGGATTCTGGCGGCATTTGCCATCCCGAAGTTCGCCAACACGAAGCAGAAGGCGTACGTCGCCCAGATGAAGTCCGACATCAAGAATCTGGCAACGGCGGAAGAGGCCTTCTTCTATGACAGTGCGTTCTACACGACGAGCCTGGCGGCGCTGAACAACTTCCGGTCTTCGACCGGTGTGACGCTGACCGTTACCGAGGCCACGCCCATGGGCTGGTCGGCGCAGGCGGTGCATTCCCAGACCGCGCGCCAGTGCGCGCTGTTTCAGGGCAATGCCGCGCCGGTCATCCCGGCAACCGTGGAGGGCCGCATTACCTGCAGCTAGATCCGCCGTATCGGGAGTTCGAACGCCGCCGTGAGGGAATGCGATTCGCCCTCGACGGCGGCGTTTGGCTTCACCGCCACAAGATCGACGGCGAGCCGATGGTCCATCTGGTGAGCTCCGACAAGGAGCGGCTGCTGGCCTTGGGGCGCACGCTCGGCTTCCACGCCCGCTGGTTGCAGTACAAGCCGCTCAAGGATCTCGATACCGGGGTCCGGGTGCCGGCCTGGCATTGGGACGTGTGGGGAGAGAAACTGCGCCTGCTCGATCCTAAGTAACCTCTTCGACGTCACGCCGGCGGGCCCGTACGCCCGGCCACCAGTTCCAGCGTCCCGCGATGTGCATGATCGCGGGGACAAGCACCATGCGAATCAGGGTCGCGTCGAGCAGGACGGCCAGCGCCAGCCCGAATCCGATGAACTGCACGGCGAGTACCCGGGCAAACGCGAACACGCCGAACACGGCGATCATGATGGCGGCCGCAAAGGTGATCGTCGACGCCGTGGCGGACAATCCTTCCATTGTCGCGTGGTCGTTTCGCCCGGTCTTGTCGAACACCTCTTTGACCCGGGTCAGCAAAAAGACCTCGTAGTCCATCGACAATCCGAAAACGGTCGCGAAGACGAGGACCGGTACGACGACGAAGATCGCCTCGGTCGGTCCCGACAGCCCGAAGAAACTGGCGCCATAGCCGTGCTGGAACACGAGCACGGTGATACCGAACGCGGCGCTCACGGAGACGCAATTCAGGACGACCGCCTTGAGCGGCACCAGCACCGAGCGGAATGCGATGAACAGCATGATCGCGGTCACGCCGAGGATCATCCCGACGATTCCGGGGAAGCGGTGCAGCAGATGCTGCTGCAGGTCGAGGCTCGACGCGGCAAAGCCACCCACCACGATCTCGGCGCCGCGCAGCCGCGTGCCGCTGGCGATCGTGCGGCGCACATGGCGCGTGAGATCCATCATGCCGGTCAATGACACGGTATCGACGGCGATGACGTCCATCAGCGTCGTGCGCCGGTCGGCACTGAGGTAGGCATTGAAGAATTCGGGGTAGCGCTCGCGGACTGCTTCGGCGTCGCTGTAAAAAATCGCGAGCTGCAGCGTGGACATCCCCGGCCGCAGCGTGGCAACACCCCGCACCTCGCGCACGCGCGCGTCCCTGCGGATCGAGTCGCTCAGCGCCTTGAGACCCGGCAGCCGGCGGCCCGACAGCGCCGATTCGCCGGGAGGGAACTGCACGACGACCCGCAGCGGCTGGATGACGCCGCTCGCGCCCATCTCGCGCAGCGCGGCGAGTCCCTGGCCCGATTCGGCGTCCGGCGGAAACCAGTTGCGCGCCGGCAGGCCGATCTTGATCTGCGTCAACGGAAACGTGAAGAGCGCGAGGGCGAGCCCGCCGCCGAGGATGGCGCGCCAGGGCCGGTGGCCGAGGGAGCGCGCCCAGCGCTCCCAACCCTGCGGCGTGTGAATCCGCGCCAGCGGCTTCGCCAGCCATTTGGGGCGATCGATGTTGCGGCCCAGAATCGCGAGCGCCGCCGGCAGAAACGTCGTCGCGAGCAGGACGGCCACCGCCACGACGATCAATCCGCCGACGCCCACCGAGCGCGTCTCCACGAGCGGCGTCAGAATCAGCGCGCCAAATCCGACCACCACGGTCAGGCCGGAGGTAACGACCGCCGAGCCGGCCGTCTGGATCGTGCGCACCGCCGCGTCGGTGGGCGAGAGCCCGCGATTCAGCTCCTCGCGGAAGCGCGTCACGATGAGCAGGGAGTAGTCGATGCCGACGCCCAGCCCGACCATCGTCGTGATGTTGAGCACGAACACCGACATCGTCTGGAACTGCGCCGCGACCGCGACGATGCCGAGCGCGATCGTGATCGCCAGCACGCCCACGATGATCGGCAGGGTCGCCGCGACGAGCGCGCCGAACGCCAGCACCAGCACGGCGAGTGTGAGCGGCAGCACGCGCTCCTCACCGCGGCGCGTATCCTCGGTGCTGATGGTGCGGACGTCGTAATCGAGCGCGGGATTCCCCGTGACTTTGATGTCGAAGCCATCGGCATCGGGCAGCCGCTGCAGCGTGCTCCCCACCGTCTCGCGCAGCTCGGGCACGACCGTGCGGCTCACGTCACTCGTGCTCGAGGGGGTGAGCGCCGCGATGAGGAAGGTGGTCTGCTTGTCGGCGCTGACGAACGTCGATTCGCCGATCGTCCGTACCGAAATGACCTGGCTGATGTAGGGCTCGCGGGTGAGGGCGGCGGACACCGAATCGAGCACCATCGCGAAGCGCGGCTGGGTGTAGCGCACCGGTCCGTGCACCACGATGGCGACGTATTCGGCGATGGGATTGGGAAAGGCTTCGCGAATGAGCTGCGACGCGCGCGCCGATTCCGATCGGGAGACCGCGGTGCCGCGAACGGCAAGGACGCGCTGTACGTGAGCGGCCCTGGGGACGAAGAGCAGCCCGAGCATCGCCCACGTAGCCAGGACCCAGCCGCGCCAACGCACGATCTGCTTGGCGGGTAACGCGATCACCTATGATCCAAGCACATGCGGGCCACAATCATAGAGACGTGCAGAGTGCAAAGCTAGCGGCGCGGCATACGGTGCTCGCATATTGCGCGCATGGTGGAACGCCGGCTCACAGGAATGATCACCGCTGCGGCGGTGTTGATCGTCCTGTTCATCGTGTGGGATCTGTTTCGTCCGAAGTCGCACCGGGCGGAGACGGCAGACGCCGGCCCGCTCACCGTGGATTCCTCGATATCGGTCGCGCCACCCGCCTTTCCGCCGCCGGCGATCCAGCCGCCGACGACGACGACGCAAGGTGCCGCGGTACCGGCGGCCCCCGGCGGCCGCGAGCCGTCGTACATCGAGCTCCTGGCGCGCTCGGAAACCCGGCGCCGCATTCGCTCCAGCGGCTCCAGCACCTACCTCGGCGAGATGCTCGAGGCGAGTGGCGACTCGATGCTGCGGCGCTGGGAGAATCGCACGACGTCGCCCATCCGGGTGTGGTTCGCCCCAACGCACGCCGCGATGTTCCAGCCGGCTTTTCTCGGCGCGATCCGCGCGGCGTTTGGCCAGTGGACGGGGGCGGGGGTGCCGGTCCGCTTCGATTTCGACGGTGACTCCACGAACGCGGAAGTCACCGTGAAGTGGCGCGTTCAGTTCGAGATCGAGCGCACCGGCCAGACAGACGTCACCTGGGACGAGAACGGACACATTCAGAGTGCGGTGCTTACGCTGGCGACGTTCGATCCCAAGGGTGAACCGATGAGCGTGGATGATATCCGCGTCGTGGCGACACACGAGGTCGGCCACGTGCTGGGCCTCGATCACTCGAAGGATTCGACGGACATCATGTATCCGACGGCGAAGGTGAGAGACCTGTCCGATCGTGACGTGCGGACGGTGCTGCTGCTGTATCAGCTGACGCCGGGGAGTTTGCGCTGAGTCCACGCCACATCACGTCGTTCCTGCACCACGTTGCCCCCCCACCTAGCGGTTCTCTCGCGCAGGCACTCGACACGCGCGTGCGGGAAGCGGAGCTGATCGAAAAACTGGAGGCGGGTGCCGTGCGCTGCTTCGCCTGCGGTCACCGCTGCCTGGTGAAACCCGGCCGCCGCGGCATCTGCAAGGTGCGATTCAATAAGGAAGGGACGCTGTTCGCACCCGCCGGCTACGTCGCGGCATTGCAATGCGACCCGACGGAAAAAAAACCGTTCTTCCACTGCCTGCCCGGCAGCGACACCCTGACCTTCGGCATGCTCGGCTGCGATTTCCATTGCGGCTATTGCCAGAACTGGCTCACGTCGCAGGCGCTGCGCGACGACACGGCGGGGGTCATGCCCAGCGACGTGACGCCCGACGATCTCGTCGCCCTGGCCCAACGCCAGGGCGCGCGCATGGTGGGATCGTCGTACAACGAGCCGCTGATCACCGCTGAATGGGCGGTCGACGTCTTCAAGGCCGCCCGGCCCGCGGGCTTGAAAACCGCGTTCATCTCCAACGGCAACGCGACGCCCGAGGTCCTCGACTACATCCGCCCATGGACCGACTGCTACAAGATCGATCTGAAGGCGATGGACGACCGCCGCTATCGCGAGCTCGGGGGCGTGCTGCAGCACGTCCTCGACGCCATCCGCCTGGTACACGAGCGGGGTTTCTGGCTCGAGATCGTGACGCTGATCGTGCCGGGATTCAATGACGACGACGGCCAGCTCACCCGCGCGGCCGACATGATCGCGGGCGTGTCGCCGGAAATCCCGTGGCACGTCACCGCATTTCACAAGGATTACAAGATGACCGATCCCGACGACACGCCGGCGGCGACGTTGCTGCGCGCCTGCGAGATCGGCGCGCGCGCCGGGCTGCGATTCGTATACGCCGGCAACCTCCCGGGCCGAGTGGGACGCTGGGAGCACACCTATTGCCCCGACTGCGGGGATCTGCTGATCGAGCGTCACGGCTACGTCATCAAGCGGCAGCGCGTCGGGCGCGACGGGCGCTGTCCCTCCTGCAGCCGGCGGATTCCAGGCGTTTGGTCGTAGCTCTTCTCCTCCTCCTTCAGTCCGCAGCGCCGTCGTTCACCGCAGAGACGTTCGATCCGCTGGTGATGGCGGGCATTCGGCAACGCGTCTATCCGGGTGCCGCACTCGTCATCGGCACGCGCGACGGCATCCTGTTTGCAAAAGCGTACGGTCGGTTCACCTGGAGCCCGAAGAGCGTTGTGGTGAGCCTCGACGGCACGTTGTGGGATCTCGCTTCGCTCACCAAGGTCGTCGCGACGACGCCCGCGCTCATGCTGCTCGTCGAGCGCGGGCGAGTCGACTTGGACTCACCTGTCGTTCGGTACGTCCCGGAGTTCAACAGCGCGGGCACCGGCGCGATCACGGTTCGACATCTGTTGACCCACACGTCGGGGTTGCGCGGGACGCTGCCGTTGAAGGACGCGCCGGACAGCGCAACGGCGTTGCGCATGGTGCTCACGACGACGCCGCTCGTGCCGCCCGGCACGCGCATGGTGTATTCCGACGTCAATGCGATTCTGTTGGGCGAGATCGTGCGTCGCGTATCCGGTCTGCCGCTCGACACGTTCGTGACGCGCGAAGTGTACGCACCGCTCGGTCTCGATCCACAACTGCTGTTTCGGCCGCCGCAGCGGCTCGAGCGCCGCATCGCGCCGACGGGGCTGTGGCACGGACATCCGATCGCCGGCGTCGTGAACGATCCGAACGCAGCGAAGCTGGGCGGAGTGGCGGGGCACGCCGGTGTGTTTGCGACGGCGCGCGGCCTCGCCGGTTTCGCGCAATTCATGCTGGGCGAGGGTGCGCTGCCGGGTGGACCGCGCATTCTCAAACGCGAAACGGTGCACGCGTGGACCCAGATCGCCGTGCCGGCCCGTCGCGGCGCCAGCGCGCGGACGTTGGGATGGGAAGCGTTGCCGACGGGAGAGGAAGTGTCGAGCGCCGGCACGCTGTTCGGCCCACACAGCTATGGCCACACGGGCTGGACCGGCACATCACTGTGGATCGATCCCGATCGCGGCCTGTTCGTTCTGCTGCTGACAAATCGCTCGTATGCGCAGGCCGGTGGCGCACGCGGGACGTTCACGGCGCTGAAGGGACTTCGCGGACGCGTGGCCGATGCTGCGGCGCGGATTGTCGATGGCGGCCGCTGATCCGACGCTGATCTATGACGGCGAATGCGGCATCTGCCAGCAAGCCGTGGCGCTGTTGAAACGCTGGGACCGGGAACACGTCCTCCGCTTCATACCGTTCCAGGACGAAGCCGCGGTTGCGCGCTTCGGCATCGCGCTGCCGGCGCTGGCGGCGGCGATGCATCTGATTACGCCCGACGGTCGTGTCTATCCGGGAGCCGATGCCGTGCCGGAGCTGCTCCGGCTGTTTCCCGGAAGGCGCTGGCTGGCGCCCCTGTTTCGAATTCCGGGCGTGCGGCCGATCGCCCGTCGGGTCTATGCCTGGATCGCGGTGCGCCGGCGCTGTCTGGTGCGCGGTATCCCAGGTCGCTAGGTTCGCGAGGAGGGGGAAGAGTTCCAGTGACGACTGCTGTGCTCAGTTCCGAAGCGGTTCGCCAGGCGTTGCGCCAGGTCAAAGACCCGGAGCTCGACATGAACATCGTCGATCTCGGGTTGGTCTATGACGTGGAAGTCGACGACGGCCTGGTGCGCATCAACATGACGCTGACCTCGCCGGGATGCCCGGCGGGACCGATGATCACGAACGACATCTACAGGGTCGTGCGAGCGATGGAAGGCGTGAAAGACGTCGACATCGATATCGTGTGGGAGCCCTACTGGACGCCGGACCGGATCGACCCGAAGATCCGCGCGATGATGGGGTTCTAGCGCAGCGCCTCGAGCAGCGCGTCGCCGAGCACGTCGATTTGCCAGCGCCGCACTTCGGCGATCTGCTCGAGCTCTGCACGATTCACCGGCCGCGCCCGCACGACCGCTTCCAGCGTCGTTCTCCCGCACAACACGCCCGGCTCCAGTCCCAACTCGGCGGCGACGCGGTTGCGCACCGCTTTGACCTTCTCCAGACGCGCATCAAAGCCGGAATCTTTTTGCGGCCGGGGGCGACGCTCGAGGCGCGGGAGCTCGCTCTCATGCAGCGCTTTGGCCCGCGCGACCGCATCGAGCAAGGCATCGCCGTGACGGCGCGCCAGCGAGCCGGGCAGCTCGCGAACGTGTGACAGGTCGGCGCGCGTCGCGGGAAGCGCCCGGCTGACTCCCAACAGGGAGTCGTTCCCGATGATCCGGAACGGCGCCTTGTCCTCCCGCTCGGCGACAGTATCCCGCCAGCGATGCAACAGTCGTAGCGCCGCCAGGCTACGCGGCGTCAGTCCTTTCGCGCCTTTGAGCTTCAGGTAGCCCTCGTCCTCCCCCCCTCCCCCCCCCCGGTCGACGGACCCCCAGTCCAGCGGAGCGCCTCGAGCTGCTTGAACTCTTCCCGCGCCCAGGCGAGCCGTCCCAGCGCCGTGAGTCGCTGCTCCAGCGCATCGCGCAGCGCGAGCAAGTACTGTGTGTCGGCAGCGGCGTACGCCAGCATCGGCGGGGTGAGCGGCCGCAGCGACCAGTCCGCCTTCTGGTGCTCCTTGTCGAGCTTCACGCCGGCGTATTTCTCGAGCAGCGCCGCCAGCCCGATCGCCGGCTCGCCCGCCAGCTGCGCCGCGATACGCGTGTCGAACAGCCGGACCGCGCGGAAGCTGTAGTCGCGGTCCAGCACGCGCAGATCGTAATCGGCGTCATGAAAGACTTTCTCGACGTGTGGGTCGGTGAGTAGGCCGCCGAACGGCGTCAGGTCGGCAATGGCGAGCGGGTCGATCAGCGCGGTCTGGGTCGGGCTCGAGACCTGCAGGAGGTAGATGCGGTCGCGGTAGCGGTGGAAGCTCGCCGCTTCGGTGTCGACCGCGACCCGCGACTCTTTGCGCACGGCGGCGATGAGGGCCGCCAGGGCCTGAGGCGTGTCGACGTAGCCGGGCGGCGCCGTCACTCCTGCTTCCCTAGCGCCTCCATCCCGGCGGCGATTTGTTCCAGCGCCTTGGCCAACGTCTTGTAGAATTCCGGATCGGGAGCCTGAGGGGCTCCGCCCAGCGGATCGCCCGCGCATTTGCGGGCGGCTCGCGCCGCATGACGGATGTAATCGGTGGTCACTTGCATGGATCGCTCCGCAGTGTTGGCCACAAAG
>DASPXJ010000135.1:0-9891 GCA_035637355.1 Gemmatimonadales bacterium
GTCGCCGAGCGCCTGGGGGTGTCGAGTGTGGATCTCCGACGTAAATGGATGTTGCGCCTTGGTGACACAACGGCGACGGGCCAGAACCTCACCGAAAGTGTGGGAAGTGAGCTCGTCTTGGATGCTGCACTCAAGGCCGCACCGGCCATCCGACCGTCCGACGATCCGACCATCCGCCGGGGAAGGGGGCTCTCTCTCGTCTTTCACGGATCTGGCTTCACCGGGAGTGGGGAGAAGAAGCTGCAGGGTACCATCGGGTTCGAGGCGTTGGCGGACGGGACGTTCCGCATCCTCACGGCCTCGACGGAGATCGGCCAGGGCACGAAAACGATCTTCTGTCAGCTTGCCGCAGACGCGTTGGGTGTAGGGTTGGACAACGTGGTTCTGGCCCCGCAGGACACATCGTTGGTTCCTGACTCCGGGCCGACCGTCGCATCGCGCACGGCGATGATCGTCGGCAGGCTGGTTCAAGAAGCGGCTGAAGAAATCAAGGAGCGCCTCACGCGCGAGAGGCCTCCATTCAAGGTGGAGAAATCGTACATCCAGCCTGACTCGATGCATTGGGACGAGGCGACCTATCGCGGCGATGCCTATCCCGTGTACGCCTGGGCGTGCACGATCGCCGATGTCGACGTCGACATGACCACGGGCGAAGTGCGCGTGACGGATCTCGTCACGGCGGTGGACTGCGGCAAGGCGCTGCATCCGGTGATGGCAGAAGGCCAGATCGAAGGCGGCTGCCTCCAGGCCGTCGGCTGGGCGACGATCGAGGAGATCAAGATGAAAGACGGCGGCTATCAGAATGACCGCCTCGCCACCTACCTGATCCCCACGGCGCTCGACGCACCGCGCATTCGTACGATTCTGGTCGAGAATCCCTACTCTCGAGGGCCCTTCGGGGCGAAAGGGATCGGCGAGCTGCCGATGGACGGGCCTGCGCCTGCCATCGTCGCGGCGATCCACGATGCCACGGGGGTGTGGCTCGATGAGGTCCCCGCCACTCCCGAGAAAGTGCTCGCGGCGTGCGCTTCACGCTGAACGGGGCAGCGGTTTCGCTCGAGGTCGTCGGTACACGTCGTTTGCTTGACGTATTGCGAGAAGACCTTCGACTCACCGGCACCAAAGAAGGATGCGGCGAAGGGGAGTGCGGGGCGTGCTCCGTGCTGATCGACGGCGAGGTGGTCGATAGTTGCCTGGTGGCGGTAGGCCAAGTTGAGGGCCGAGATGTCACCACGGTCGAGGGACTGGCTGATGGCGGACGGCTGTCGGCTCTTCAGCAGGCGTTCATCGAGCACGGGGCCGCGCAATGCGGGATCTGCACGCCGGGGATGCTGCTCGCAGCCCACGTCTTGCTACAGAGGCCGGCACGCCCGGACGCGGATGCCGTGCGGGAGGGCCTCGCCGGCAATCTGTGCCGGTGTACGGGCTACACGAAGATTATCGACGCGGTCCTGTCATGCGCGAAGTGAGATATCTCCGCCCCGAGAGTCTCGCGGAGGCGGTGCAGTGGTATCGCACAACCCCCGGATGCCGTCCCCTCGCGGGCGGCACCGACCTCATGGTGATGCTGCACGCACGCACGGTGCGGCCCGAGCCGCAGGCGGTGCTCGACCTTTGGTCGCTCGCCGAGCTGAAGGGTGTACGGCGCGTGAAGGACATGGTGGAAATCGGTGCTGCCGAGTCATACACGGGGATGATTGCGTCCCGGGAGGTGCAGGAGCATCTGCCCGCGCTTGCCGCTGCGGCCCGCACGATCGGCGCGGCGCAGATCCAGAACCGCGGCACGCTCGGCGGCAACCTCGCGAACGCGTCGCCCGCGGGGGATACACTCCCGGTGTTGCTCGCGTATGACGCCGTCGTCGCGACCGATCGGCGCTCCATTCCGATCGATCAATTCTTCACCGGATATCGGCAGACCGCGCTGCAGTCCGACGAGTTGATCACGGCCGTCCTGTTTCCGCTGAACCGTCAAGTCGTGTTCCGCAAAGTCGGGACACGCGCGGCGCAGGCGATTTCCAAGGTCGTCATGGCGGTGAGCAGGAATCCGGCGCGAATCGCGATCGGGTCGGTCGCCGAGGTGCCGCTGCGGGCGCGCCGAGCCGAAGCGGCGCTCGAGCGGGGTGACCTCGAAGGCGCCGTCGCCGCCGTTGCCGAAGACGTCCGGCCGATCGATGACGTGCGATCCACGGCGGCCTATCGCCGCGCCGTCACGCAGAACGTTCTCAGGGACCTGTTCGAAAGTGTGCGCGGTGCGCGGTAAGCGGTAAGCGGGAACCCTTAACGCACGGGCTTCCGCAGAAAGCCGACCAATGTACGGATCGTTCCGTCCAGGAGAGACTGAAGAGCTTTGATCGTGTCCACAGGCAGGTACTTCAATTCCTCGCATACGCGCACCAGGCACTCCGCTTCGGCGGCTGATCCCAACGCAATTCTCAGATGTTTCCGGAATAGCAGTGGCGTCCGGAGGGCGTAGCCTTCGACGATGTTCGCTTCGATGGAGATTATTGCTCGCCTGAGCTGGTCGAATATGGCTCGCGCTCGTGGTTGGTAATGCTGATCACTCGCTCGTAGAGCAGTTATCACAGCCTCGTGAGCCCTTTGCCATGCGGCTAGTGATCGATAGCTCTCCATTGCTTCACAATGGTATGGTTGCGTCAACAAGAGATCAAAAGCGATCGACTGGCCTTCCCGCGCACCGCGCACCGCTCACCGCGCACCCTAGTACGCAAGCAGCTCTAACGAGCGAGCCAGGACCTCGGTCCCTAGACGGAGGTGCTCCGGGTTCGTGGCCTCTTCGGGGCAGTGCGACCGCCCTCCGATACTTGGGACGAAGAGCATTCCGACTTTGCATCGCGCCGCCAGAATCTGGGCATCGTGTCCCGCCCCGCTCACCATCTCCGTCGCCTGAACGCCGCAGTCCTGCGCCGCGCGGGCGAGGAGCGCCCGCACCTCGGGGTGCATCGCGACCGGCGGCTTGTCCTGCAACGTGCGCATCGCCAGCCCGAGGCGTCGCTCCGCGCCGATCGTGTCGCAGACCGAGCGAATGCGCTCCTCGAGCGCGCCCCGCCCGCTGAGCTCGGTATGCCGCAGGTCCATGGTGAACACCACCCTGCCCGGCACGACGTTGATCTGATCGGGCTCGACCGCCAGCTTGCCGACGGTCGCGACAGCGGGCTGGCCGAGGGATCGCGCGATGGATTCCACGGCCTGCACCATTGCGGCTGCGCCCGCCAGCGCGTCGCGCCGCATGTCCATGGGTGTGGTACCGGCGTGATCGGGTCGGCCGGTCACCGTCACCTCGAGGTGTGCGGTGCCGACGATCGCACTGACGATGGCGAGCGGCCGGTTCGCCGATTCGAGGACCGCGCCTTGCTCGATGTGCAGCTCGACGAAGGTGTCGATGTCGTCGCGCGCAGCCGACGCGACCTTCTGTGGATCGAGCCCGCGCTCCCGCATCGCGGCGGCAATATCATGGGGCACCTGGTCGATGCTGCCGGTGATGGCAGTCGAGCCCCAGAAGTTCGTGCGGAAGCGCGAGCCTTCCTCTTCGCAGATCGCGACCACCTCGAGGGTGCAGCGCGGCTTGCCTTTTTCTTTGAGCAGCGCTTCGACGGCGGTGAGCCCGGCCACGATGCCGAGGGCGCCGTCGAGCCGGCCGCCGCGGCGGACAGTGTCGATGTGCGACCCGGTGACGATGCTCTTTCCTTTATCTGTCCCCTCGACGCGTCCCCAGAGATTGCCGACAGCGTCGCGTCGCGTCTTCAGGCCAGCGTCTTTCAACCAGCGTTCAACGCGTTCCACGGCGGTCGCCCAGGCGGGGCCATACAATGGGCGATACGCGCCACCGTCCGGCTCCGCGCCAATCGCGTAGAGCTCATCCAGTCGGCGCTCGATCAGCGTTCGGTCAATGCCCATTCGACATATCCATAATTGTGGATATGTGGTGGCTAGGCCGCACGAATTGTCCCCCGCCGGGCGAACCTATCACTTTTCCGTCGGCGAACACCGTTTTGCCACGCACCACTGTTCTGACGACTTTCCCCGTGAACCGCTGTCCGAGATAGGCGCTGACGCCGCTGCGGGTCTGGAGCTGCTCGGAATCGAACGTCCACTCACACGCAGGATCGACGATCGCGAAGTCCGCATCGGCCCCCACGGCGATGGCGCCCTTGCGGGGGAAGAGCCCGAAGAGTTGCGCCGGGGCGGTCGCCGTGAGATACGCGAGACGCTCGAGCGTGAGGCCTCGACCGTGGACTCCGTCGGTGAGCAACACGGGCAGTGTCGCCTGGATGCCCGCCACGCCGCCCCACGCCCGCCAGATATCGTGCTGGCCTTTCTCCTTGTCGGCGGCGGGGCAGGGGGAATGATCGGAGCCGATGAGGTCGACCCGCCCCGCGAGCAGCTCCTTCCATAAGGCTTCGCGCGTCGCGGCGTCACGAATCGGCGGTGCGCACTTGAGCGCCGGCCCCATCCGCTCGAAATCCTCTGCGGTGAACGCGAGGTAATGCGGGCACGTCTCGGCGGTGATCGCCACGCCCTTGCTGCGTGCGGCATCCACTTCCGCTAATCCCGCGGTGCAGCTCACGTGGACGACGTGGGCGCGCACGCCCTTGCCCGCGCCGCGCATGCAGACCAGCAGCCGGCGGATCGCGTCGACTTCCGCGGCGGCCGGCCGCGCGCGGCACCACGCGAGCGGATTGGGTGCGCCCGCCGTCTCGAGCATCTCCTGGCTCTCCGCGTGCACCCCGACGATGGCGCCGAGACGGGCGGTCACCTTGAGCCCGATCGCGAGCACGCCGTCCGGCACGCGCTGAAAATCGTCGATGCCGCTGTGACTCATGAAGGCTTTGAAGCCCACAACACCACGTTGGTGGAGCGTCTGGAGGCTTTCGAGGTTGTCGGGGACGAGGCCGCCCCAGAGTCCGAAATCCACGAGCGCTTTCCGTGACGCGACCGCGAGCTTCTCGTCGAACGCCGCGGCGGTGGTCGTGGGCGGATGTGCGTTGAGCGGCATTTCGAGGACGGTCGTGACGCCGCCCGCCGCCGCACCGCGCGTTCCCGCGTCCCACCCTTCCCAGTCGGCGCGGCCCGGCTCATTGAAATGGACGTGGGCATCGACGACGCCGGGCAAGACGACGAGCCCGCTGGCGTCGATGACTTCCTTGCCACCGCGGACCTCACTGCCGATGGCGCTGATGGTGCCATCCGTGATGGCGATGTCGGCGATGGCCTGCCGCGTAGGAAGGATGGCGGTGCCGCCCCGGATCACGAGGTCAGGAGCAGTCACACTTCTTCTATAGTGATGTCCTGCGCGCCTTCCCAGAGGGTCAGCCGGCCGATTTCGGGCAGCTGTTCCTGGCCCTGCGTGAGTGTCGCGAAGTGGTTTCCTGCCAGTTGCCCGACCTTGCTCGCGAACATCGTGGATCCATAAGGAAAGAGCAGCTCGGTCTCGCTGATCCCGCCCGGATACAGCAGCAGCATGCCGGGCGCGGGATGGCTGGTGTGATTCTCGAAATCGAGCCCGAGCTGCTTGTCGCCCATGGGAATCCACGTTGACTCGCCGCTCCAGCGGCAGTGGACTATCTTGGACTTGAGCGGCAGCATCTTGCGAATCACAGCCACCGTTTTCGGCGCGTGCTGCTCCTCGAGTCGCGCCGTGAACGTCAGGGTTCCCACGCGGATCTTGAGCATGCCCAACACTAACCGTCCAACGATTTCGACGCACGTCCTCGATACCTCGCGCGGCGAGCCCGCCGCCGGCGTGACGGTGACGCTGTGGCGGCTTGATGGAACGGGAGGGAAGTCGCTCGGCACGCGCGAAACCGACGCCGACGGGCGCGTCGCCGACCTCGGCGACGGCGAGCTCTCGGCCGGCAGCTATCGCCTCTCGTTCGAGGTCGGAGCCTACTATAAGAAGAAAGGGGCGGCCGCGTTCCTGCAGCGCGCCACGCTCGACTTCGAGATCACCGATATGAACCGCAAGTATCACATCCCGTTGTTGATGTCGCCGTTTTCGTGCGCGAGCTACAGGGGCAGCTGAACCTTTTCGAAAATGCGGGCCCGTTACTCGAGCGGCTGCGCGCCGAGGAGCCGTTCCCGAACGGTGCGGCGCTGGTGGCGCGCGCGCGCGAGATACTCGGGAGCCTGTCGGAAGCCGAGCAGGTCGCCGTGATCAACGCCCATCCCCGCATCGGCGAGCGCCCGGACAAAGTCTCGGCCGCATCGTTCAAAGAGCAGGGCTACGACCAGGGCATGACCCCGCCGGAACTAGTCCTGCGCCTCGCGAATCTCAATGACGAATACGAGCAGAAGTTCGGCTTTCGCTTCGTGATCTTCGTGAACCGACGCTCCAAAGAGGCGATCGTGCCGATCCTCGAGGCGCGGCTGCGCGGATCACGCGACGAGGAGCGGAGCACCGCGTTGCGCGAGATCGTGGCGATTGCCGAGGACCGCCTGAAACGGGGAGAACAGCCCTAACCGATGTTTGCCCTCATCAAGCTCATCCAGTCGCTGTTCGGCGCGCTGCATTCCGAGGGCACGCCGGGCCAGCTCGCCGCCGGGATCGTACTCGGCTCATTTTTAGGTCTCACGCCGCTCCTGAACCTGCACAACGCACTCTTCTTCGCCTTGCTGGTGCTGCTCAACGTCTCGTTCGCCGGCGGCATGCTCGGCTGGGCCCTGTTCATCCCGATCGGCTTCCTGCTCGATCCGCTGTTCGACTGGATCGGGCACAGCCTGCTGCTCGCGCCGTCGCTGCGCGGGCTGTGGACGTCGTGCTACAACACGCCGATCGTGCCGCTCACGAATTTCAACAACACCGTCGTCCTGGGCAGCCTCGTGTTCGCCGGGCTGTTCGCGGTGCCGCTGTTCTTGGCGACGCGGCTGGCGGTGATCCGCTATCGCGCGACCATCGGTGAGCGGGTGCGGCAGTCGAGATGGTACCGCGCGGTCATGGCATCCAAGGTCTACAACGTCTACAAGATGTTCCGGCCATGAGCGTCAAAATCTTCCGCTGGCGCGCGATCGGGCCGTTGCTCATCCTGTTCGTGATTGCCTGCGTGCTGTGGTGGCTGTTCGCCGACAGCATCGCGCGCCGCGAGGTGCAGAAAGTCGGTACGCAAATGCTCGGCGCCAAGGTCGAGATTCAGGATCTGCACCTCGACCTGCGCCATGGCGACGTCACGATCCGCGGGCTCACGATCGCCAGCCCGCACGAGCCGTTCAAGAACCTGCTCCAGGCAGACGAGATCGTCGCCGATCTCGACGTCGTCCCCCTGACGGAAAAGAAGCTCATCATCGACCGCGTCGCCGCGAACGGGCTGCGTTTCGGCACGCCGCGGCAGACCGACGGCCGGGTCGTGGCGCAGTCGGGGGAGGGAATCGCGGGACGGGTGCTCGCCGAGACGCACGACTGGGCGAGCCAATTTCAGATTCCCGCGCTGCAGCTCGCGACGGGCAAGATCGGCGTCGATTCGCTCGATCCGCGGCGCCTCTCGACCATCCCGGCCGCCGCCGCGCTCGACACGCGCGCCGACTCGAGCCGCCGCGCCTGGCAGGCGGCATTCGACACGCTGCGCCTCGGCCCCGCGCTCGATTCGGCGAGCGCCGCGCTCGAGCGGCTGAAGCATGCCCGCGCCACCGATCTCGCGACGCTGAACGAGGCGCGCCGCGCGATCGATCGCCTGAAGCGCGCGCGCGATCGCGTGACGACTCTAGAAAGAAATGTCACACAAGGAACTGCCAATCTGAAATCGGGGCTCGCTGGCCTCGATAGCGCCCGGCGGCGAGACTACGCCTTTGCGCGCAGCCTCCTCAAGTTGCCGAGCCTCGATGCTCCGGCCGTCGGCGCCGCGCTGTTCGCACCCGCCGCCATCCAGCCGTTTGAGCGCGTGCTGTACTGGACGCAGCTGGCGCGGCGCTACATGCCGCCCGGCCTGCTGCCGCGCGCCACGACCGGCACCAAGCGGGTGCGCCGCTCCGGCGAAGACATCCGCTTCCCCCAAGAGCGCGCGCTGCCGCGCTTCCTGCTGCGCAACGCCGAGCTCTCGTTCCTGCTGCATCCGAACGCCGCACAGCCGCAGCACTACGCCGGCCGGCTGACCGGCCTCACCAGCGATCCGGCGGTGTACGGCCGGCCGACGACGTTCGGCGCCAGCGGGCCGCGGCTCGTGGCCGGCGGACTGCTCAATCACCTGCGCGGCATCCCCGTCGATACGGCCGGCGCGACCGTCGGCGGCATCACGCTTCCCGCGTTCGAAGTGCCCAGCGTTCCGTTGCGGCTCGACCCCGGCGCTGCCGTGACGCAGCTCGGCTTCAATCTCAACGGCGACACGATCCACGCGCGCTTCGCCATCCGCTCCAGCAATGCGCGCTGGTCGCGCGACTCGGGGGGGGCACTGGCGAACACGACGATCGGCGATCTCATCTGGCGCACCGTCTCGGGGATTTCGAATCTCGACGTCGAAGCGCGTCTCGCGGGCGCGCTGCAGCATCCCGATCTTGCCGTGCGCTCGAACCTCGATCAGGCGATCGCCGCCCGCCTCCGCGTGGTGCTCGGCGAACAAGTGGCCGCCGCGGAGCGGCAGATGCGGGCACGCGTCGACGCGCTCGTGAACGACAAGGTGGGGCCGGTGCAAGACCGGGTGAACGAAGTGCAGACCCAGGCGCAGGCACAGGTCGCGCGGCAACGGGCCCGCCTGGACGAGCTGCAGAAGCAACTCGAGCAGCGGTTGCGCGATCTAGCACGGATCCGGCTGCCGTGAGCGAGCCGCTCCAAACGCTGAAGCGCTCGGCGGCGTCCTAATCACGTGCCTCCCCCGGACGATCTCGTCGCCCGCGCCGCGGCTGGCGACCAGGTGGCCTTCCGGGAGGTGTATCGCCAGCATGCCGGCCGTGTCTATGCGCTGTGCTTGCGGCTGACGGGCGACGCCAGCGACGCTGAGGAGCGCACCCAGGACGTGTTCGTCCGCCTGTGGGACAAGCTCCGCTCGTTCCGCGGCGAGAGCGCCTTCAGCTCCTGGTTGCACCGGCTGGCCGTCAACGTCGTGCTGAACGAACGCCGCACGACGGGCAGGCGCGAGCGGCGGGTTGCGCCGGTCGAGGATCCCTGGTCACTGGAGCAGAATCGGGGTAATCCGACGGAGGGGCTGAGCATCGATCTCGAACGGGCGATCGCGCAGCTGCCGGACGGCGCGCGAGAGGTGTTCGTGCTTTTCGACATCGAGGGCTACGGCCATGGCGAGATCGCGCAGTTGACGGGCATCGCCGAAGGGACGTCGAAGGCGCAGTTGTTTCGAGCCCGCCGTCTGTTACGGGAGAAGCTGGAGCGATGAACGAACGCGAGCTACAGGACGCCGTCGAACGGCTGCCGAAGAGCATCGAGCCGCCACGCGATTTGTGGCCGGGCATCGAGGCTCGGCTGGGAAAGCGCCGTCTGCGGCGGCTGTGGTATTCGCTCCCGCTCGCCGCCGCGGCCGTGCTGGTCGGCATCTGGTTGGTCCGAGGCCAACCCGCCGCATGGGACGTCACCGCCCTGGCCGGGCGGCCATTGGTGGGCACGACGCGCCTCGCCGCGTCCGGCCGGTTGCGGGTCGGCGACTGGGTGCAGACCGACGACTCCTCACGCGCGCTGATCGCCGTGGGGCGAATCGGGCAAGTCGAGGTGCAGCCGAAAACGCGGTTGCAGCTCGTCGTCGCCCGCGCCGACGAACATCGCCTGGCATTGGCCCGCGGCAGAATCGATGCGACGGTCGATGCCGTCCCGCGCCTGTTCTTCGTCGAGACACCGTCCGGTACCGCGATCGACCTCGGCTGTGCCTATACGCTGGAGACCGACTCGCTCGGCAATGGCCGGCTGCACGTCACGCGCGGGGAAGTGGAATTCGACGCCCC
>DASPXJ010000136.1:0-2666 GCA_035637355.1 Gemmatimonadales bacterium
CGATGATGTCGTCGTAGAGGTAGTCTTCGCGCGTCCCGGGCGTCACGGCGACCAGCTCTTTACCGGGGGTATGGACCAGAACAGACCGGAGGGCGCCGATTTCGGAGGTGACGTGAACCCGAGGCATGGGGAGTAAAGCTAACGGTTGGCGAGCGAGTAGCTCAGCGTCTCCAATTCCAGCGCCATGTTGACGGTCTTGACTTCGACGTCAGCAGGAACGCTGAGCGGCACGGGCGCAAAGTTGAGAATGGCCTTCACGCCGCTCCGCACCAGCCGATCCACCACCTGCTGCGCCGACTCGGCGGGCGTCGCCACGATGGCGATGTCGCTCGGATCCTTCTTCAGGTCGGACTCGAGATGCTTCACGTCGCGCACGACGAGCCCGTTCCAGCGCGAGCCGATTTTGCGCGCGTCCTGATCGTAGATCGCCGTGATGTGAAAGCCGCGCTGGCGAAAGCCATGATACTGCACGAGCGCTCCACCCATCCGGCCGGCGCCGACCAGCACGACCCGGTAGCCGCGCTCGAGGCCGAGAATGTCGCGGATCCGGCGCGTCAGCTCGGGAACGGCATATCCCAGTCCCCGCTTCCCGAACGAGCCGAAGAAGGACAGGTCTTTGCGGACCTGCGCCGAGGTGGTGCCGCCGAGGCGCGCCAGCTCTCCGGAGGAGATGGTGGAGCGGCCCTGGGTGTTGGCCTGTTCGAGGAATCGCAGGTACACGGACAGCCGGCGGACCGTGCTGTCGGAGATCTTCCGCATTGTGAACTATTTCACAATGGGAGACCTCGGCGCAAGAGCGGGTTTGTGGGCGCGGATGAAGGCGCCCATGATCCGGCCACTCACCTCGCGCGCCAACACGTCCACATCGAGGCCGGCCCCCGACAGCACCGTACGCGCGTCCTCGAACGCATAGATCCGCGTGGGCTCGACGTCGACGTCGACGAACCCAGCCGCGTCCAGCAGCCGGCGATACTCGTTCTCCTCGAGCGCGCCGGCGACGCACCCAACCCAGAGTTCCATGCTGCGGCGCACCGCATCCGGGATCTCCCCGCGGCATACGACGTCCGATACCGCGAAGCGGCCGCCGGGCTTCAGCACGCGAAACGCTTCGCACAACACGCGCCGTTTGTCCGCCGAGAGATTGATCACGCAGTTGGAGATGATGACGTCGACCGATTGCGCGGGGAGCGGAATGTTCTCGATCTCACCTTTCAGGAACTCGACGTTGGTCGCACCGGCTTTCTTTTGGTTCTCACGAGCGAGCGCCAGCATTTCGTCCGTCATGTCCAACCCGTAGGCCTTCCCCGTTGGGCCCACGCGCTTTGCGGACAGGAGGACGTCGATGCCGCCGCCGGAACCGAGGTCCAGGACCGTTTCGCCTTCGTGCAGCTGTGCCAGGGCGGTCGGATTGCCGCAACCGAGCGACGCGAGCACCGCCCCTTCCGGCAGGCCGCTCGTCTGCGAGCCGTCGTAGAGGTTTGCGGTCACAGGATCGCAACCACACGCGCCGCTCGGTCCACAGCTTCCCTTCTCACCACCGAGCACTTTCAACGCGGCCTCAGCATACTTCTCTTTGACAACGTCTTTGATGTCGCTCATCGGTTCCTCAGTCACAGCAGGCCATGGCACAACTTCCGGCATGCTTGCCGGGCTTCACAGATTTTGTGTAGGCAGCGATTTGGTCCAGCGTCTCACGCTCGAGCCCGTAGAACATCCAACGGCCCTCTTTGCGATCGCTGATCAGTCCCGCGTCTTTCAAGACCTTCAAATGAAATGAAAGGCGGGACTGGGCGATACCAAGAACTTGTTCGAGCTCGCAGACGCAGCGCTCTTTGTGCGAGAGCATCTCGACGATTCGGACACGGGCTTCATCAGACAAAGCGTGAAACCAGCGGGCGACGGTGGCGGTGTCGGCCATACGTCAATGTATCAAGTTTTCTTGATACGTCAATCCTGGCACCCTTCCAGGGGACACCTACCCCGATGCGCCCCAGGCAACACCGTGTGCATGAACCCGATCATCAGATCGAGCGTCTCCTTTCGCAGGGTGCTGTACCTCCACAGACCGTCGCGCCGCTCGTCAATAAGTCTCGACTCCCTCAGCACTTTCAGATGAAAGGAAACGCGTGATCGTGGGACGTTGAGGAGGCGTTGGAGCTCTCCGGCGGCGCGATCCCGTTGCGATAACAGCTCCAGAATGTCGAGACGGGTCGTATCCGAAAGAGCATGGAACCATTGCGCGACACGCGCCAACTGGAGCGCGAGGGCATGCGGAAGGTGCGGCAAACCCGGACGCTGCCGAGGCCACTGATGCACAATGCGGAGGAGGATGCTGCGGCGCATGGGCACAGCCTAGTACCACCATTTCAAGAATTCTTGAAATAACGGGCGGGGCCTATTCTTGCCTGCGCGCGGACCGCAACAGTCGGACGAACCCCTCGGGCGCAAGCCGTTCGGGACGCGCAACGGGATCGAAACCGAGTGCTCTCAGTTTCGCCTCATTTAGCCCCGGCACGGCGTTTTTCAGCTGCTTGCGGCGCTTGCTGAAGCAGGCGGTCACGAAGGATCGAAACGCAGCGACCTCTTCCGGTCTGACCAGCGGTTCCGTCAAGGGTGTCAGGCGGATCAACGCACTTCTCACCTTCGGCGGCGGCCGAAATGCACCA
>DASPXJ010000137.1:0-25195 GCA_035637355.1 Gemmatimonadales bacterium
GCGCGGATCGACGATGAGATTCGCGAAGTAGAACGGCCGCCAGATCATGTTCTGGCTGCGGTCGAGCATCTGCCACGTCTTGCCGCCGTTCTCGGAGCGATACAGCGCGTTCAGCGGCGGCACCGCTTCAATGAAGGCGTACACGATATCCGGCTTGGATGGCGCGACGCTCACGGCCACGCGGCCCCACGGCTTCGGCGGGAGCCCCGACGCGCTGGTTGACGTCAGCTCGGTCCACGTCGCGCCGCCATCGGTGCTCTTGAACAGTCCGGAGCCACTCCGCGCCGTGTCGCTCTCACCGCCGGAGCGGAACGTCCAGCCCCGCCGCCGGAAATCCCACATCCCGGCATAGAGCGTCCGGGGATGCGCCGGATCCATCGTCATCATCGAGCAGCCGGTCGACGCGTTGGCACCCTTGAGGACTTTGGCCCACGTCTTGCCCCCGTCGGTCGTCTTGTACACACCCCGGTCGTCGCTGTCGCTCCAGAGTTTGCCGGGCACGCAGACGTACACCGTGCTGGTTTCGTTGGGGTCGACGAGGATCTTCACGATGTGCTCGGACTCGCGCAGCCCCATGTTGGTCCAGTTGTCCCCGCCGTCGTCCGACCGGTAGATGCCGTCGCCGATGGACACGCTGTTGCGCATCCACGATTCGCCGGTGCCGACCCAGATGACTTTGGGATTCTTGGGATCGATCGTCACCGCGCCGATTGATTGGATCGGCTGCTTGTCGAAGACGGGCTTGAACGTCGTGCCGCCGTTCGTCGACTTCCAGACGCCGCCGCTCGCCGCGCCGACATAGATCGTGAGCCGCGCCCCCCCCGCGCCTTCGTGCACGGCGTCGAGCGCCGCAATGCGCCCGCTCATCGCCGCCGAGCCGATGTTGCGTGCACCCAGCCCGGAGATCGTTTCCGAGTCGACCTTCACCGCGGGCTGCTGGACGATCAGGAGCAGCAGAAGGGCGTTCATGGGCGGGCTCCCGGCCGCGCGAACCGCGCGTCGTCAATCGGTACGTTGGCCTCGATTTTATCCAGCGTGATTTTCGAGCGGTCCGTGCTGTTGCTGCCTTTTGGCCCGGACTCGAACGCGAACGGCAGATACACGCCGTTCACCTGTTTGTAATCGCCGAGCGAACTCTCAAACTCCTGCGGTGCGCCGCGGATCATGCGCTGGGTGTCGATGCGGATCGGGACGTAGTACTCGGTGTCCAGATAATAGAAGCTGACGTCACCGTTGGGGCGGGTGACCTTGAGCTTGTAGGCGTCGCTCCCCTCGATCTGCTCCACACCCTGATACTCGACGCGATTGCCTTTCGCCCGATAGTTCACCAGCGGGCCGTCGAAGTCGGCATCGTCGAGAATGCCGTGCATCTCGTCCTCCCCGAGCGATTCGGGATCGCGCTTGCCGTTCCATGGCTCGATCTTCCACCCGCTCTGACCATCATAGGCGTTGATGCCGGTCATGCCTTGCAGCGAAAACTCTTCACGCACGCTGTTGGGGCGCTTGTTCTCCTGCACGACGACCGCCTCAAACCCGCCGCCCCCGGTGAACTTCCCCGTGCGGCGCAGGGTCTGGATCGCCTGCATCCGGTCCATCCCGCCCGACGCCTGGATGTACTTCGCGATGAGGCTGTCGGCCGACTGAGCGACGAGCGGCGTCGCGCACAGCGCGAATGCCGCGAGGGAAAACGCAACGATCGGGCGCTTCATGCGAAAGAGCTCCTCTAGCGGGACGGAGAAAATAGCCGCCGGTCGCGCGCTCGCAACCGGAGGCGTAGCTTCTCCGCTCATGGCACGGAGCGCGCCCTCCCAGTTCCCCAATCTCACGGTGCTGTCGCACCCGCTGATCCAGCACAAGCTCACGATCCTGCGCGACAAGCGCACCAGCACCCGCGACTTCAAGCTGCTCGTGAACGAGATCGCCATGCTGATGGCGTACGAGGTCACGAAAGACCTGCCGCTCGAGTCCGTCGAGATCGAAACGCCACTCGAGAAGACCACCGGCAGCCAGGTGGCGGGGAAGAAGCTGACGCTGGTCCCGATCCTGCGCGCGGGCCTGGGGATGGTCGAAGGGATCTCGCAGCTCATCCCCTCCGCGCGCGTCGGGCATATCGGGCTGTACCGCAATCACGACACCCTCCAGCCGGTGGACTACTACTTCAAGATTCCCTCCGGCGAGGCAGACCGCTCCTTCTTCCTGCTCGATCCCATGCTGGCCACCGGGGGGTCGGCGGTCGCCGCCGTGAGCGCCCTGGCCCGCGCCGGCGCCCCGCTGCAGCGCATCCGCTTTCTGTGCCTCGTTTCCGCTCCGGAGGGCGTCAAGGCGATGCTGGCTGCCCACCCCACCGTCCCGGTCTACACCGCCTCGCTCGACCGCGAGCTCAACGCCAAGGGCTATATCCTCCCCGGGCTGGGGGACGCGGGCGACCGCCTGTTTGGCACCAGATAGGGCCAGCCGACGTAACCCTTTTGTCGTCCCCCGTGTCCCATCTGTAGTTACGAGCCCAGACCGTCACCTCGGAGCGCCGTGGACGAATCACAGCTTATTGCCCGCGTCCGCGCCGGGGATAGCGCCGCCGAGCGCGCGCTGTATGACACGCATGTAGACCGCGTGTACCGCCTGGCCTTCCGGCTCGCGGGCGACGATGCCCTCGCGCAGGATTTCACCCAGGAAGCGTTCATTCGGGCGTTCGACCGGCTCGGCTCGTTCCGCGGCGATGCCGCCTTCTCGACCTGGCTGCACACGATCACGACGACCGTCGTGCTCAACGGGCTGCGCAAGGTGAAGCGGTTTCGCCAGCGGGAAGCGGACATCGATGACGCGCACGATGTCGGCATGAGGCAGCGGCACGCGGAGCCCGATCTGAAGCTGCGGCTCAAGCAGGCGATCGACGCTCTGCCGGAGGGCTACCGCACGGTGTTCGTGATGCACGATGTCGAGGGCTATACACACGAGGAGATCGGCGCCGTCCTGGGCGTCGAGACCGGCACGTCGAAGGCACAGCTGTCGCGCGCGCGGGCCAAGTTGCGCGTCGCCTTGTCCGATTTTGCGGGAGAGTGGGTGCAATGATGGACCAGCACGAAGATCCAAAGTTTGAGCAGTGGCTCGAGGGCGCAGCCAAGTCGTACCACTCCCCACTCCCCACTCCCCGCGAGGAGATGTGGGCGCGGATCGAGGCGGCGCGACGCACCAAGCACGTCATCGAGCTGCGGCCATGGATGCGCTGGGCCGTGGCGGCCGCCGCGGTGCTCGCCATCGGCATCGGCATCGGCCGATGGACGGCGAATCGTTCCGCCGTCACCAACGGCGCCGTCGTCGCCTCCGCTACGGATTCCACGGCCGAGCTGGTGTATGAAGTCGCCGCCACGCAGTACCTGTCGCGCACCGAGGCGTTTCTGACCTCGTTCCGCAGCGACGCGCGGCGTGGCGCGAACGCCGCCCGCTTCGCCGCGCAGGCGCGCGACCTGCTGACCACCACGCAGTTGATGCTCGATTCGCCGGCGGGCGACAATCCGCGTTTCCGGCCCCTGCTGGAAGACCTCGAGCTGGTGCTGGTACAGATCTCCCAGCTCGGCGCCCGGGGTGCGGCGAACGAAACCGATCTCATCCGGCAAGGCATGAACCAATCCAACGTGTTGCCCAAGCTGCGTTCGGCGATTCCCGCGGGACCCGTATCGGCGCGCAACCAAGGAGTACTCTGATGTCGTTCCTGTCCCTGTTGCTCGCCGTCACCACGCTCGCGCAGGATTCCGTCCCGCCCGCGCCGGCCCGTAAACATCGGCGCGCGCCCATTGTCACGATCGCGCCGATGACGATCGAACCGATGATGATCGCCCCGATGACGGCGATCACACCGATGACGGCGATCGCACCGATGACGATCGCGATACCTGATCTCCAAGCGGCCACCACCGCGCTCGCGATGGCGCAGCCGGACCTGCAGGCACTGGCGCAGCAGCTGCAGTTTGCGGTGACAGCCATCGCGCCCATCGCCGTGGCTGGTGACGATTGGAACTATGAGGATGAGGATGAGGATCAGGATCAGGGGGAGCCCGCGGACTCGCTCTACAACGCCGGCCGGCGAGCGCTCAACCGCAATCGCTACCAGGATGCGGTCACGGCGTTCGGGCAGGTATTCACCCGCTATCCGCGTTCCGGGCGCGCACCCGAGGCCTTGTACTGGTCGTCATTCGCGCTGTATCGCACCGGCGACACAAAGAACTTGCAGTCGGCGGTCAGCCAGCTGGACCGGTTGCGTCAGAACTATCCTGATGCCGCCGGTCGCGATGCCGAGAACCTCGCGGCGCGAATCGACGGCGTGCTGGCGCAGCGCGGCGACGCGGCAGCGGCCCAGCGCAATCAGGCGCGCGCCGACTCCGCCCGTTCCTCGCGAGGTCGCGCATCTGCGAGACCAAGAGCGAGTGACCGCGTTCGCGACCGCGATCCCGGCAACGACGAGGTACCGCCCAACTGCGAGGGCTACGGCGACGACGACCCGCGGATGATCGCGCTGGGGGCCTTGCTTCAGATGAACGCCGAGAGTGCGATCCCCATCCTGCGTGATGTCATGAAACGGCGGGATCCATGCTCCGAGATCATGCGGCGCAAGGCGGTGTTCATCGTGTCGCAAAAGCGCAGCGATGAAACCGCCAAGATTCTACTCGACGCAGCCCGCCAGGACCCGGACCGGGAAGTACGCCAGCAGGCCGTGTTCTGGCTCTCGCAGGTTCCGGGCGAAGAAACGGTCGCGGCGCTCGACTCGATTCTCAGCGATTCGAAGACGGATCAAGACACTCAGGATCAAGCGATCTTTGCGCTTTCTCAGCACCGCAGCCCGCGCGCGGGGGCCATTCTGCGCGCCTATGCCGAGCGCGCTGATCGGCCGCTCGAGCTCAGGAAAAAGGCGGTCTTCGGGCTGTCGCAGAACCGCTCCGCTCAAAACGCGCAGTTCTTAAAAGATCTGTTCAAGAAGGTCGACAATGACGACTTGAAGGAGCACATCATCTTCTCGTTGTCGCAGATACGCGATGAGACCAATTACCGCTGGATGATGGACATCGCGCTCGATGAGAGTGAGAACATCGAGATCCGCAAGAAGGCACTGTTCTGGGCCAACCAGGGAGGGAATAAGGCAGACATCGCCGACCTCGTCAGGCTCTACGACAGCATGAAGAACCCCGAAATGCGGGACCAGTTGATCTTTCTATACTCCCAGCGCGGCGAAGACGCCGCGCTCGACAAATTGTTCCAGATCGGCAAGACCGATCCCGACCGCGAGCTCCGCAAGAAGGCCATCTTCTGGATCGGCCAGTCGCGCAGTCCGCGGGCGGCGCAGTATCTCCAGGAGCTGATCAACCAATGATCGCCCTTACACTCGCAGCTCTGGTGCTGTTTCAGCAGCAGCCATTGGAACGGCGCGTCGCCGGCGCGCCCGATGGCTCGGTGCGGTTCAGCTTTGCCGCCAAGCCCGGCGTCTACGGTAATGGCCGCAACGTGATCAGCTGGGACTGCGACAAAGGGAATTGCCACAATCAGGTCGACGGCAATTGGAACGATCACGATGACCGGGATGCGCCGTGTGACTCGGGACCGGTCCGGGTCGCGCTCACCAAGACCAGCGGCCGCGTCACCGACCTTCGTGTCTACGTCGGCGGTGAATGGCGCGCGACCAGCTCGGCGACCGACCTCGGGATGGTGAGCACGAAAGACGCGACGACGTACTTGCTCGACCTGGCCCAACGCGATGATTCACGTGCCGCCGAAAAAGCCATTCTCCCGGCAATGCTCGCCGACAGTGCGGTCATCTGGCCCGGGCTCCTGAAGATCGCCAAGGATGCGAACATCTCCCGGAAAGTACGGCGCTCCGCGGTGTTCTGGCTGGGACAGGCCGCCGGCGACGCCGCGACCAAGGGCCTCACCGATCTCGTGGATGACGGGAACGCCGATCGCGAGGTGCGGGAGTCCGCCGTGTTCGCGCTCTCCCAGCGTCCGAAAGATGAAGGCGTCCCCGCCCTGATCCGGATCGCCAAGCAGAATCGCGATCCCGACCTGCGGCGCAAGGCCATCTTCTGGCTCGGCCAGTCCGACGATCCGCGCGCGCTCAGCTTGTTCGAGGAGTTGCTGACACGCCCCTGAGTATCTTGTGGCATGCCATTCTGGACCGGACGGCGTGCGCTGGGCGGAATTGTCCTAGCGATCGTTCTGATCGCGCTCGGATGGGCGGCGGTGGTGGTCGCGGTGGCCGTCCACGCCGCCCGCGATGAAGCCACCGGCGCCGATGCCATCGCGGTCCTCGGCGCCGCCCAGTACAACGGCCGCCCCTCTCCCGTGTTTCGCGCTCGACTCAATCACGCCGCCGCCCTGTACCAACGGGGACTGGCACCCGTCGTCCTGGTCACCGGAGGCGTCGGCGCGCGCGATACGCTCAACGAAGCCAACGTCGGCCGCGATTATCTGGTGCGACTCGGCCTGGCCGGCGATGCGGTCGTGCCCCTCGCCAGCGGAGCCGACACCTACGCGTCGATCGATCAGGTACGGCACTGGTTCGATGGAAAAGAGAGCCGCCGCGTCCTGCTCGTGAGCGACGGCTTTCATATGCTGCGATTGCAGATCATCGCGAGACGCCTCGGCCTGGTGCCCTACACCTCGCCCGCCACCGGCTCGCCCATTCACGCCAACGTGCGCCGCAACACCGGGTATCTGTTCGCCGAAGGGTTCAAAGTCCCGTTTACGTGGCTGTTCCAGCACTAAACAACGGAGTGCGTCATGCAGCTCGCGAGTAAACGAATTCACAGCGGGCGGGTCATAAATCTTGACGTGGATGCGGTGCGCTTTCCGGACGGCTCGACGGGAGAGCTGGAGATCGTGCGGCACCCGGGCGCCGCCGCGGTCGTTCCATTCGCCTCAGATCCGCATGGCGACGATCCGACGGTGCTGCTCATCCAGCAGTACCGGTACGCCACGAATGGATCGTTGCTCGAGATCCCGGCAGGGCGCCTCGATCCGGGCGAGGACCCGGAAGTGTGCGGCCGACGGGAGCTGCTCGAGGAGGTCGGTGTCACAGCGGGGCGCCTGGAGCGTCTTACTACTATATGGACAACACCTGGCTTCACCGACGAGCGGATTCACCTGTTTTGGGCATCCGAGCTCAGCGCCGGCAAACACGCGCGCGAGCCGGACGAATTCATCGAAGTCATCCCAAAACCACTCTCCGAGGCGCTACAGCTGGTGCGCAGCGGGGTGATAACTGATGCAAAGACTGCCCTTAGCCTGCTGTTCGTGGCTGGTTTCATCCTGGAGCATTAGTCCACGCCATTCTTCGGATCTAGATCGAATGTGGAATTGCGTCGTCCCCAGGCTGGGACAATTATTACCAACTCGCACGCCGCTGCGAATCGCAATCACTTGTGTGGTAACGAGTTAGTCCACCAGCTTGGGGGGCACGATTTGTGCTAAGTCCTCATAAGGTGAATCAGGGCAGGCGTTTCCCTGTTCCCGTTCGAAACACAAGGGTACTCATGCCGACCACAC
The DNA here is from genome assembly GCA_035637355.1 of Gemmatimonadales bacterium. Lineage (GTDB taxonomy): Bacteria > Gemmatimonadota > Gemmatimonadetes > Gemmatimonadales > GWC2-71-9 > 20CM-2-65-7. Next base: position 7,531 of record DASPXJ010000137.1, read on the forward strand.
TGAAGCATCCAAGTCCCGCCGTCGATTCGCAGCGAGCGTTGCAGCGCGAAGCGCTGCACGACCTGGATGATGGGCAGGTTGTAATGAGTCACCTGGCCGGCGAGCCGCAGGCCTTCGGCACCCTGGTGGACCGTTACCAGACCCGCCTCCTCAATTTCGTCAATCGCACCATCGGTGACCGCGAGCGGGCTGAAGACCTCGTCCAGGAGGTTTTCATCCGGGTCTTTCGCCATCTGCATCGTTTCGATCAGACCAAGAAATTCTCGACCTGGATCTACACCATCGCGTCCAACCTCGCGAAGAACGAGCTGCGCAACCGCAGCCGCAATCCGTTGGTGCTGTTCCAGACCATCAAGAAGAATTGGGAAGCGGATCATCGGCCGCTGCAATTCGAGGACACGACCGCGCGTCCCGACGATCTGTACCGCAAACGGTTCTTGAAGGATGCGGTGGATCAATGCGTCCAGCGGCTCCCGGAACACCACCGGGAGGTGTTCGTGCTCCGCGAGCTCGAGGGAAAGAGCTACCAGGAGATCGCTGAAATTACCGGGTGCAACCTGGGGACGGTGAAAAGCCGCTTGAATCGGGCACGAAACAGCTTCGCCCAGCTCATCGGCCCCGCCCTCGTTTAGACACGGCCCCGCCGCAACAGCCCCGGCGACGGAACACACCGTGGCCGGCGGTGGTACATTTGCACCATGCAGTGCGCCGAGTTCTTGGAGCGACATAGCGAATTCCGGGACGGGTTAATCGCGGCCCCCCGGGAATTGAAGCGCTTCGCGCGACATATGGCCCACTGTACCAGCTGTCGCCGCTACGACGCGACAGTTCGCCAGGCCGTACAGGTCCTTCACTCCGCCTCCCCGATTGCTCTCTCCGCAGACTTCCGTCAACGTCTCGATGCGCGAATCGCCGTAGAGCGCCGGCGCAAACCGCGACCTCCGGCGCGCTCGGGAGTGTCGGCGGCGATGTTGGTGTTGGCTGCATTGGTGCTGCTGATCTTCGAAATCGGGCAACGCCCCCGCATCATGCGCGCACCGCTGCTGCCACCTGCCGCCTTCCCCAAGCCCGTGGCAAATGCGGGACTTCCTTTCGTCTCGTTCCAGGATCCGCGAGCGAGCATCGTGGGTGGCAACCCGTATCCGTACGGCACGGCACTGGTGCAGCCGCCGGCGTTCAGCTTCCAGCCCGCATCCGCGGGCCGCTAGCAGCCTTTCGGCCTTTCTCGGGGCACAGGGCGGCGGTAACTTCGCCTGTATGCCGGCGATTACCCTCGACGCGCTCCTGCGAACCCTCAACAAACCCGTCGCGCCCCGCGCGCCCCCCGCGCCCCCCGCCGCCGAACCCGTCTATCTGCTCCACGGTGACGAAGATGTCCTCAAGGACGAGGCCATTCGGGCGCTGCTCGACGCGTCCGTGGGACCGAATCGCGACTTCAATCTGGATGTCCGTTTTGCGCCTGATCTGACGCCGGAATCGTTCAACGCGCTGGTGAACACTCCCCCGATGCTCGCCGAGCGGCGCGCGGTCGTGATCCGGGCCGTCGAGCAGCTCGGCAAGCGCAAGACGAAGCTGCGCGACGAGGTGGTTCGCTATCTCGCCCAACCGAATCCGACCACGGTCCTTGTGCTGGTCGTCGCAGCGGGCGAGGAGCCCGACGCCGACCTTGTGAAGGCATCCACCTCCGTGCTGCTCGAGCCCCTCTCCGCGGAGCGCGTGCCCCGTTGGCTGCGGCACCATGCCACGACCCTGAAGGTGACGCTCGCGCCGGATGCCGTGGACTTGCTCATCGCCGCGGTCGGGAACGACTTGAGCACGCTCGCCCGCGAGCTCGAAAAGCTCGCCGCGTTGACGGGCGGCGCGACGCGCGAAGTAACCGCGCAGGATGTGACCAGCCTCGTGGGCGTGCGGCGCGGCGAGACGGTGTATGACCTCGTGCACGCCGCGCTGGAGCGCCGCGCGGCGCGGGCCGTTCAGCTCGTCGAGCCCGTACTCGAGCAGGCGGGCATGAGCGGGGTGAAGATCGTCTCGTTGCTCGGCACCCACCTGGTGGGCACGTCCCTGGCGCGTGTCGAACGCGATCGCAGCACGAACGTTGCGCGGCTGCCGGAAATCGTATTCCGCCAGCTGCTGGCGGCGCGGCCCTACGGGCTGCGCGGCTATAAAGATGAAGCGGCACACTGGAGCGACTGGAGCGCGCATTGGACGGCGGGCGAGCTGAGCCGGGCACTGCGCGCGGCGCTCGCCGCCGACAATGCGCTGAAAACGGCGACCGTGTCCGATGATCGGGGGATCGTGACGCAACTGGTGCTGGGGTTTGCGAAGCTGGATAGGGAGGCTGCGTGATCGGCGGATTGGCGGATCGGCGGATCGGCGGATGGGTCTTGGCTCTCGTGATCGCGTTATCCGCCCATCCGGCAATCCGCCTATCCGCTCAGACAGACGCCCGCCTCGTCGAGGCGCTGCGCCTCGCCCAATCGGGCCAGGTCGACTCCGGGCGTGCAATCGTGCGCCGGCTGCTGGCCTCGTTGTCACCCGCCGATTCCGCGTATCCCCAGGCGCTGCTCGCGGCCGCGAAAATTGCGCCCGATGCGAAGTCCGTCGCATCGAACCTCAACCGGATCGTCGTCGAGTATGGCGCCGGCCCGTGGGCGGACGACGCGCTGCTGCTGCTCACGCAGCTGTATTTCGCGCAGCGCGACCCGGTGCAGACGACGCAGGCGGCGGAGCGGCTGAATCGCGACTACCCCGACTCGCCGCTGCGCGCGCGCGCGAATTTCTCCGCGGCACGCGCCTACTTCGAGCTCAAGAACGAAGCGCGCGGCTGCGAGCTGATCCAGCAATCGCTGGACGGCGCCGGCGACGACGTCGAATTCAGGAATCAGGTGAGCTTCTACGCCTCGCGCTGCAGCCCGGCGTCCACGACCACCGCGACGACGACGCCACCGGCAGATACCGGGAATCGCCCCCCCCGCCTCCCCCCCCCCGCCGCCCCTCCCACGCCGGCGTCTCACGCGTACGCCGTACAGGTGCTGGCGGTGAAGAGCGCCGCCCAGGTCGACGACATGCTCACCCGGCTCAAGGTGATGGGCTTCGAGGCGCGTGTCGTGCGCGACTCGACCGGCTTCTTCAAGGTGCGCGTCGGCCGCTACGCGACCCGCGAGGAGGCGGTGCGCACGCAGCAGCGGCTGCGCACCCGCGTGGGCGGCCAGCCGTTCGTGGTGGAGGAGCCGTGACCACGGCGGGGGCGGGGGGAGCCACCGAAACGCCACTGATGCAGCAGTACCGCGACATCAAGGCCCGCTATCCCCAAACCATCCTGTTTTTCCGGATGGGCGACTTCTACGAAATGTTCGAGGACGACGCCAAGCTCGCCGCTCGTGAGCTGGGGCTGACGCTCACGTCGCGCAACAACGGCGGAGCGGCCGAGGTCCCGCTCGCCGGTGTGCCCGTCAAGGCGGCCACCGAATACTTGCGCCGCCTCATCGGCAAGGGGCACCGCGTCGCGATTTGCGAGCAGGTCGAAGATCCGAAGCTGGCCAAGGGGATCGTGCGGCGCGAGGTCGTCGAGACCGTCACGCCCGGCACGGTGCTCAGCGATGATTGGCTGGTCCGGAATCGCAATAACTACATCGTCGCGCTCGATCCGCGCGGCGCGGCCGCAGGGCTCGCCACGCTCGATGTCACCACGGGCGAGCTCATCCTCGAAGTCGTGCCCGAGAGCGACATCGCAGCGGCCCTCGCTCGCTACGAAGCGCGCGAGTTGGTGTTGCCCAGCGACGTCGTCGTTGCGACGGCCGTGGGAACGGTCACGGTGCGCGAGGCGTGGGAGTTCGACCCCGAACTTGCCCGCGAAGACCTGTTGCGGACCTATGGCATCGCATCACTTGATGGGCTGGGGATCGGTGCGGACGACCGGCCCGCCGTCGGGGCGGCGGGGGCGCTGCTGCGTTACGCACGCGAGCTCAAGCCGGGCGGGCTGCCCCACCTGGCCCATCCCACCATCGTGCGGCGCGGGGACGTGCTGCCGCTGGACGAGATGACGCGCCGCAACCTCGAGCTGGTCGAGCCGCTCCGCACCGGGGGGGGGACTGACGGCGCCACACTGCTCGACGTGATCGACCGGACGCTGACCCCGATGGGCGGCCGCCTGCTGCGCCGCTGGCTGCTGGCGCCGCTCGTCGACCCCGGCGCGATCAATGCGCGGCTCGACGCGGTGCAGGTGCTCGTCGGCGACGGCCGGGGCCGCGAGCGGCTGCGCGAGGCGCTCGACGGCGTGCGCGACGTGGAACGTCTCGCGGGCCGCGCGGCGTTGGGTCGCGCGACCCCCCGGGAAATGGGCGCGTTGCGGGACTCGATCCTGCGGCTTCCGGATGTCGCGGGCGCGCTGAGCGCCGTCGAGGGCGACCTGGTCTTCCCGGCCCTCGATTTGCTCACCGACATCGGCGAAGAGCTCGGCCGCGCGCTCGTCGAACGCCCCCCGGCGCAGCTCGACGATGGCGACACGATCAAAGCCGGTTACGATCGCGATCTGGATGACCTGAAGGCGGCGCGCGACGGCGGCAAACAGTACATCGCCGCGCTGCAGGCGCGCGAGCGCGAGCGCACGGGCATCTCGTCCCTCAAGGTCGGATTCAACAAGGTCTTCGGCTACTACATCGAAGTCACGCACGCGCACCGCGAGCGGATTCCGGCCGACTACGAGCGACGCCAGACCCTCACCGGCGCGGAACGATACGTGACGCCGGACTTGAAGGAGTACGAAGCGAAGGTCCTCGGCGCCGAGGAGCGCATCGCCGCCCGCGAGCGGGAAGTGCTCGACCAGCTGCGCCGCCGCGTCGGCGAGGCCATCGCCCGAGTGCAGGCGAGCGCGGCGCGGCTGGCTCAGCTCGACGCGTGGGCCGCGCTGGCCGACGTGGCGGAGCGCGAGCGCTACGTGCGCCCGGAGGTGACCGACGAGTTCACGCTGCAGCTCGAGGGCAGCCGCCATCCGGTCGTCGAGCGGATGATGCCGCGCGAGGCGTTCATCCCCAACGACGTGATGCTGGACGACGCCGGCCGCGTGGTGCTGCTGACCGGCCCCAACATGGCGGGCAAGTCGACGTTGCTGCGGCAGGTCGGGCTCTGCGTCGTGCTCGCGCAGATCGGCTCGTTTGTCCCCTGCCGCCGCGCACGCATCGGCGTCGTGGACCGCCTGTTCACGCGCGTCGGCGCCTCGGACAATCTGGTACGCGGCCAGTCGACGTTCATGGTCGAGATGAGCGAGACGAGCGCGATCCTGCACGCCGCCACCGGCCGCAGCCTCGTGCTGCTCGACGAGATTGGGCGCGGCACGTCGACCTACGACGGTGTGGCCATCGCGTGGGCGGTCACCGAGTGCCTGCACAACACCATCGGCTGCAAGACGATTTTCGCGACGCATTACCATGAGCTGACGCAGCTCACGGAGGAGCTCGAGCACATACGCAACTTCAACGTCGCGGTGCGGGAAGTGGGCGAGGAGATCGTGTTCCTGCACCGGCTGGAGCCGGGTGGCGCGGACCGTTCGTACGGGATCCACGTCGGCCGGCTCGCCGGGCTGCCCGAACCCGTCGTCACGCGCGCCTGGCAGGTCCTCAAACTCCTCGAAGCTGGTCATCACGTGGCGACGCAGCGCCCCCCCCCACCCTCGCCGCTCGATGCCACGCAGCTCGGTTTGTTTGCCGCACCGGATCCGTTGCTGCTCGAGTTGGACGGGTTGGACGTCAATTCGTTGTCGCCACTCGACGCGCTGAATCGCTTGGCAGCCTGGCAAAAGCGCCGCAAGGATAAAAGCTCGTGAGGGCGCTCATCGGGGCGGGATTGATTGCGCTCGTCGGATGCCGCGGTAATGCGCCGCAGTCCGACGCGCAGGCGAGCCAGGCGGCGGCGCCGCCCGAGTCGGAAGCACCGGTGGCGCTCAATCCCGACGTGCCGATCGCCTATCCGCCGGCGCTCTTCGAGCAAAAGGTCGAAGGGGACGTGACGCTGCGACTGTTCGTGGATTCGACGGGCAAACTGCTTCCCGAATCGACTCGGGTCGCCGAGCCCAGCGGCTATCCGGCGCTCGACTCGGCGGCGCTCGCCGGTGCGACGGGCCTGCGCTTCGCCCCCGCCAAACGACACGGCGTCCCCGTCGCGACGGCCTTCCTGCAGCCGGTCGAGTTCCGCCAGGTCGGCACGACGCGCACGGGGGGCGGGGGGGGTGGGGGTGGGACCGTGACGCTGCCACCCCCTCCCGCTCCGACTCCGGTGGCGCCGCCAGCGCCGCCCCCGGCACGGCCCAGACCTCGGCCGCCGGTCGTTCGTCCCGCCCCGGATACCACGCGCGCAGACACGACGAAAGCGCGGCCGGATACCACGCGCCCACCGCCGGACACGACGAAGGCTCGTACGGATACGAGTGCCTCCGCACACTAAGCCCTACGCCAACGTCCTCGAGACGATCGGCTGGACCCCACTGATCCGCATCAACAAGGTCACGCGCGGGATCCGGACGCCGGTGTACGCCAAAGCCGAGTTCTTCAATCCCGGCGGCTCCGTGAAGGACCGTATCGGACTGGCGATGATCGAGGCGGCAGAGCGCGACGGGAAGCTCAAGCCCGGCGGCTTGATCGTGGAAGCGACGTCGGGAAACACGGGCGTCGGTCTGGCGATCGCGGCGGCGGTCAAGGGGTATCGCTGCATTTTCACGATGCCGGACAAGATGTCGCAGGAGAAGGCGCGACTGCTGCGCGCGCTCGGCGCCGAGGTCATCATCACCCCAACCGCCGTCCCACCCGACCATCCCGACAATTACATCATGAAAGGCCGGGCGATCGCGGCCGCACACGAGAATGCGATCTTCGCTGACCAACACTACAACCCGGTGAATCCCGACGTGCACTATCGAACCACCGGGCCGGAGATCTGGGAGCAAACCGCAGGCAAAGTGACGCACTTCGTCTGCGCGCCGGGCACGGGCGGGACGGTCAGCGGCGCCGGCAAGTATCTGAAAGAGAAGAACCCAAAGATCCGCGTGGTCGCCGGCGACCCGGTGGGCTCGATCTACACCGACTACGCCAAGACGCGTCGCAAGAGCGACGGCGCGCCGTACAAGGTCGAAGGCATCGGCGGCGACAAGATTCCCACCGCGCTACACTGGGACGTCATCGATGAGTGGGTCGTCGTCAGCGACAAGGACGCGATGCAGATGGCACGGCGGCTGTCGAAAGAAGAGGGGCTGTTCGTGGGCGGCTCGACCGGCGTGAACGTCGTGGCCGCGCTCGAAGTCGCGCGCCTGCTGGACGATCCGCAGGCGCTGGTGGTGACCGTCCTGGCCGACACCGGCGAGCGCTACCTGAGCAAGGTCTACAACGAGGAGTGGCTGCGGGAGAATCAGCTCATCGAAGATGAGCGGCCCACGGTGGGCCGGCTGGTGGCCGCCAAGAACAGCGACGCCCCGCCGCTGATCCATGTGGCGCCGGAGACGTCCGTCAGGCAGGCGCTCAATCTGATGTCGACCTACAACGTGTCGCAGCTCCCCGTCCTCGACGGCGATGACGGGGTGGGCGCCATCTCCGAGCAGGCGCTGATGGCGCGCGCCATCGGGCAGCCCAGGATCCTCGACAGCGCCGTCCGCGATGTGATGGACCCGCCCTTCCCGGTCGTCGACGGCGAATCACCGGTTGCGCTGCTCACCACGCTGCTGTCGCGCACGACCCCGGCTGCTCTGGTCCGCCGCGACGGCAAAGTCGCCGGCATCGTCACGCGGTACGATCTGCTGCACCAGCTGGCGGGAATCCGCTGATGCGGGTCACGGTGCTCACGGGCGGCGCGACGGCGGAGCGCGCCGTCGCCTTCGCGAGCGCATCCCAGGTCGTCACTGCGCTGCGCGGCCGCAACCATGCCGTCCAGGTCGTCGATCTCGCGGGCGGCGTCCTCGATGAGCGCGCCGAACGGGAGTTGCTGGGCGGGGCGGTCGGCCTCACGCCGCCCGCGGTCGATGCCCTGGCGGAGCGCGAGCGGCGGATGCTGTCCGAGGGGCTGGCCGAGCTTGCTGCGGTGCGGGATGCCGACGTCCTGTTTCTTGCGGTGCATGGCGGTGCCCTGGAGGGCGGCACGCTGCAGGCGGTCCTCGACGTGATCGGCGTCCCGTACACGGGCAGCGGCCCGCTGGCGAGCGCGCTGGCGATGGATAAAGACCTCTCCAAGCGGCTGTTTCGCGCCGCCGGGGTGCCGGTGCCGGCGTGGTTCATGGCGCCGGTCGAGCCGGACGACGTCACCACCGCCCTGGGATGGCCGGTGATCGTCAAACCGTCCAAGCAGGGTTCGTCGGTGGGGATGACGCTGGTCAAGAAAGCCCAGGATTTGGGCAACGCGGTGAAGCTGGCCGCCCGCTACGACGACGAGGTGATGGCGGAGCAATTCATCCCGGGGCGAGAGCTCACGGTGGGCGTGCTGGGGGAAGTCCCGCTTCCGGTGGGCGAGATCGTTCCGAAGCACGAGTTGTTCGACTATGAGACCAAGTACACGCCGGGGATGTCGGAAGAGACGTTCCCGGCGCGGATCGATACCCTGCTCGCCCGACAATTGCAGGAGTATGCGCTGATGGCGCACCGCGCCGTGAAGCTCAGCGGCTACTCGCGGATCGACTTTCGGGTGACCTCCGACGGAGACATCTTCTGCCTGGAAGCCAACTCCCTGCCGGGCATGACCCGCACCAGTCTGTATCCTCAGGCCGCGCAGGCGGCGGGCATCCCCTTTCCCGAGCTGTGTGAGCGCATCGCCGGCCTCGCTCGGAACAACCGGGCGGGACAAGGGGGATAAAAAACTAGGAGACCCAAGACGCCGAGATGACCTGGAAACCTGAGGAAGAGATGGGCCCGCAGCGGATGTACAGTTTGACGCTCTGGGTGCGACGCCTGCTCGTCGCCAACCTGCTCGTCTTCCTGATTCAGAAGACGCTGTTGGTGGACCCGAGCTTTCTGTCCGCGTTCGGGTTCGACCCGCTGCACGCCTGGGAACGCCCCTGGACGTTCGTCACCTACATGTTCCTGCACGTCAACATCCCGCACCTGGTCTTCAACATGGCGATGTTGTTCATGTTCGGCGCGTCGGTCGAAGACCGGATGGGCGGGCGCGTGTTCATCCTCTTCTATCTGCTCTGCGGGCTTGGGGGCGCGACACTGTCGTTCCTGCTCATGCAGTGGGCACGCGTCGGTCTCATTCTCGGCGCGTCAGGCGCAATCCTCGGCGTCACATTCGCGTTCGCCTGGTATTGGCCCAAGTATCCGGTGTTCCTGTTCCCGCTGCCCGAGCCCATCCCGGCGCGGTGGCTGGTGACGGGCCTGCTGGCCTTCGATCTCGTGCTGGCCTGGGCGGGTGCGCTGACGCGCGCCGGTGTCAGCGATCCCATCGCGCATCTGGCCCATCTGGGCGGCGTCGGAACGGCGCTGCTGTTCCTCAAGGGCCAGCAGTGGTGGGGCAGCCGCGGGGAGCGGCGCGGCCGTCAGCGGTCGGAGTCGAGTGTCCTCGTCTCGCAGCCGCCGCGCGCCCGTCGTGGCGGCGGCGTGCCGCCGTCGGCGCGCAGCAAGCGCGGCGAGACCGACGCCCGGGCGAACGCCGAGATCGATCGCGTGCTCGATAAGATCAATGCGAGCGGCGTCGAGAGCCTCACACCCGCCGAGCGCAAGTTTCTCACCGAAATCAGCCGCAGGATGCGCACGCCTCCCAAGGCCTAGATCGTGATCACGCTCGCGCTGGCGCTGGTCGTGCAGCTGAGCGGATCCTCCCAGGACACCTCGATGGCGCGCGTCGAGTCGCTGCTTGCCGCAGGCGACGTGCGCCAGGCGCTGAAGCTCGCCACGAAAACTGTTGAGCGACGGCCGAAGGATGCGGCTGCCCATCTGTTACTAGGACGAGTCAACTATGCGCGGCCGATCGTTGGCCGGTTCCCCGCGCTGGAGGAATTCCGCACCGCAGCCCGGCTCGCGCCGGCCGATCCGGAGCCATTGTACTGGCAGATGAAGGTCGGGTTCTATCTGCGCGGCGACGATGGCGACCTGGTCGCGCGTGACGCGCTGCTGGGATTGTTCGCCATCACGCCGAATTATCTGGACTCCTGGGAGCGCTTCCGCGACATCTACCGCAGCCCGGATATCTGGCGGCGCGCGGAACGCACGCTGGCGCGGCACGGGGAGCAGCCGATCGCGCTCGAGCACCGCGCCGAGCTGCTGATCGCGCTGGAGCAGGGCCGACGGGCCGATTCGCTGCTGGCCATCGTTATCGCCCATGACGCCGCGACGGTGACCACCTACCTGCTGCGCGCCGAAGCGAGCTTCCTCGCGGGCAACAAAAGCGTCGGGTTCGCCTGGCACGACTCGGCGCTGGCCCACGCCGACGACGATCCGACGGATGCGCTCTGGGACGAAGCGTGGCTCATCGCCTCACCTGACGAGGTGTCACGACATGCGGCGATGCAGGCCGGTGAGCGGCGGGCCTTCTTCGAACGTTTCTGGGGCCAGCGCGATCCCGATCTGCTCACGCCGCAGAACGAGCGGCTCGAGGAGCATTACGCGCGGCGTGCGGAGGTACGCCGGACATACCGCTTGCTGCATCCGCAGCGATTGACGTATCACTCGACGTTCGCACGTGCGCTCCAGGCATTCGACGACCGCCGGCAAGAGGGCGACTTCACTACGAACGTGCCGACCGCGTCTCCCGATCGGATGATTCCTGGTCCGTCCTGGGAATTGCGCATGCTCGATCAGCAGGTCGCCGCGTTGAGCTCGCAAGCACTTCAAGACACCGCGATGCCCCTCGCGTTTCGAGCGGGGCTGACGGCCCAAGGCTTGGTCTTTCTCCGTCATGGGAAGCCCGACGCGCGGGCCAATTGCGTCTCCGATCTGCTGGGAGCCGGTTTCTACAGTTGGACATGCACTAGCGCCCTCGATGAAGAGGCGTGGCTGTATTGGACACCGGATGGGCCGCTCAGCGTTCACTTCAGGAGGAATGAGGTTTTCGCCCCGACGTCGCGTCGCCAGCTGCGCAACTCGTACCTCCTGCTCAACACCGATCGCGCGACGCTGCCCGCCCCGCTCGTCGCCCGTGCATGGACGGCGACGTTCATGAGCAGCGATCTGGGCCTCACCGACGTCTACTTCAAGGCGCGCGGCGACTCCGCCGCGGTCGTGTTGTGGAACATGAGCGGCGCGCCGCTGCGCGCCGCGGGGCACGCGCTGTTGCAAATGACGGTGCCGCCTGGTCCCTACGATCTGGGCCTCGACATCGACTCCGCCGGCGTGCTGGGGCGTATACGCTGGGCGCTCACCGTGCCGATGTTCTCCCTCGTCGACCTCGACTTGTCCTCGCTCGTGCTCGCGCCGATCGAGCGTAGCGCGCCGCTGCCCGACCGCGAGACGGCGCTGCGCGGCATGCCGGCGGATCTCTCGTTCCGCGCCGGCACTCCGCTCGCCGCCTATGTCGAGATTTACGGCCTGGGCTTGGACGGCGGGAATCGGTCCCGCTATCAGGTGCGCTACAGCTTCGCGCCGCTGCGGTCGACGTTGGCGCGGCTGTTCGGGGGATCGGCCCGGCCCGTCGTCTTTGAATTCGAGCGCGGCGCGCAATTCAGCACGGCGCAGGAACGGCTCGTCATCGAGCCCGACAAACTTCCTCCGGGACGCTATCGCGTCACAGTGGCGGTGACCGACCTGACGCGAAATGTCAAGTCGGAGTCCGTCGCCCTCGACATCACCATCCGATAGCGGCGCTTGTCACCGGGCGGCTGCGTTCCCAAATTGGGTCCGCAACCGGGCAATGCTCGTCAATCTCGTTCCTGAGTTCCTCGCGACGCTCTCCGCGCCCGATCCTGCCGCGGCGTACCACGAGTATCTCGATCGCCACCGTCCCGTGCTCAGCGCGTACTGGCAGAACTACGTGCTCGACCCCGCATCGCCGCATGCCGAGCCGATCATCGCCACGGCGCTGCACGCCGACCGCGCCGATCTCAGGCGCACGCTCGCGGACGTCGACGTGGTCGCCGTGGCCGAAGAGGCGCTGCGGCGCGCGACGGAAATGCTCGAGGCCGATTGTCCGGTCGATCTGTACCTGATGGTCGGCGTGGGCGCCGCGAACGCCGGCGAGCTCGTCATCGCTGGGCGCGGCATCGCGTTCGTATGCCTGGAGCACTTCACCGGCCGGGCGAACGCGCAGACCTACGGCATGGGACTCGCGCCCGAGCTGCTGCCGCTGTGGATCGCGCACGAGGTGGCGCATGCGCTGCGCTATACCTCGCCGTCGAGTCGCGCGGCGATGCGCCGTCTGGTCGGCGAATTGGGAGGGACGGGCGGAGGCTACTACGACGCGTGGGAAATCGGGTCGCGCGCGAGCCTGCGCGAACTGGTCGTCAATGAAGGAACGGCGATTGCGGCGTCACAAGCGGTCGCGCCGGGATTCGAGCCGTGGGAGTATTTCGGCTACAACCGGCGCCAGTATCGCCGGCTGCGTGAGCTGGACGCCTTCCTGCGCCGCGCCTCGGCAAGCGACCTCGACTCCTCGGGCCTCGGCCTCCGGCTCCGGTACCTGTCGGGCGGGATGAGCCCCGCCGCGCGGCTGCTGGCCGGCAAGGTGCTCCCCGAGCGATCGGGCTATTACCTCGGTCTGCGGCTGGTGGAGAACTACTGCGCCGAGCACGGCGCCGCGTCCACGGTGCGGGCGGCGGTGGAAGAGCTGCGGCAGGCGGACGACCGGGCCTCAGGGATCCAAACGGCGTGAATCCGCGCGGCAAAAGGCCTCCCCCCCCGCCTCACCAGCCCTCCGCGCCCGGTCGGTCGCCCTCGCGCCCGGCCGTTCCCGAGCGCCGGCAGAATCGGCCCCTCCGGGAGGTGCTGGACGAGCTCCTCAGCCACGCGCGGGAGATCGCCCGTCGGGCCAAGAGCATGACCCCGGCGGAGCTCGATTATGCCCAGCAGCGGCTGGAATGGTTGGCTGACGAGGTGTGGCGGGCGGCGACGGGCGAGGCTACTCCCCCCGAGTAGATTACGCGCAGTATGGGAACCCGCGGGGAATTCAAGGTAGCGATAACGAAGGAAGACCTGGTCTTCGCGGCCGCGCATTTCATCACGTTCGCCGGTCATCGCTGCGAAAAACTCCACGGCCACAACTATCGGGCCAGCCTGGTGATCGAAGGCGGCCTCGAGGACAGCAGCTGGTTCGTCGTTGACTTCTCCGCGGTGAAGAAGGTGATGCGGGGGCTTACGGCGCAGCTCGATCACCGCGTCCTGCTGCCGCGCGACAACCCCAAGCTCGCCATCTCCGAAGCGAACGGCAGTGTCCGTGTGGCGTTCGCCGGCGAGCCCCGTTACGTCTTTCCCGCAGGTGACTGCGTGATCCTGCCGATCCCCAATACGACCGTCGAGATGCTGGCGCAGTATCTCGCGGGCCGCGTACGCGCCGAGCTCGGCTCCCTCCGTCTCAAGACCATCGAGGTCGAGGTGGAGGAAAACTTCGGCCAATCAGCGAGCTACCGTGAAACCCTCGACTAAACTCTCGCCCGCCGGCGCGAGTTCGCTGCGCGGCACGACCAAGAAATTCGTGGGACCGTGACGCTCGCGTTGCCCCTCGTCCCCGCTCCGGACCCGTTCGGCACCTGCGTCCGCTTCAGCGGGCTTCCCCACCTCCTCTTCCTCGACAGCTCGGCTCAGGGAACGCTGAGCCGGTTTTCGTTTCTGGCGGCCGATCCGGTCGCGCTCGCGCGGACGCCGGAAGCCGCGCGCGAGCTGCTACGGGGGGAGCGGCGTGCGCCCCTGCCGGACTTGCCGCCATTCCAGGGCGGGATTGCGGGCTACCTGGGCTACGATTGGGGCGCGGAGCTGGAGCGAGTCGCGCGCCCGCCCGCCGACCGGTTTACGCCGCGCATCCCGGACGTGGCACTCGCCCTGTATGACTGGGTGATCGCGTGGGATCACCTCGAGGACAAGGCGTGGCTGATCTCGACGGGGATGGGGGGGGGAGGGGGGGGAGGGGGAGCAGCTGGTCGCGGCAGCACCGACGAGCGCGCCCGGGTGCGCGCGGCGTGGGTGCGCGAGCGGCTCACCGCGCCGGCGCCGGCGATCCCGGATCAACTTGCGCCCCGACCGGCGCCGCCCGAGTCGAACTTTGCCAGCAGCGAATTCGAGGCGGCGGTCACGCGCATCCGTGAGTACATCGCCGCCGGCGATGTCTATCAGGTCAATTTGTCACAGCGCTTTCACGCGCCCTGCAGCGCCTCTCCGTTGGCACTCCACCGGCGGTTGCGCACCCGCAATCCCGCGCCGTTCGGTGCATACCTCGAGTTCGCGGGCGCCGCGATCACGAGCATCTCGCCCGAGCGCTTCCTGCGGCTCGACGCCACGACCCGCGCGGCGGAGGCGCGGCCCATCAAGGGGACGCGTCCGCGCGGCGCGGCGCCCGCCGGCGACAGCGCGCTCGCCCGGGAGCTGCTGGCGAGTGAGAAGGATCGTGCCGAGAACGTCATGATCGTGGATCTGCTGCGGAACGATTTAGGGAAAGTCTGCCGCCCCGGTTCGGTGCGTGTGCCCACGCTGTTCGCGCTCGAGTCCCATCCCACGGTGCATCATCTCGTCTCGACGGTGACGGGGGTGTTGGCCGACGGCGCCGACGCGTTCGATCTGCTGCTGGCCGCGTTCCCGGGCGGATCGGTGACGGGAGCGCCGAAGATCCGCGCGATGCAGATCATCGCGGAATTGGAGCGCGCGCCGCGCGGGGTGTACTGCGGCGCCATCGGCTACGTTTCCACGACCGGCGCGATGGACTTCAACATCCCGATCCGGACGATCGTGGTGCAGGGCGGCGCCGCTTCGTTCCACGCCGGCGCCGGCATCGTGTGGGATTCCGAGCCGGCGGCGGAGTATCAGGAGACGCTCGCCAAGGCGCAGACGTTGATCGAGGCGCTTACTTCCCCACGCAGAATGCCGCGAACACGCGGTCGAGCACATCCGCGGGCGTAACTCGGTCATCTGGAGTTGGCGTTTGACTTCGTACTCGTCTAGTGACGGAACCGCACATTCCTGGAGAGAACGAGACCGGTTGACGCGAAATATCTGCGCGCTGCGTTCCATGCCGCATCTTCAATTTGTTGGCCTCGTGGACAGAAAACCCGGACAAAAGTGCGGTGTGCCGAGTAAGCGGCTATCCAGTCCCTGTAGTTGAGGACCTTCGTTGGTGATTCCTTCTGCGCTGCAGTCCGCCCCGGAAGGAGAAGGTTCTCTAGGTCGGCATAACTGGGTGCTTTTGGAATGTCCACTATGACACTACCATTTTTCAGGCCTGCCATCCTCGCAATAGTATCCTCAATTCTTAGAAGAGCCCGGTAGTCTGTCCACGTTCGCGGCACACCTAGTTCGAGAAGCGAGTTGAATGCAACAGAAGCTCTTTCACTCTGAACGCGCAGATCCTCATAACGGAATTGCGCGATCTGCACACGCAACGTTCTCCTGATGAGATCACCCGCTTCTTTCGAAGGCTGACCTCTCTTGCGAGCGAACTCGAGTAAGTCGGCATCCCGTAAACTGAAAAGGTCCCAGATATTTCGCCGGCCCGCTATCGTGCCATTTCGCACGTGCTCCCGAGCCAGCGCGCGTTCAAACGCTGCTTCTGCAGCTCTGCATTTTTGGTGGTGATAGAGATACGAATTCAGCACCAATCGCCCCATCACCAGTTGCTCAAGGGCATTGATGCCTCGTATAGGCAACGTCAGCCGCCACCACTTGCGCCCTCGACGAGTTGCTCGCTGCGGATCAACACAGATCGTCGAAATCAAGCGTGCGAGATCGTAGCCAACCGGGATACCGGCGCTATATCCGTCACGTGAGATGTAGTCAAGCTTATCTGCATCGAGCGGGCCACTAATAATGTCTGCAAGGAACTTGAGAGATGGGTCGGTTTCCTGACCCATAATCCACCTACCGATTCTTTCCCATTCTGCAGGCGTGGGAGCACGCACTGACTTGGTTGTTTGACGCCAGATTCGCGCGACAAGGCGCTGCCACTGAGTGGAAGTCACTAAGAGATAGACAACTACCTCAGCCGCTCCGGGCCGTTTGGCGCTCGGGCCGGTGAGTATCTCAGAAAGATGCTGGAGTTGAGGAACCAACCCGTAGATTCGTTCGGAAGTATGAGAGAACAGACTGTGCCCCGTGTCGTGAACGAGTGCCGCAACGCGCAACAGAATGCGCCACCGGCGACGCGCGGACTCGGTGCGGAAAACCTTTAGTCTCTTGCCTGCGGCCTTGGCTCCAGGACCCAGTCCGTCGTCTGACAGTCGGTCAACTATGGAATTGAAGACCCGCGAGGCCGCTTCCACTACGCCCAGTGAATGTTGGAACCTAGAGTGCTCAGCAGCGGGGTAAGTCAGATAAGCGAAGCCTGTCTGCTTCAGACCTCGCAGCCGCTGAAAGACTTCCAGGTCTAAGAGTGCGGCCTCCCAAGTCTCGTACTTGCATGTTCCCCAAATCGGATCGTGAATGATTTTTCTCTTGTGGTATGGCTCCTGGATTTGGACACGCGAAAGACCAAGGGCGCGTACGAGACTCGCTCGTGCGCGCCCGATCTTCGCCCGATCCTTGGGTCTCACAGACTACTGCGCGAGTGCACTTTCGAGATCGGATATGAGATTGGTGAGAGCAGCTTCCTTCTTTGAGTCTGAGCCTACCAAGTCGCTTCGCCGCTCCACTAGCACATCGCTTGTGTCTTTAAGCACCGTGGGGCTGAACTTCTGATACGAAGGGTTCTCCCGCACGATTGCACCGGCCATCTGGAGCCGATCAAGCGCCTCGGTTAGCTCCGAACTATACGGGTAGGCTCCAGCCTCTATGAAATGCAGCTCCTCAAGCACCGGAAAATGCTTGACGTACTTGACTTTGATCCGATAGAACGTGCTATGGAGCTGCTTGGGATCTTCCAAGAGTTTAAGACTCCCTGAGCCCTTTAACTGACTTCGAGCAAGTGCAAGTGATTTTAGCACGAGTCGCAAGAACTCCGACAAGGACGGCGTGTTCGCGGTCTTCTTCATGGCGCGCCTCCTCCTCTGACGACTCGAAGGTGCTTCATCTCAACCTGTTCGTAAGCCTCTCGAAGGTTCGGCTGAGCGAGTTTCTCTGCCACGTATGCCGTGACGGCCTCTCTTATTAGGCCGGTCACCGTTGGTTGTCCCTCCATATGTTCCGAAAGGAAATTGAGGTCTCGCTTCTGCGCCTCGTAGAGGAGAGCTACCGTCCGTTTAGTCCTTGGGCCAGGGGGCCGCCCTGGACCACGCTTGGAGGTCTTCCTCTTACGTTTGCTTCTCATTTGGGGCTCGGGTTTGCTCGGGTCACAATTAATTTACCACTAAATTCCATTAAATACAATCACTTCCCCACGCAGAATGCCGCGAACACGCGGTCGAGCACATCCGCGGGCGTAATCGCCCCGATCAGATCATCGAGCGCGGCCACGGCCGCGCGCAGATGCGTCGCCGCGGCCGCCGCATCCACTCCGGTCTCGCGCGCCGACCAAAACCCAACCAACTCCTCGAGCGCGCGCTGCAGCGCCGCGCGATGACGAGCACGGGTGACCACAGGCTCGACGTCGCCCAGTGCCAGCAAGCGGCCGAACGCGACTTCCGCCA
>DASPXJ010000138.1:0-15501 GCA_035637355.1 Gemmatimonadales bacterium
GCTTGGCGCCATGGGGGTTTCGCCGCAGCTCGTGCGCGGCGCGGTGCGGGTGAGTCTGGGGGCCGCCACCACCGAAACCGATGTCGAACGGTTCCTACGAGCTTGGAATAACGTGTCTGGAGCACTACTTAATAAGTCAAAGGGCATCGCCGCGTGAGCGGCTACGCGCAAGGGTGACCCGCACCAGAAACGACCATAAAACCGACCGATCCAACCCGCGGTCCTTGAAACCGCAGCGGAGGGAAGAATGCCGGCAGTGCAAGAGACGGTGGAACAGGTCCGCCGTATCGATGTCGATCAGTACAAGTATGGGTTCGAGACGCTGATCGAATCCGACAAGGCCCCCAAGGGCCTTTCCGAGGACATCGTCCGTTTCATCTCGGCGAAAAAGAACGAGCCCGAGTGGATGCTCGCGTGGCGGCTTGCCGCCTATCGCCACTGGCTCACCATGAGCGAGCCGACCTGGGCGCGCGTCAAGTACGGCCCGATCGACTACCAGAACCTCTACTACTACTCGGCGCCGAAGAAGAAGGAGGGGCCGAAGTCGCTCGACGAGATCGATCCCGAGATTCTCAAGACCTATGAGAAGCTCGGCATCCCGCTGCGCGAGGTCGCCGTGCTGGACGGCGTGCAGACCGCCAACGGCGCGGACGGCACGGACGAAGAGGGGCGGGAGGGCAACGGCTACCGCAAGGTCGCCGTCGACGCCGTGTTCGATTCGGTCTCGGTCGCGACTACCTTCCAGGCCGAGCTCGCCAAGGCCGGCGTGCTGTTCATGCCGATCTCGGAGGCGCTGCAGAAGCATCCCGAGCTGGTGAAGAAGTACCTCGGCACCGTGGTGCCGGCCGGCGACAACTTCTTTGCCGCGCTCAACGCCGCGGTGTTCTCGGATGGCTCGTTCGTCTACGTGCCGCCGGGCGTGCGCTGCCCGATGGAGCTGTCGACCTATTTCCGCATCAACGAGCGCAACACCGGTCAGTTCGAGCGCACGCTGATCATCGCCGACAAGGGCGCTTACGTCAGCTACCTCGAAGGCTGCACCGCGCCGCAGCGCGACGAAAACCAGTTGCACGCCGCGGTGGTCGAACTGGTGGCGCTTGACGATGCCGAGATCAAATATTCGACGGTGCAGAACTGGTATCCCGGCAACTCGGAAGGGCTGGGCGGCATCTACAATTTCGTCACCAAGCGTGGCGACTGCCGCGGCAACAATTCGAAGATTTCCTGGACCCAGGTCGAGACCGGATCGGCGATCACTTGGAAGTATCCCGGCTGCATCCTCCAGGGTGACAACTCGATCGGCGAGTTCTACTCGGTGGCCGTAACCAGCCACCGGCAGCAGGCCGACACCGGCACGAAGATGATTCATCTCGGCAAGAACACGCGCTCGACGATCGTGTCGAAAGGAATTTCGGCGGGCCGAGGACAGAACACCTATCGCGGGCTCGTGAAGATCATGAAGGGCGCCGAGGGCGCGCGAAACTATTCGCAGTGTGACTCGATGCTGATTGGCGACAAGTGCGGCGCGCACACCTTCCCGTACATCGACGTGCGCAACAGCACCGCGATCATGGAGCACGAGGCGTCCACATCAAAGATCGGCGAGGATCAGATCTTTTACCTGCGCCAGCGGGGGCTGTCGTCGGAGGACGCAGTATCGATGATCGTGAACGGTTTCTGTAAGGAAGTCTTCAAAGAGCTACCGATGGAGTTTGCGGTGGAAGCGACGCGGCTACTCGGCATCAGCCTGGAGGGAAGCGTCGGATAATGGGAAAGAACGGGCAACGTGCCACGGGTAACGTGCTTCTAGAGGTCAAAGGGCTGCGCGTCACCGTTGCGGGCAACGAGATCTTAAAGGGAGTCGATCTCACGATTCGCGACGGCGAAGTGCACGCCCTCATGGGGCCGAATGGGTCGGGCAAGAGCACGCTCGCGCAGGTACTTGCGGGTCATCCCGCGTATACCGTGCTCGCCGGGACTGTGACCTACCAGGGCAAAGATGTCCTCGACATGAAACCGGAGGAGCGGGCGCGCGCCGGCGTCTTCCTCGCGTTCCAGTATCCGGTCGAGATTCGCGGCATCACGAATTCCTATTTCCTGCGGTCGGCGCTGAACGCGCTTCGCAGGGAGCGGGGGGAACCCGAGCTCGATCCGATTGACTTCCTGGAATACCTCGAACAGAAGCTCAAAGCCATTGGCTGGGACGACTCGATGATGAACCGTCCCGTGAACGAAGGCTTCTCGGGCGGTGAAAAGAAGCGCAACGAGATCCTGCAGCTCGCCGTCCTCGAGCCTCGCCTCGCGATCCTCGATGAGACGGATTCGGGCCTCGACATCGACGCGCTGAAAACGGTCGCCGAGACGGTGAATCAGCTGCGCAACGCCGATCGCGCCTTCCTGATCGTGACGCACTACCAGCGGCTGTTGAACTACATCACACCCGACGTTGTCCACGTCCTGGCGGACGGCCGGATCGTGAAGTCCGGCGGGCCCGAATTGGCCCACGAGCTCGAGGCTCGTGGCTACGACTGGCTGCGTGATGACGTAATGGTGTCGTGACGATGGCAGTGAAAACAGGCTCGGTAGAACGGCTGGTCGGCTCCTATCATGCGTGGGCGGCGAATGGCGCGTCTCGCGCTCCCGTCTGGCTCAAGGAGCTCCGCGCAGGCGGCATCGCCCGTTTCGGCGAGCTCGGCTTCCCGAACATGAAGCAGGAGGCGTGGCGCTTCACGAGCGTCGCGCCGATTGCGGAGGGCACTTTCGCGCTCGCCCATCCGCCCGCTCGTCTTCCGAGTCTCGTAGAGATCCAGCCGTTTCTGCTGGGCGACAGCGGGCATCGTTTGGTGTTCGTCAACGGCTTCTATCAGCGCTCGCTGTCGACGGCCGTCGCCGACACGCTTCGTGTCCAGAGCCTGGCGGATGCGCTCGCCGAAGACCCGGATGCTATCCGTGCGCATTTGTGCAGGTATGCCGCGACGCAGGACCGGCCGTTCTGCGCGCTGAACACGGCATTCGTCGGTGAGGGCGCATTCGTCCACATACCGGCCAAGATGTCGCTCGCGGATCCGATCCAGCTGCTGTTCATCGTAACCGACGAGAACGTCGTCATGCATCCCCGCAATCTCGTCGTGCTCGAGCGCGAAGCGCGCGCGAGCATCGTCGAGACGTACGCGTCGCTGCACCACGCTCGCTACTGGACGAATACGGTCACCGAAGTGGTGGCCGGCGACGCCGCCCGGATCGACTACCATCGCGTCCAGCGGGAGAGCCCGCGCGCCTATCACGTCGCCGCGACCGAGACGCATCAGGGGCGGGACAGCACCGTCAATCTGCACACGGTCGCGTTCGGCGCCGCACTCGCGCGGCACGACCTCGGCAGCGTCATGGCCGGTCCGGGCGGCACGCTGATTCTCAACGGGTTGTATCTGCTCGCCGGCGAGCAGCACGCCGACCATCACACGACGATCGATCATGCCGCCGACCACTGCGCAAGCCATGAGTACTTCAACGGCGTGCTCGACGAAAAGTCGCGCGGCGTGTTCACCGGGCGGATCATCGTGCGGCCCGGTGCGCAAAAGACGGACTCGAAGCAGACCAACAACAATCTCCTGCTGTCGGCCGACGCGCATGCCGACAGCCAGCCGCAGCTCGAGATCTATGCCGACGACGTGAAGTGCACGCACGGCTCCACGGTGGGGCCGCTCGACCCGCGCGCGCTGTTCTATCTGCGCAGCCGCGGCGTGGGCGAGGACGCAGCGCGCCGGCTGCTCACCTACGGGTTCGCCGCCGAGATCCTCGGCCGGATGGAAGTCGCTCCGCTGCGCGCGCAGCTCGACGCCATCGTGCGCGGCCGCCTGGCGGGACAATGAGCCCCGCCACTCCCGATCTTGGCGAGCTGTATCAGCAGGTCATCCTCGACCACAACCGCAATCCGCGGAACTTCAAGCGCCTGGACGCGGCGAACCGCAAGGCGGAGGGCAACAACCCGCTGTGCGGCGACCGCATTCAACTGTTCGTGCAGGTCGACGGGGACACGATCAGCGACATCGGGTTCCAGATGCCGCAGGGATCGGGATGCGCGATCTCCAAAGCGTCGGCGTCACTCATGACCGACGCTGTGAAGGGTAAGAAGGTGGGTGATGCCGAAACGATGTTTCAGGCGTTCCGCGACATGCTGACGGGGGGGGGCGGCTCCAGTGCGCCGGGGAAGCTGGCGGCGTTTTCGGGCGTGCGGGCCTTCCCGAGCCGCATCAAATGCGCGAATCTCGCGTGGCACGCGCTGCACGCCGCATTGCAGAACAGCGCGGAGCCGG
Organism: Gemmatimonadales bacterium; assembly: GCA_035637355.1. Classification (GTDB taxonomy): domain Bacteria; phylum Gemmatimonadota; class Gemmatimonadetes; order Gemmatimonadales; family GWC2-71-9; genus 20CM-2-65-7. Next base: position 4,314 of record DASPXJ010000138.1, read on the forward strand.
TGACGACCGAATCGGCGCGGGACTTCTGATGCTCGATACCGCCCGGATTCGTCCTGACTTCCTCATTCTCGCGCAGCAAGAGAACGGTCACCGTCTCGTCTATCTCGACAACGCGGCAACCAGTCAGAAGCCGCGCCGGGTCATCGACGCGATCGTCCACTACTACAACTTCCACAACGCGAACGTCCACCGCGGTGCCTACGCCCTCGCGGTCGAGGCGACAGAGGCGTACGAAGCGGCCCGCACCACCGTAGCCCGCTTCGTCAACGCGTGGGCCCGCGAAGGTGTCGCGTTCACGCGGGGGACGACCGAATCGATCAATCTGGTCGCCGCTTCTTACGGCAGGACCAACGTGCGGCGCGGCGATACCGTGGTGGTGACGGCGATGGACCACCACTCCAACATCGTCCCGTGGCAGATCCTGTGTCAGGAAAAGGGCGCCACGCTCCGCATGGTCGAGATCACGGAAGACGGGCGGATCGATCTCTCCGACTTCGGCCGGGCGCTCGAATCGAAGCCCAAGATCGTCGCGTTTCCCTACGTCTCGAACTCGCTCGGCACCGTCAACCCGGCCGCCCAGCTGAGCAAGCTGGCCCATGCGGCCGGCGCGGTGACCGTCGTGGACGGGGCGCAATCCACGCCACACCTTCGCGTGGACGTGCAGAGCCTGGATTGCGATTTCTACGCGCTGTCGGGTCACAAGATGCTCGGGCCGATGGGCAGTGGTGCGCTGATCGCGAAGCCGGCGCTGCTCGACGCGATGCCGCCCTACCACGGCGGCGGAGAGATGATCGAACGGGTGTGGGACGACCGTTCCACCTGGAACAAGATTCCCCACAAGTTCGAAGGTGGCACGCCCAATGTCGAAGCCGCGGTCGGACTCGGCGCCGCGATCGCCTACCTCGAGCAATTGGGAATGGAGCGCGTGTCGGAGCACGAGCAGGAGCTCGCGCGTCTCGCGATCGAGCGGCTGACGCAGATCGACGGCGTCACGGTCTACGGGCCGAAGGGCCACCGGGCGGGCGTGGTGCCGTTCACCTACGGCGACATTCACCCGCACGATCTGGCGACCATCCTGGACCGGGACGGCGTCTGTATCCGCGCCGGTCATCACTGCACGCAGCCGCTCATGCGCCGGCTGGGCGTTGCCGCGACCGCGCGCGCGTCGTTCTACATCTATAACGATGTCGACGACATCGACGCGCTTGTCACGGCCGTTCGCAAAGCCGGCGAGCTCTTTGGGGTCCTAGCGTCGTAGGCTCCTCTTCGTAGCTTCGGGGCATGACCGAGCCGGTCGTTGTCGATCGCGTCACCAAGCGATTCGCGGGCCACACCGCGGTCGATGCGCTTTCGTTGAGCGTCCCGGCCGGCCTGATCTATGGCCTCCTCGGCCCCAACGGCGCCGGCAAGACGACCACGCTGCGCATGATCATGGATATCTACGAGCCCGATGCGGGCGCCGTGCGGCTGTTCAACGACGTGGGCGGCGGGCGCACGCACTCGGCGCGCATCGGCTATCTGCCCGAAGAGCGCGGCCTTTACCCGCGCATGCGCGTCATCGACGTGCTCGTCTTCCTGGCGGAGGCGAAGGGCGTCGCACGCCGTGCGGCACGCGCGCGCGCGCTCGAATGGCTGGACCGGCTGGGCCTCGCCGACTGGCGCCTGCGCAAGGTGTCGGACTTATCGAAAGGCATGCAGCAGAAGGTGCAGTTCATCTCCACGATTCTGCACGACCCCGAGCTGGTGATTCTCGACGAGCCGTTCTCCGGTCTCGATCCCGTGAACTCGCAGGTGCTGCGCGACACCGTCGTCGATTACCGGCGGCGCGGCAAGACCGTCCTCTTTTCCACGCACATCATGGAGCACGCCGAGAAGCTGTGCGACCGGCTGTGCATCATCGCGCGCGGCAAGAAGCTGATCGACGGGACGTTGGCGGAAGTGAAGCGGACTCATGGCGGCAAGCACGTCATCGTCGCGTTCGACGGCAGCCAGGGCGGCGCGCAGCAGATCTTCGCCGACCGCCGGCTCGTCGCCAGGATCCAGGACTTTGGCCAGCAGGCGGAGCTGGAGCTGGCGCCGGGCGCAGACGCTCAGGAGATCCTGCGGGCGCTGGTGCAGTCCGGCGCCCGGATTGCGCATTTCGAGCTCGCGAGCCCATCGCTGCATAAGATCTTTGTCGATCTGGTTGGTCCGGAGGCCGCGACTGCGGCGGCCGTGCCGGGGACGCCGCACGCGATCGCTGCCAGTGCATAAAGTCTGGGCCGTGATCCGGCGCGAGTTCGTGGAACGCGTGCGCACAAAGTGGTTTTGGATCTCCGCGATCTTGGGGCCGGTCCTCTTCGGTGGTGTGATCGTCTACCAGATCATGCAGTCTCTTGGTGGCGCCGTGCGAGATATCGCCGTCGTGGACAGCACCACATCGGCGTTCGGGCAGCGGGTCACCGAGGCGGTGGCGGCGAACCCCGGCTTCCGAGTGACGCGGGTGCCTGCAGCGCCCGGTGTCGTCGACTCCCTGACCCGTCTCGTGGAATCCAAGCAGCTGAACGGTTTCCTGATCATTTCGAACGAGCTGAGCGAGACCGGCAAGGCTGAATACCGAGCTTCGAACCTGTCGCTGCAGACGGTTGAGGGCCTCGAGCGGTTGCTCAACACGGTGGTCGTGAAAGTGAGGCTGGAGACACGGGGCGTGAATCCGGAAGTCGTGGATTGGGCGCAGGGAATCAGGATCACGCTCGATCAGAAGAAGATCGCGCGGGGGCGGACGACCACCGAGAGCGCGGGCGAGTCGTTCGTCCTCGCCTATGTAATGGCCGTGTTGCTATTCATGGCGATCCTGCTCTACGGTGTGAACGTCATGAGCTCGGTTCTGGAAGAAAAGACCACGCGCATCGTCGAGGTGCTCGTATCGTCGCTGCGGCCGTTTCAACTGATGCTGGGGAAAGTGGCCGGGGCGGGCGCGGTGTCTTTCTTCCAGTTCCTCATCTGGGGCGTCTCCGCGCGGCTGCTCATCACCCTGCGGGTACCCATTGCCCGTCTCCTGGGCGCGGATGCGTCCGCGGCTCAAGGCATCAAGCTGCCGCACATCCCCTTTGCGACGCTCGCTATCTTCATGGCGTTCTTCCTCGGCGGATTCCTGCTCTACTCGGCGATGTTCGCAGCGGTGGGGGCGATGTCCAGCAACGAGCAGGAGGCGCGCCAGGCGCAGCAGCCCGTGACCTACTTGCTGATGATCTCGTACCTCTCGATCATCGGACTCACGAACGATCCAAGCTCGGCATTCGCCCGCACACTATCGATTGTCCCGTTTACGTCACCGATCGCGACGCCAGTCCGATGGACGGCGGGGAGTATGGGCACAGGCGAGTTAGTAACATCGCTGGCGATGTTATTGATTGGGATTGTCGCAGTGACGTGGATCGCAGCGCGGATCTATCGGGTTGGGATACTGATGACGGGGAAGAGACCGACGATGAAAGAGCTTGTTCGATGGGTCAGGACTGCCTAACTGCTAGGCGCGGACATGCAGAGGCTAGACGCACCGACGCACCGCGGTTTCGAGTAAACCGGATACGGGTTGAGCTGAAATGATTCAGTGCTTGGCAGCGGACCGGCTATCCTTGCGACGTGCCGATCCATCATACCCTCAGGGCTTGGCAATTCGCCGAAAGACTAGCAGTCGAGTGCTCGAAAGCGGCTCAGCGGTTTCCGGACTTCGAGCAGGAGAGACTCGCAGATCAACTGCGTAGAGCGTCGTACAGCGTCCCACTCAACATTGCTGAAGGCTGTACCAAGAAGGGTACGAGGGATTATCGCAAGTTCCTCGACACGGCGTGGGGTTCACTTGCCGAAGTGCAGACCGCACTGACGCTGGCTCGTGACATTGGCTATCTCCGACCCGCCGAGTACGGACGCTTAGAGGCATTAGCAACCGAAACGAGTAAGACGCTGTTCGGGTTGCTTCGGAAAATCAGCCAGGCGGCCGATCGTCCCAAAGCCCGTTAACGGCTTACCGCGGTGCGTCGGTGCGTCTAGCCTTTGCATGTCCTCGTCTAGTAGTTTCACCCGATGTCTGTCGACTATGACGTCATAGTTGTCGGTGGTGGCCACGCCGGCACCGAAGCCGCTACCATGTCGGCGCGCCTTGGTGCGCGGACGCTTCTGCTGACGTCCGTCCTCGACACCATCGGCCAGATGTCCTGTAACCCTGCCATCGGTGGGATAGCGAAGGGTACCGTCGTCCGCGAGGTCGATGCTCTTGGTGGCCTCATGGGCCGTGCCGCCGATCGCGCGACCATTCAATTCCGCATGCTCAATCGCTCCAAGGGCCCCGCCGTCTGGGCTCCGCGCGCCCAGGCCGATCGGACACTCTACCGTCGCGCCGTGCGCTCATTGCTCGAGCAATTCCCTTCCCTCGAGCTGACGCAGGGCATGGTCACAAATCTGCTCCTCGACGAGCGAGGGACTCGGATCAGCGGCGTCGAAACGGGAGACGGCCGTCGCTTCGACGCGCGCGCCGTCATCATCACGGCCGGCACCTTCCTGCGCGGTCGCATCCACCTCGGCACCGATACCCAAATCCCCGCGGGGCGGGCGGGCGACGCGCCGTCCGTTCAGATGGCACAAGTTATTGAGAATATTGGACTTACAGTCGCGCGCTTCAAGACCGGCACGCCGCCGCGCATCGATGGCCGCTCCGTCAACTGGAGCAGCGTCGAGCGTCAGGACGGCGACGGCGACGAGTTCCGATTCTCCTTCCATGAGCGTGTCGTGCGACCGCGGCAGCTGCCCTGCTGGATCACGTGGGCCGGCGAAGCGGTGAAGGAAATCATCCAGCAGCATCTCAAGGAATCTGCGTTGTACGGCGGAGCGATCAGCGGGCGCGGGCCGCGCTATTGTCCCTCGGTCGAAGACAAGATCGTGAAGTTCCCGGCGGCCAAGCGCCACCAGATCTTTCTCGAGCCGGAGGGGCTCGACACGACAGAGTTGTACGTGAACGGGCTCTCCACTTCCCTGCCCGTAGCCGTCCAGCTCGAGTTCCTGCACGCCGTCCCCGGCCTGGAGCGCGCGAAGATGACACGCCCCGGGTATGCGATCGAGTACGACTACTATCCCCCCACCCAGCTCACGCCGTGGCTCGAGGTGAAGACGGTCGAGCACCTGTTCTTCGCGGGACAGATCAACGGGACGACGGGCTACGAGGAAGCGGCGGGACAAGGCGTCATCGCCGGCATCAATGCGGTGCGGCGGATCCGCGGCGCCGAGCCGGTCGTGCTCGGTCGGGACGACGCCTACATCGGCGTGCTGGTCGACGACCTCGTGACCCGCGGCGTCGACGAGCCTTACCGGCTCTTCACGTCGCGCTCCGAGTTCCGGCTGCTGCTCCGCCAGGACAATGCGCTGCGCCGGCTGCTGCCGCTCGCCGATCGCCTTGGCCTGTTGTCTGATGGCGAGCTCCGAGCGGCGGAATGCCGGCTCGAGGCGGAGGAGTCGGTGTTGAACCTGGCGCGTGAGACGGCTATCACGCCGGCTCAGGCCGGCGCTGCGCTCGCGGCAAGCGGCACGGGTTTGACGGAGACCGACCGCATCGCCGTCGTCGCGAAGCGACCGGGTGTCTCACTCGGCGCGTTGCTCACGGCGGCTGGGGTCGCGAGTGGCGCAGCCGCGGATGCCGTTCTCGCCGCGGAGATCGAGATCAAGTATGACGGGTACCTGGCACGCGAGCGCGACGCCGCGGCGCGACTGGCCGAGTTGGCGTCGTTCACCCTGCCGGCTGACATGCCCTACCTCGAGCTGCACACGTTAGCCACGGAAGCTCGGCAAAAGCTCGATCGCGTGCGTCCGACATCACTCGCGCAGGCGGCGCGGGTTCCGGGCGTCACCCCCAGCGATCTTCACAACCTCGTGGTGGAGGCGACGCGCTGGCGTCGCCGAGTAGCTTAGGGCGCGCATCGTTGCAGTTTCACGTGAAACTTACGCTCTTCCGTTTCACGTGAAACGAACGTATATTGGACGCGCCCTAACTATACAGTTACATAAATCATTATAAATCAACGAGTTATAATGTCGCGTGTAATCGCTATCGCCAACCAGAAAGGCGGCGTCGGAAAAACGACGACCGCCGTGAACCTCGCGGCGTCGCTGGCGATCGCCGAGCGCAAGACGCTGCTCATCGATGCGGATCCGCAGGGCAATTCGACGAGCGGCGTCGGGATCGAGCGCGACCGCATCCGTCATTCGCTCTATGACGCGCTCATCGACGGCGCGCCGCTCACGAAGTCGCTCTTCCCGCACGTCCACTTTCCTTATCTCGACGTCGTTCCCGCGACGCAGGACCTGGTCGGCGCCGAATTGGAGCTCGTCAACCAGCGCTCGCGCGAGACCCGCATGCGCGATGCGCTACAGGATGTGCGCGGCGAGTACGCCTACATCATCATCGATTGCCCGCCGTCTCTTGGCCTCATCACGCTGAACATGCTGACTGCGGCCGACAGCGTCGTCATCCCGATCCAGTGCGAGTACTACGCGCTCGAAGGACTCTCGCAGCTCCTCAACACCGTGAAGTTGGTGCAGCGCAATTTCAATCCCGCGCTCGCCATCGAAGGCGTGTTGCTGACGATGTACGACGCCCGCCTCAATCTCTGCAAGCAAGTCGCTGAGGAAGCGAAGGAGTATTTTGGCGGCCGCATGTTCGCCGTGACCATTCCGCGGAACGTGCGCCTAGCGGAAGCGCCCAGCTTTGGAAAGCCGATCGTGCTGTACGATGTGCAGTCGGTGGGAGCGAAGAGCTACCTGGCGGTCGCGCAGGAGCTGATTCGCCGGGTCGAGCAAGACGCTCCGCCGTCCCCACGCCTCCCCGCAATTGAACAGGTGCCGGAGGTACCCGCATGAGAGAAACTGCGGCAGGAGGACGCCGCCTGGGGCGGGGGCTCGAAGCGCTGCTCGGGCCGACCCGGGAGGAAGCCGAACGCGAAGGGAGTCTGGTCGAGCTGCCCATCAAGGACATCCGGCCCAACCCGTTCCAACCCCGTAAGACCGTCGACCCCACCGCTCTGGAGGAGCTGGTCTCGTCGATCAAGCAGGCGGGATTGCTGCAACCGATCGTGGTGCGACGCGCGAACGGTGGGAGCAGCTACGAGCTGATCGCGGGTGAGCGCCGGCTCCGCGCGTGCCAGCAGCTCGGCTGGGAGCGCATCCCCGCCGTGCAGCGAGACGCGGATGATCGCACGCTGTTGACCCTGGCGCTGATCGAGAACTTGCAGCGCGACGACTTGTCGCCCGTCGACGAGGCTCGCGGTTACGAGCGGCTCATCGCGGAGTTCAAGCTCGCGCAACAGGATGTCGCCGACGCCGTGGGCCGCGACCGCTCGACCGTCGCCAACGCGCTGCGTCTCCTGAAGCTTCCCGAAGACGTGTTGCAGCTGCTGCACGAGGGTCACCTCACTGTCGGACACGCCCGCGCACTGCTGGCGCTGGAGGATCCGCGCAGCGTCACGAACCTCGCGCGCGAGGCGGTTGCACAAGGCCTGTCGGTTCGCGAAGTGGAGGATCGCGTGCGCGGCGGGCGCGCACCCGAGCGCCGCCCGCGCATGAAACGCGGCATGGGCGCCGCCCCCGAAGTCCGCAGGGTCGAGGACGCGCTGCGCCGGCGACTCGGCACCGACGTGCGCGTCACGTTGCGCGCGAAGGGCAAAGGGCAGATTCATCTGTCGTTCTACTCGAACGATGATCTCGCCCGGTTGCTCGAGCTCATCCTCGGCGCGCCATTCGACGGATGACGAAGGACACGAAGCAGACCAAAGGCACTCGCGGCGTCACGATCGTCATTCATGCCGATGGCGATCTCGAGTCTAAGCAGTACCGTTTCCCGCGCTGGGCGGTGATTGCGGGGAAGTGGGGCGCCGGGGCCATCGCGGTGTCGGTCGTGCTGTTCTTCGCGTTTGCCGGACCGATTACGCGCAACGCGCTGCGCGTGCCTGGGCTCGAGCGAGAAGTATCGCGCCTGCGCGTCGAGAACAGTCGCGTGCAGCAGCTCGCCTCCGCGTTGAATCGCGCCGAAGCGAACTACCAGGAGCTGCGCCAAATGCTCGGCGTCAAAGCTCCTCCCGTCTCCCGCACCGCTGGCGGCGGGGGCGGGGGGGGGACCGTGGCTCGCAACACCGATTTCACGACGACCATGCGCGCCGTGCCAATTCGGGCGGTGTTGCCGGGTGCTGCCACTCGCTATGAAACCGGCCCGTCGACACCATCGCACTGGCCCCTCGATGTCCAGGGGTTTGTCACGCGCGGCCAGGTTCGGCCGGGAGTGGTCGACGAATCCCACCCCGGTATCGATATCGCCGTCCCGCTCGGGACGCCGGTGCGGGCATCGGGGGGAGGCTCGGTGACGGCGGCAGGCTACGATGTCGATTACGGCTTGTTCGTCCTCTTGCGGCATCCGTCCGGGTATGAGACGATGTATGGTCACATGTCACGGCTCATTGCCGCCGAGGGCGACGATGTTCAGGCCGGTGAAGTCATTGGGCTATCGGGAAACTCGGGGCGGTCAACGGCACCGCATCTGCACTTTGAGATTCGCAGGGACAACAAGACAGTCGATCCGCTGGACCTCGTGAAGGAGGGACGCTGATGGCGGTGTTTTCAGAAAAAAACGCAACACCCGGCGGCGGGCGTGAGGGCGTTCCCGGACTATCGATCATCGGCGCCGGAATGCGCGTCGTCGGTGACATCTCGGCCGACGGCGTCGTGAAGATCGAGGGATCCGTGAACGGCACGGTCCGCGCCGCCAAGCAGGTCCTGGTCGCGAGGGGCGGGGAAGTCGAAGGCGACGTCGTCAGCCGCGAGGCCATCATCGGGGGGGAGGTGCGTGGCGCCATCTACGCGGAGGAACGCGTCGAGCTGCAGGCCACGAGCGTCGTCCACGGTGATGTACATACCAAACGTCTCTTGATTCAAGAAGGCGGAGAGATCAACGGCGTACTTCGAATGGGAGAAGACGCTGGTCAGCCGCCGCAGGTTGCTCAGCGCAGTGGCCAAGCCTTGGCTCGAGCATAAGAGATATCCACACGGCCGCTGGGACTCCGTGTGGATTCTCTAACTGGTTATAATATAACGCGTTATCTAACCACCCCATGTGGAAAGTTGTCTGGCTGCTGCGATACTGTGCTTACGGTGTCTTAAGTGCGCCTAGACAGTTTGGTCCGCTTTCTCGACGACTACCTCCGGATCGCCGAAGAGGTCGCTGACGCGCCCGAGGCGCTGAACGGCTTGCAGGTCAGCAACTCGGGCGACGTGAGCCGGCTGGCGGCGGCAGTCGACGTGTGCGAGGCGACCGTCCGGCAAGCCACGGAGCAGCACGCCGACTGCCTGCTGGTCCATCACGGAATGTTTTGGGGTGGTCTCAGGCCGCTTGTTGGTCCCGCCTATCGTCGCCTCGCAGGACTGATCAAAGGAAACATCGCGCTCTACGCTGCGCACCTGCCGCTCGATCGTCATCCCGTCGTCGGCAATAACACTGTGCTGGCTCGCCTGCTCGGAATCACCGTGCGCGGCGAGTTCGGGTCGTATCACGGAGCGCCAATCGGCGTCTGGGGTGAATACGCCGGTAAACGGGAGGAGCTGAGTTGGGCGCTGACGAAGGCCCTCGGAACGGCGCCGCGGGTATTCCCGTTCGGGCCCGAGCGCGTGCAGCGCGTTGGTATCGTGACCGGGGCGGGAGGCGCGCTGATCCCACAGGCCGCCGCTGCGGGACTCGATAGCTACGTCACCGGGGAAGGGCAGCACTGGACGTTTTTCGATGCCGAGGAGCTCGGCGTCAACGTGTTCTATGCGGGCCATTACGCAACCGAAACCGTCGGCGTCAAGGCGTTAGCCGAGCACGTTGCCAAGACGTTCGATTTGCCCTGGGTGTTTCTGGATCATCCCACGGGGTTGTGAACCCGCGGCGCGTGTTGGCGGTCCTTGCCGTCGCCGAGCTGCTCGCGATGGCTCCGTGGTTCAGCGCTTCCGCTGTTGCTCCCACCCTGGCGCGCGTTTGGCAGCTCTCGCCCACCACCACGGCGTGGCTCACGATCTCTGTGCAGCTGGGGTTCGTCGCCGGCGCGTTGGTGAGCGCTGTTCTCACGCTCGCCGATCGTCTGTCCGCCCGGCGTCTGGTGGCCGGCTCCGCTGGGCTCGCCGCCGTCGCCACCCTCGGCGTGGCGGCCGCGCCGAGTATCACGCTGGGAATTGCGTGCCGGCTGCTCACCGGAGCTGCACTCGCGGGCGTGTATCCGCCCGGGATGAAGATCGCGGCCGGCTGGTTTAAAGAAGGAAGAGGGCTCGCCATCGGGATTCTAGTCGGCGCGCTTTCGCTAGGGTCGGCGAGTCCACACCTGGTTCGCTGGGCGGTATCGCCGGCCGCGTGGCGCTTGGTTTTGGTCGTCGCCGCCGTGAGCGCGGTCGCGGGAGGCCTCCTGGTCCTCCTCGTTCCTCATGACGGTCCATACGCCGCCCCATCGCCACCGTTTTCCCTCGCTGCCGCTCCGAGGATTCTAAAAGACCGCGCGGTCACCCTCGCGAACCTCGGCTATCTCGGTCACATGTGGGAGCTGTATGCGATGTGGACGTGGATGGCCGTCTTCGTTGCTGCCAGCGAGCACGCGCGGCGCGGCGCTGACGCCGATGTCACCGGGCGCGCCGCGCTCGTCACGTTCGCCGTCGTCGGCAGTGGCGCGATCGGATGCTGGCTGGGCGGCAAGTACGGAGACCGCTGGGGACGCTCGGTCGTGACCAGCGCCGCGATGGTGCTATCGGGAAGCTGCTCTCTCGCTGTCGGCCTGCTGTACGGCGCGCCTCTGGTTGCGCTATTTCCGCTGCTCCTGCTTTGGGGCATCACTGTGGTCGCCGATTCGGCGCAATTCTCCGCGGCCGTTACTGAGCTCGCGCCGCGCGACTACGTCGGCACTGCGCTGACGCTGCAGACGAGCCTCGGCTTTCTACTGACGTGCGCGACGATCTATTTGCTGCCGATGGTCGCCGCCGCGATCGGTTGGCGATGGAGCATGAGCGTGTTGGCGATCGGACCGGCGCTCGGGATTTGGGCGATGCTGACTCTCAGGCAGCGCACCGGCCTGTAGCGGGAGTGTTATGGCAGGACAAAGACACCGACTTCGCCGTCGTAATCGTCGTTACTGCGTGTCGTGCCGGCGGG
>DASPXJ010000139.1:0-10804 GCA_035637355.1 Gemmatimonadales bacterium
GTCCGCACTCGAATTGGATGCTCCATCTCCAGCACCTCGATCGGCGTGTTCCGCGTGTTCGACATCCCAACGTGCACCCCGGACGGCCCGTTCGCACCTTTACTCGCGCCCTGCCCGCCACCGATAGTCTCGTAGTAGGTCCAGGGATCGCCGACCCTTCCCCCTTCCCCCGTCCCCCCTCCCCCGAAGGTCACGTTGTTCATCGTCCCCTGTCCCTGCGCGGGCACGTTGCCACCGCCGGCCGCGAGTGCGCGAAACACCACATCCGCGATGCGCTGCGACGTCTCGACATTCCCCGCGGCAACCGCACTCGGCGCCCGGGCGTTCACCAGGCATCCCGGCGGCGCCGTCACGTGCACGGCGCGCGACACGCCGCCGTTCATCGGGACATCGTCGGGCAGCAGCGTGCGCACGACGAACAGCACTGCCGAGCGCGTCACCGCGAGGGGACAGTTCACGTTGCCCGGCGCGGCACCGTGCGTATCGGTGAAATCCGCGTGGAGGACGTCGCCCTCGATTGTAATACGGACTCGAATCGCGAGGTCTTCATCCACGACTCCATCACCCTCCAGATAATCCACTGCGGTCATCGGCGCTGCTGACGGCAGACGGCTGAGCGCTGACTTCGTGCGTCGCTCGGCGTAGTCGAGCAGCTCGCCCGCGGCCGCGCGCAGCGCGTCCCAGCCGTGGCGCCGCGCCAGTGCCCGCAATCCCTCGGCCCCACGCTCCACCGCGGCACGCTGCGCGGCAAGATCGCCGCGCCGCATCGCCGGCGTGCGGACATTCGCCAGAACCAGCCGCTCGAGATCGGGCGTGAACCGCGTCGGTGGGATGACGATCCCTTCCTGATACAGCTCTCGCGCACCCGCCGGCATGCTGCCCGCCGTCATTCCACCGACATCAGAGTGGTGCGCGCGGACGACGCTGTATCCGCCGACCCGTCCGTCGATGTCGATTGCGCCAATGAGCGTGAGGTCGGGAAGATGGCTGCCGCCGGCATACGGATCGTTGAGCAAGAAGAGCTCGTTGGGGCGCGGGTCCAGGCCCCGCACCGCCGCGACCGCGTCGGCCAACGCACCCAGATGCACGGGGATGTGGGCCGCCTGCGCGATCATCTCACCGTCGGCGTCGAACAACGCCGCCGACGCGTCGCGCCGCTCGCGAATGTTCGGCGACAGCGCGCTGTGCACCAGCACGAGTCCCATTTCCTCCGCGATCGACGCAAAGGCGTGCGACATGACCTCGAGCCCGACCGCGTCGAGCCTCATGTGCGCTCCACGATCACGGCGCCCGACTCGTGCACCACACCGCGCCATCCCGGCTCAATGAGGCCGGTTGCATCAGAGCCCGCCAGAACAGCCGGACCTTTGAGCTCGAGGCCTGCGGGCATGTCCCCCAAGGACCACACGTCGCCATGCACCTTTTTGCCATCTCGCGTCACGATTTCCCGCCGCCCCCTCGCCGCCCCTTCGCCGCCGCTCGCCGCCCTTCGCCGCCGCCTCATCACCACCGCCCGCTCGGCCACGACGCGGAGATTCACCAGCTCCACCGGCTGCTCGAGGTCAGCGTGACCGTGGCGCGCCCGGTGTGCCACCCGGAACGCGGCGGCAAGCGTCGCGGGATCGTCACGCGGCGCCGGAACGGTGACCTCGTAACCTTGACCGGCGAAGCGGCAATCGATGAAGCGTGTCAGCTCGGCACGAGGAAGCGCCGCAGACGCGGCGGCGGCGAGCGGCTGGAAGGCCGTGGCGAGATCGCCGTTCTTCAGCTCGTGCAGCGCGCGGTGCAACGACGCCACCACATCCACGCGCTCCGGCGCCGCGGCGAGTCCCAGCGCGCTCAGCACGCCGGGATGCGGCGGAACCACGACGCGGGACATCCCCAGCGCATCGGCGAGCGCACAGCCGAACAACGGGCCCGCTCCGCCGAACGGCAGCAACGTCATGCCCCGCGGATCGATGCCGCGCGCCACGCTGACGCGCTTCAGCGCGCGCGCCATGACCGCTGTCGCGACCGCGACGATTCCCGCCGCCATCGCCGCCCCCCCCGTGTCACCGCCCAGCGTGGCGAGGGCGCGCTCTGCGGCCGCGCGATCCAGTCGCATCGAATCCGCGAGCGGGTATTCGGGATCCAGCCAGCCGAGGACCAGGCAGGCGTCGGTCACCGTGGGTTCGCTTCCCCCGCGGCCATAACAGGCGGGTCCTGGCTCTGCACCGGCACTGCGGGGGCCAACGCGCAGGGCGCCCCCTTCATCGAGCGATGCAATGCTGCCGCCACCCGCACTGACCGTCTCGATGAGAATGGCGGGCAATGCGAGCGGCACACCCGCGATCGCTGCCGCGCCTTCCGTCAGTGCGACCCCGCCACTGACCAGGCTGGCGTCGGCGCTCGTACCACCCATGTCGAGTGTGAGCAGGTCGCGCGCATCGACTGTTGCACCGACCAGTCGAGCGCCCACGACGCCTCCCGCCGGACCGGAGAGCGCCAGGCTGGCGGCCCGACGCGCCGCCTGCTCGGGGCCGAGCGTACCACCACCCGACGTCATGATCCGGAGGGACTTCACCCCGTGCTTCTCACTCAGCGCCGCGGTCTTCGCGAGGTACGCCCCGACCTTCGGCCTCAAGTAGGCCTCGGCGACGGTCGTGCTGGTACGCTCGTACTCGCGGAACACCGGCAACACCTCGTGACTCGCCGCAATCGGGATCGCGGGCAATGCCGCACGCAGCGCGGCGGTCAGCTTGCGCTCGTGCTCGAAATGTCGAAACGCGAACAGGAACGCGACGGCGATCGCTTCCGGCGCGAGGGCGCGGACGGCAGCGGTGACGCGGGCGAGTTCGCCGTCCGACAGCGCCTGGATCACTCCATCCGGTCCCATGCGCTCGTCGACGCCGATGACGTCCGATCGCGCCACGAGCGGAGCGGGATGGTCGCGCGCCAGGTCGTACAGCGCCGCCCGATCCTGACGCCTCAGCCAGAGCAAATCTTCGAAGCCGGCCGTCGTCACCAGGACGAGGCGCGCGCCGCGGCGCTCGAGCAGCGCGTTGGTCGCCACGGTTGTACCATGAACGAGGACGTCGATGGGGACGGGGGACGAGGGAGGGGGGAGGGGTGTACCCGTCCCTCGTCCCCCGTCCCCCGTCCCCAATTCATCGAGCGCCCGGAACAATCCCATGGAAGGATCCTGCGGCGTACTCGCGACTTTGCGTATCTCGATTCCGCCGTCGGGTCTGAGTGCGACGAGATCGGTGAACGTCCCGCCGACATCGACACCGACGCGGGTCATGGGCGGAAGCGGCGTTTTACGAGAAACACGATCCCGGTGAGGGTGAGCGCGACGACCAGGGTGCCCACCCAATCCCCCAACCGTACGTACAGCGGGATCACGTCCGTGGTCCGAATCACGCCGGCGACAAAAGTCCGTGTATCGAGCCTGGTCGCCTCGTAGGTGCGGCCCATCGGGTCCACGAATTCGGAGATCCCGGAATTCGCGGCGCGCGCCACGCCCATGCGCGTTTCGATCGCGCGCAGGATCAGATGCGATGCATGTTGCCGCGGCGCGGTCGTTTCCCCGAACCATGCATCGTTGGTGATGTTGACCAAAAAGTTGGCGCCCAACGCGCGATATTTGCGCGGCAGGTCCTCGAACGCCGACTCATAGCAGACGATGACGCCGAAGCGGCCCAACTCGGACGTGTACAGCGGCAGATCGCGGCCCGGGGAGAACCCCCCGGACCAGTTCCGGAGGCCGGGCACGGCGCGGAAGACGCCGACCGGTACGAACGGCACCCGCTCGGTCACGGGCACGAGGTAGTGCTTCGCGTAGACGGGATAGGGGCGCCAGTTCCCTGTCGTATCGATAAAGATGGCCGCGTTGTAGTACGGATCGAGCCGGCTGCGCCACGTCGGATCGGCCCACACCACGCCGGTGAAAATCGGGACGTGACCTTCGCGCACCAGATTGGTGATCCGATTCACCCAGCTCGGCCGCCGCCACAGAAAATCGGGAATCGCCGCTTCCGGCCAGATGATCAATCGTGGCCGCGGGAATTCGTTCATGAGCTGCCGGGTGCCTTCGATCAACGTGCCGACGACGCTGTCGGCGTGTGCCGGATCGCCCTTCTCGTCGAAGGCCTCGTTGGGCTGGACCAGTCCCGCGATGCCCGGCTCGCGATACGGCAGTGTCCTGACGCGCCACGCCCCGTACGCCAGCGCGAGCAGCACCGTGGCCAACACCCTGGCGTACCCACGCACGACGTACGACGTACGACGCACGTCAGTAGCGGCTTCGACGATCGCCACGTTACACCACGCCAGCCACAACGTCACGCCGCGCGCGCCGGCAATGTCGGCCCACTGGACGAGCACCGGCGCGTCGGCGAGCGAGGTGCCGAGCCCCAGCCAGGGAAAGCGAACGTCGCCGAGATGCCCGATGAGCCACTCGAGCGCCGTCCAGGCGACGGGCAGGACGAGCAGCAGCGGCACCGCAGGCGCCGTCAATCGAATTCGGACGACGAACCAGAACATCCCCCCCGTGAGCAGGCCGAGCACGGCGATCGTCGCGAGATAGCCGAGCGCCGACAGCGGCGTAAAGTGCCACAGGGCGACGACCATCCAGTAGAGCACCAAGGCGTTGCTGACGAGGCCGTACCACCAGCCCCAGCGAAATGCGGTGCGGGGATTGGCATCGGTCACCGCCTGCCGGATGAGCAGCACGGCGGGCGTGATCGCGAAAAAGCTGAGGAACGGCAGCGGGAACGGGGGATAGCTGGCGGTGAGCGCGATCGCGCCCAACCCGACGAGCACTGCGACCTGACGCCGGCTCACAGCAATACGTCGCGCCCTTCGTCGGCCGAGCGATAGATCGCGTCGATCACGCGCTGCAGGGCGAGCTGATCGCGGGGTGGCGGCGCATTCACGTCCCCCTTGATCACCGCCAGGAAGTACATCCACTCCGCGCGGTAGGACTGAATGAACTGCGTCTCGCGCCCCGTCGCTCCGGTGGGCGTGACGTCGACCGCGGCGCCGTGCTGCTCCTTGAAGATGCGCAGCGGCTGGATCATCGCGGAGCCCTTCGATCCGACGATGTCGAACCAGAAGCGCTCACCCTGGCCGAGGTGGCGCCAGCTCACATCCATCGTGATGGAGACGCCGTTTTCACACACGATCAACGCCGAGCCCATGTCTTCGACGGCATCCTTCGCGGGTCGCGTCAGATGGGCGGAGATCCGCTTGGGGGCGGGCCAGCCCGCCAGCCACATCCCGAGGTCGACGAGCGGCAGCCCGAGATCGAGCACGGCTCCGCCGCCGGCCTGTTCGCGTCGCAACCGCCACCCGAGCAGCTGCCGGCTGGGCTGGAACGTGTACCAGCCGCCGCGCACCGCCTGCAGCCCACCCAGGTCGCCGCCGGCCAGGAAGCCGCGCACCGCCTGCACGTCGGAGCGAAAGCGGTGATTCATCCCCACCATCACCCGCTTGCCGTACTTGTCGCTCGCGGCGAGGGCGCGCTCGACCCCCGCCAGGTTCAGCGCGAGCGGCCGCTCGCACAGCACGTGCACTCCCGCCGCCAATGCCGCGGTGACGTGAACTTCGTGCAGGTGATTGGGGGTGCAGATCACGACGACGTCGACGTGGGCGTAGCGCAGCACCTCTTCGATGTCGTCGTAAGTATCCTTGACCTCGAAGCGCGCAGCGAGCGCCTGCGCTTTGCTGACGTCGTTGTCGCAGATCGCCGCGACCTCGACGCCGGGCAGACGCCGCAACACCGGCAAATGGGCGACCTGCGCGATCGCGCCCGCGCCAAGCACGCCGACGCGGATCGGATCGTTCACCTGCTCCGTGCTCCCTGCTCCCGGCTCTCTCGAAAGCGGTACATGATCCCCGTCCGCAGGCTCACGGTCTTCAAGCCGCTCGACAGCATGCCGCGCCCATCGATGCTGAATCGCCACATCCGCGAGAGGTTGAACTCGAAGCCCATCGTGCCATTCAGCCCCGCGGTGATCACGTCGAGGGCGTCTTCCACGAATGTGCCGTTGATCGCGGCGCCGCCGCCGTTGCGGAGATGGATGCTTACGCCCGTGCCGAGATACGCGGTGACGCCGTGTCCCTGGGGAAGGACGTACTGGAAATCGACGTCGCCGATGATCTCGCTGAGCGAGATGCGGCCGAGATTGATGCTATCGGGCGTGGATGGATTCACGATGCTATCGAGCCGCCGCTCAAACCGGTCGCGTGCCTGCTGGTCGAGTTGGGAATGAAAGTAGGAAAGGCCCAGCAGCAGGCGAACGCGGGGCGCGATGCGGCCATAGTCCACACGCAGCCCGCCCACCGTCGCTCCCGTGAGCTCCGACGCGCCCAGCACCCCTAAGTCGGCCTGAATGCCGGAGAAGCGCAGGTTGTCGTAGGAGAACTGGTTCAAGACACCCTGGGCGGATAGGCGGATGGCCGGATTGGCGGATAGGAAAATCACGAGCATCACCATTCCACCGACCGGCCATCCGCCGATCCGCCGATCCGCCCTAGTAGAGTTTCTCAATCTTCGTCCCCGGAAAGTACGTGTTCAGAATCGACCGATAATCCTGCCCCGCTCGCGCGCGGCCGATCGCTCCCCACTGGCACATGCCCACGGCGTGTCCCGATCCCGCGCCCGCTGCGACGAGCCGCGTGACCTGGCCGCCGGCTTTCGTGACCGTCAACTGAAACGCGGCGCTCGACAGCATCCGGTCGGCGTCGGGCCGCAGCACCGAGCGCACATCGGGCCCCGCAATGCGAACGTCGCCCCGCTCGAACACGATGCGCAGCTCGCCGACCCGCCCCGACTTTGTCGTCCGGCTCACCGTGACATCGGTGATCCGTTGCAACCCGTCGCCCGACAACGGCGTCACGCTGGGCAGCGTTCGCGACAATATAGCGCGCAGCTTGGAGCCGTCCCATTCTTCGCGCCAGCGAAATCGCGGTGAAATGTCACAGTAATAGTGGCCACCACCCCGATCATCCGAGACAGGTCGCAAGTAGGGACGTGTCTGGACGGTCGCAAAGGCCTCTTCCACTCCGGCGGTGCTGAATCCACACGTCGAGTGGAAGTAGGCATCGATGACGTCCCCCTGATACGTGAGCACCTGCCCCGCCGTTCGGCGCACGGCGTCCCAGACTTGCTCCGATTCCACCGCGACGCCGAGGTAGACCTGGTCGCGCGTGTCGGCATACGCGTCGAAGTCGAAGGCTTCCCAGCGGCCGCGGTTCTTGATCGCGAAGCTGCGTGACACGACTGCTTGCGCGAGCACGGCCGCGAGCTCATCGGGCCGGCGGGGGCCGATCTCGGGGCCAACAACGCCCGCGATGTAGCTCTCGACAGTGACGCGATTCACGACCGTGAGACCGGCTCGGCTCGACGTGATGTTGATCCGGCCGCGGTAGCGCCGGCCGTTGGCCACCACGAAGCGGTTCTCGGTGACGTTGACGACGGCGATGCCGCGCAGCGGCTCGGTGCGCGTGCTGTCCGGTCGCAGCAGCCGCAGGCGCGAAGCGTCGGCGGAATCGGGCAGCACGACCCAGCGCACGCCGGCCGGAATCGATCCCACCGCTACGCCGCTCGCCGCCTCGCTGACGAACAGCTCGCCGCTCTCAGGGCCCCCCCCGATCGACGCATTCGGAAGTCCGACCGCGAGACCGATACGCAGCTCCGGTTCGCCGCTGACGGGCGCCGGTCCGTGCGACGGCCGCGCGCATCCCGCGGCGGCGAGCAGGACGAGACTAGCGAGCCGCTTCGCCCAGCGCCGCATCCAGCTCCCGGAGGGTGAAATCGATGTCCGCCGCGGTGTGCGCGCTCGAGACAAAACCGGCCTCGAACGCCGACGGCGCGAGGAAGACGCCGCGTGTCAGGGCGGCCTTGTGCCAGCGCGCGAACAACGCGGTGTCGGCCTTCCGGGCGTCGCCGTAGTTGCGCACGGGACCCGTGGTGAAGTAGGCACCCCACATCGACCCGGCGTGCCCGACCGTCAGCGGCACGCCGTGGCGTTCGGCGCTGGCCTTGAGTCCCTCGGTGAGCCGCGCGGTCATTTTCTCCAGTTCGTCGTAGAACCGCGGCCGGCTGGTCTCCCGCAGCGTCGCGAGACCGGCAGCCATCGCCACCGGATTCCCCGACAGCGTCCCCGCCTGGTACACCGGTCCCTCCGGCGCGACGCGCTTCAGCAAGTCGGCTCGGCCGCCATACACCCCGACCGGGAATCCGCCGCCCACGATTTTGCCCAGCGCCGTCAGATCGGGTCTGATGCGGAGACGCTCCTGCGCGCCACCCGGCGCTACCCGGAATCCGGTCATGACTTCATCAAAGATCAGCAGCGCGCCGTGCCGGTCACACAGCGATCGCAGCGCAACGTGAAACCCTGGCTGCGGCGCGATGAATCCTGCGTTGCCCACGTACGGCTCGACGATGACGGCGGCGATCCGATCGCGGTGCCGCTTGAAGAGATCCGCGACCGCCTCGGCGTCGTTGAACGGCGCCGTCAGCGTGAGGCCCGCGAGTGCCGCGGGCACGCCCGGGCTGTCGGGCAGGCCCAGCGTCGCGACGCCGGAGCCCGCCTTGACCAGGAAGCCGTCGGCGTGGCCGTGATAGCAGCCTTCGAACTTGATGATCAATTCCCGGCCCGTCGCGGCGCGGGCGAGCCGCACGGCCGCCATCGTGGCTTCCGTGCCGCTGTTCACGAACCGCATCATCTCGAGCAACGGCATGCGCCGCCGGACCTCCTCGGCCAGCTCGACCTCCGCCACGCAGGGCGCACCGTAGGTCCAGCCGCGCTGCGCCGCCTCGCGCACCGCGTCGAGCACGGCGGGATGGGCGTGGCCGAGGATCAGCGGGCCCCAGGAGCAGACGAAATCGACGTAGCTCTTGCCATCGACATCGGTGAGTCGCGCACCGGCCGCGTGCGCGACGAAAAAAGGCGTCCCGCCGACTGCGCGGAACGCCCGCACGGGTGAATTCACGCCACCGGGCAACACCCGTTTCGCCCGGTCAAAGAGCTCGCTCGTCCGCTTCACGTCAGCGCGGCCGCCTGGAAATCGTAGTCCTCGCTCGCGGTAATCCGGGCACGCACGAAGTCTCCCGGCTGCGCCCAGCCTGCTCGCTCGAGGTAGGTGACACCGTCGACGTCATCGGCCTGCCACTGCACGCGCCCTGCTTTGATGCCGCTTTCCTGCTCCAACTCATCGACCAGTACGTCCACCTGGCGCCCCACGAACCGTTCCAAGCGCTCCGCCGAGATGCTACGCTGTACCTCGACGATTTCTTCTTGACGCTCTTTCTTGACGTCGTCGTTTACATCGTCTTCGTAGTTAAAAGCCCGCGTGCCCTCCTGCGGCGAATAGGCAAACGCGCCCATGCGGTCGAACTGGGCTTCCTCGAGAAATGCGAGCAGCGCCCGGAAATCGTCTTCCGTTTCGCCGGGAAATCCCACGAGACAGGTCGTGCGGATGGCGAGATCGGGGATGGCGCCGCGCAGCCAGGCGAGCTTTTCCCGCAGCGTCCGCAGGCGCTCGGGACGCCGCATCCGTTCGAGCATGCGATCGCTGGCGTGCTGAATCGGCATGTCGATGTAGGGCACGATACGTGCCTCGCGCGCCATGATCTCGACCAGGCGCTCGTTGATTCCCGCCGAGTAGACGTACAGCAGGCGGAACCAGGGTACGGCGGTCTCGCGGAGCAGGGCCTCGAGCAGATCGGGCAGTTTCGGACTCCCAACTCCTACATCCCGACCCCAGTGACCGAGGTCCTGGGCCACGAGATTGATTTCCTTCGCGCCCTGTGCCTCGAGCTGTTGCGCTTCGCGGATCAGGCTGGCGAGCGGCTCGGAGCGGTGCTTGCCGCGCATCAGCGGGATCGCGCAGAAGGCGCAGGTGTGATCGCAGCCTTCGGAGATCTTGAGATAGCGCACATGCGACTGACGCCCGAGGAACTGACGCACGCCGGGGTGTGATGCAACGGGATCCTCGATGAGACCGCGTTGCGCCAGCTCGGGGACGAGGTGATGCAGCTCTGAGAATCCCAGAAAGAGATCGACTTCGGGAATTTCCTGCGCCAACTCCTGCTTGTAGCGCTGCACCAGACACCCGACCGCCACGACCGCCTTGACGCCACCGTCCTTCAGCTTCGCGGCTTCGAGCATCGCATCGATCGATTCCTGTTTGGCGGCGTCGATGAAGCCGCAGGTGTTGACCAGAATGACGTCGGCCGACGGGAGCTCCGGAGTGACGACGGCGCCGTGTCCGACCAGCTCGCCGACGAGCCGCTCCGAGTCGACCGTCGCCTTGTCGCAGCCGAGGGAGATGACGCCGAGCTTCATCCGCGGTAGTTCCCGAACTTGAGCTCGATGCCGAAGTCCTGCGCGCGCAGGAAGGCGATGACTTCCTGCAGCTCGTCCTTCGACGGCGCCTGCACCCGGATCTCTTCGCCCTGAATCGACGCTTGGGCTTTCTTGAACTTTTTGTCCTTGATCGCCTTGACGATCGCCTTGGCTTTCTCCTGCGGGATGCCCTGCGTGAGCTTGATCTCGCGCCGCACGGTGTCGTTGGCGGCCGGGGTGATCTCGCCGAGCTCCATGTTTTTCACCGGCACGCCGCGCTTGATCATCTTGGATTGCAGCACGTCGAACAGCGCTTTCATTTTGAAATCATCATCGGCCATGAGAACCAACAGGGCTTTGGCACGGTCAAAGCTCAGCGAGGCCTTGGAGCCTTTGAAGTCGTAGCGCTGGATGATTTCTTTGGTGGCTTGATTGACGGCGTTGTCGACCTCCTGGAGGTCGGCGCCGGT
>DASPXJ010000140.1:0-16774 GCA_035637355.1 Gemmatimonadales bacterium
GCGTAGAGGTGATTGATCGTGATGAGCGCGGCGGTCACGCCCATGCTCAGCAACGAGCGGCGGGCGGCGCGATGGAGCCCCAAGTCCTGGGTCATGGTGCTACTCCCGAACGATGTGTTTTGTAGTTGACATTCTATCTACTACTGAACATCGTGTTCATGTACGGGCATTGGCAACGAGGAGTTGCCGCCGGCGATGGGCAATTCGGGACAGTCACACCCATTTCGTTCCGTTTGGGACAGCGCGGGACGGGATGTTCACGCACGAGGCGCAATGACCAAGGCGAAAAAGCTGGACCGACGGGTGCAGCGAACCCGTCAGCTGCTGCAGGATGCGCTCATCGCGATGGTGATCGAGAAGGGGTACGACGCGACGACGGTTCAGGACATCATCGATCGGGCCAACGTCGGGCGTGCGACCTTTTATGCGCACTTCCCTGACAAGCAGACCTTGCTGACGAGCCGGCTCGAGGACCTGCGGGTGCTACTGACGGAGCGGCGGCGTCAGGTGTCGGGGCCGCTCGGCTTCAGCCTCGCGATGTTCGAGCACGCGCGCAGCCATCTGCCGCTGTATCGCGCGATCGTGGGTCGCGAGAGCGGCGCCTTCATCGTGCAGCGGATCCATCGCACGATCGCAGACCTCGCGGAGCTGGATCTCAAGGCCCTCGGCTTCAACGGAGCGCCCGAGCAGCGGCGGCTTGCAGTGGAATTCCTGGCGGGGGCCTTTATGGCGGTGCTCACCTGGTGGCTTGACGAGGGAGCGATGCTACCGCCGGAGGAAATTGACGGCATCGTTCGTCGCTTGGTAATGCAAGGGCTGGCCATAAAGCTGGCGTGACGGTGAGGTCGCAACTTAAAGCCGGAATGACGCTCCTACTTGCCGCGAGGGGGAGGGCCGGGCACATTGCCGAGCGTGCCACGCATCCTCATCGCCGACGACGATGCCGACGTCCGGTCCGTACTCGCTCGACACCTGGCGAGTGCCGGATACGAGGTCCTCGAAGCCGCGGACGGACGCGGGTGCCTGGACGTGCTCCAGACCACGCCGGTGGACCTCGTCATTGTCGACATCTACATGCCCGAGGTGGACGGGATCGCGGTCATCGCGCAAGCGCACCGGGACTTCCCCCACGTGCGCATCCTGGCGATCTCCGGCGGGGGCACGGTGCCTCGGGAGCGCACGCTGGAGATCGCACAGCGGCTCGGCGCGCAGCGCACGCTGACCAAGCCATTCGACCGAGACGAGCTGATGGCGTCGGTTCGCGAGTTGCTCGGTGAGTCGTAGGGGCGGGGACCTTCGCGCGCTCGCGGCCAGCGTGCCCCAATTGCACGTCGTGCCGCCGCGGGCCCTGGCGATTTCGGCGGGCGCGCTCGTGGTGTCGGTCGCCGGGGCATTGGTGTTCCCGCAGGGCTTCGCCGAATACGGATTCATCGCCTGGCTACTGCCGATGATCCCCGCCTTCCTTCTCTGTTTTTACCGCGGCTGGACGCGGCTGATGATCATGCTCGGGGCGGCGATGGCGTTGCTGGCGTTGGGGTACGTCGTGGCCGCGTTGCTCGGGACCACGCTGCCCGAATGGCCGTCCATCGGCTTCGTGATCGCGGCGTACATCGGCATCGCCCTCGGCGCCGGCTGGTTCCGCGAGGTGCGCACGGCGGAGGAGCACCGCGCGGTGGCCGAGCGCGAGCTGCACCAGACGAGCCTGCACCTGCGGAAGTCCCACACCGACCTGCAGCTCGCCCAGTGGAAGCTGATCGAGGCGGAGCGCCTCGAGGCGGTCGGGAAGCTCGCGGCCGGAGTGGCCCACGAGGTCAAGAACCCCTTGATGACCTTGCTCACCGGCGTGCATTACTTGAAGCAGCACATACCCACGACGGACGAGGGGGTGAAGACGCTGCTCGAAGACATGCACGACGCGGTCAAGCGCGCCGATGCGGTGATCATGGGTCTGCTCGATTTTTCGGCGCCGCGGGAGCTTGTGCTCGCGCCCGCGGACCTGAACGCCGTGGTCCAGCGCTCGGCCGGAATGGTCAAGCATGAAGTCACCCGGGCGCGGGTTGCCCTCGACCTGGCCCTGGGCCCCGACCTGCCGCCCCTCGCCCTGGATGTCTTCAAGCTTCAGCAGGTGCTGGTGAATGTGCTCACCAATGCCGCGCATGCCACCCCGCCGGGCGGCAGGATCACGGTGCGAACCTACTGCCGCGACAGCGTCACGGTCCTCGAGGTAGATGATACCGGATCGGGGATCCCGGAGGAGGCGCTGGGCAAGCTGTTCGATCCGTTCTTCACGACCAAGCCCGCGGGGAAAGGCACGGGGCTCGGGCTTGCCGTTGCGCGGCAGATCGTCGAGATGCACGGGGCCTCGATCGACATCGGGAATCGACCTGAAGGGGGAGCCCGCGTGACCATCGCCTTCACTGCTCTCAAGGAGGGTGCCTAATGCCGGGGAAGAAGCGGATCCTGCTCGTCGATGACGAGGCCACCATCACGCGGACGCTGAAGCTGTACCTGGAGGGAACGGGCGCGTACGAGGTCCGAGCGGAGAATCGGGGATCGGCGGCGCTGCAGGCGGCGCGCGCGTTCAAGCCCGACTTGATCCTGTTGGATGTCGCCATGCCCGACATGGACGGCGGCGACGTCGCGGCGCAGATCCGCAGCGACGAGGCACTCAAGGACACGCCCATCGTGTTCCTGACCGCTCTCGTGAAGAAACAGGAGGTGGTGGCGACGGGCGGCGACATCGGGGGATACCCGTACATCGCGAAGCCGCTCGAGCCCGAGAAGATCATCGAGGTGATCGAGCGCCACACGTCCTGATGACGTCCTCCCGAACCCTCCGTCTCCCCGGCCGCCGGCGTGGCCGCCTCGCTCTGTGGCTGCTGGTCGGTCTGAGCGTGCTGTTCTTCTTGATCTCGCCGCTCATACAGCTCCTTGCCGAGTGGCCCTGGTTCAGCGCGCTGGGCTATGAGCGCGTGTTCGCGACCCGGCTGATTGCCTCCCTCCTCCTCGGAATCGTGGCCGGCGGCGCGGCATTCGCGTTGCTGTACGCCAATCTGCGCTTCGCGCAACGCGGGATCGTGCCGAACCCGGTCGTGATGCAGATGAACGCCCAGACGCCCGCCGTCGACGTGACGCGGCTGGTGCGCCGCCTCGCGCTCCCGGCGGCGCTCGTGCTCGCGCTGTTCATCGCCCTCGCGATGTCGTCCGGCTGGATGCCGGTGCTCCAGTTCCTGAACCAGACGCCGTTCGGAGTCACCGACCCCGTGTTCGGGCGCGATGTCGGCTATTACGTCTTCACGCTGCCAATCGTCGGAGGGGTGCTCGGCCTCTTGATGTTCCTGGTGGTCGTGGCGCTGCTCGCCAGCGGCGCGCTGTACGCGCTGCGCGGCGACGTCGTGATCTATCGCAAGAACCTCACGATCGAGCCGTCGGCCCGGCTGCATCTCGCGGTGCTGCTCGCGGTGCTGTTCGTCCTGACCGCGCTGCGCGTGTATTTCGTGCGGCTGCCGGGGACGCTCTTCTCCACCAACGGCCCGCTGTTCGGTGCGAGCTACGCCAACCTGCACGGCACGATCATCGGCCTGAAGCTCGCCGGGCTGGCCGCACTCGTGGGCGCCGCGCTCGTCGTCGCCGGCGCGCGCAGCAAGCGCCTGGGGCGCAACGCCCTGCTCGCGGTGGCGATCTACTTCGGCGTTTCCCTCCTGGGCGTCGTCGTGTATCCGGCCGTGGTGCAGCGGCTCATCGTGGCGCCGAATGAGCTGAACAAGGAGACGCCGCAGCTGCGCTATCACATCGACGCCACCCGCCGGGCGTGGGGGCTGGACCGCGTGCTGGTGCGTGATCTCTCGGGCGAGGCGGCGCTCACCGAGCGCGACATCCAGGCAAACCGGACGACGATCGACAACGTGCGGCTGTGGGACCGCGACCCGCTGCTGCAGACGTTCGGGCAGCTCCAGGAGATCCGCACCTATTACGACTTCGTGTCGGTGGACGACGACCGCTACATGATCGACGGCCGCTACCGGCAGGTGATGCTGTCGCCGCGGGAGCTGAACTCCGCCTCGCTGCCCACGCGCACGTTCATCAACGAGCGGCTCACCTTCACCCACGGCATGGGACTCACGCTCGGGCCGGTGAACGAGGTCACCGAGGAGGGTCTGCCGGTCCTGTTCGTCAAGAATCTGCCGCCGGCGTCCACGGTCTCGGTCGCGGTGCGGCGGCCGGAGATCTATTTCGGCGAGCTCACCGACACGTGGGTGTTCGCCAACACGGGACAAGCCGAGTTCGACTATCCGTCGGGGGACGAGAACATCTTTGCGTCGTACAAGGGGAATGGCGGCGTGCGGGTCGGCGGCTTCCTGCGGCGCCTGGTACTGTCGGCCTATTTTCGCTCGCTGAAAGTTCTGCTGTCGAGCGACATCACGAGCCAGAGCCGGGCGATGTACATCCGCAACATCCGCCAGCGCGCGCGCACGGCGCTGCCATTTTTGATTTTCGACGCCGATCCGTACATGGTGATCGACGCGGGCGGCAGGCTGCGCTGGATCCTCGACGGCTACACGGCGACGACCCGCTACCCCTATGCGGAACCGCTGCAAAACGGCGTCAACTACATGCGCAACAGCGTGAAGGTGGTGATCGACGCGTACGACGGCACGGTCACCGCCTATCTGGCCGACCCCGCTGATCCGCTGGTGCGCACGTTCGCCAAGATATTCGCGGGAATCTTCCAACCGCTCGATTCGATGCCGGCCGATCTGCGCGCCCATCTACGCTATCCGGAGGATCTGTTCCACGTGCAGAGCGAGCTGTATGGGGCATACCACATGGCGGAGCCGGATATCTTCTATCATCGCGAAGACCAATGGCAGAAGCCGGTGCTGTCGATCGCGCCGGAGCGGCCGGATCCGTTTCTGCGGCACATGGTGATGCGGCTGCCGGAAGAACGGCAGGCGGAGTTCATCCTGATGGTGCCGTTCACGCCGCGCGGCAAGGACAACCTGGCGTCGTGGATGGTGGCGCGGAACGATGGCGAGCACTACGGCGAGCTGGTGGTGTATCGTTTCCCCAAGCAGAGCCTGGTGTTCGGGCCCACGCAAATCGTCAATCGGATCAACCAGGATACCGAGATCGCGCGCCAGGTGGCGCTGTGGGACCAGGGTGGCTCGCAGGTGATTCGCGGCAACTTGCTGGTGATTCCCCTTGAGGAATCGCTGATCTACGTGATGCCGCTGTACCTGCGCGCGCAGGGCGGCCGGATTCCCGAGCTCAAGCGCGTGGTCGTGGCGTATCAGAACCGCGTCGTGATGGAAGAGACGCTGGACGCGGGGCTGGCGCAGCTGTTCGGTGGCGGTGCGGAGGCGGGGGCGGCTCGCGCACCGGCACGCGTGGCGGCGACGCCTGGCGCCGCGCCGGCGACGAATGCCCGGGCGGCCGATCTCGCGCGCAGGGCGAACGAGTCGTACCGGCGGGCGCTCGAGGCGCAGCGGGCGGGCGATTGGGCGCGGTACGGCGAGGAGCTGCGCAGGCTCGAGGATCTGCTGCGCCAGCTGCAGACGGTGTTGGGGGGAAGAGAGTAATCAACTCGTGTCGTGTTGGGCCCACTCTTCAGAGTGGGTACTAGCTAGTGGCGCCCTGCGTCCACTCCCGATCCTAACCCGGGGGCGACCAAGTCGTCGCCCCCGGGGGATGCATTTCTCACTCCCGATTTCAGTTCAGAACGTGGAAGACATTCGGGCCTGGTAGCGTGGGGTTCCAGAAGTCCACGAAGCCCTTGGATGCCGTCACCCCCTCGATGCGACCCGGCTGCGCCCCCGAGATCCGGCAACTGACCGTGAGCGTGCCGGCGCTGCCGTCCGAATATTCAATTCTCAGGATTGCGAGCCCCGCCGTGCTTCCAGGTATGTTCGAATTAGATGCAAGCGCTCGCTCCCAACGCACCAGCCCAGTGACTTGGTACGTCCCGCTGCCTGTCACCACGTTGCTCGCATCCCAGGTCTCCCAGTTTCCGCCCCCGGTCGCGGCGCTTGAGGTTCCACCGTCGCCCGCCGGAGCGACGAACGTCCCGGCTCCGGTAACAATGATCTTCAACCCGTCGGCCGCCGTCGCCGACGCTGAACCAAAGATCTCCCACCCGATGTGGGCAGCGGCGGTCGGCGCACCGACGCTCGCTGAAAGCTCGTCAGCCCGCGACGTCGCGGGCGCTGCGATCGGCGCGCTGCTCTCGCACCCGAGGGCGAGGGCCATCGCGACCACGCCCGGGAGCCTTGCGTCCCATCTCTTGCATTTCATTTGTGCCTCCTTGCCGACCGTGAGCCTACGAATGCATCTGACCGAGGTCGTGTGGGCACGGCGGCGCACGAGTGCGACGGCCGAGCGCCCGGCCGTGGTATTCAGAGACACGTTGATTAGGAAGGGGAACGCAGGTCGACTCGCCGGATGGATCGTAGGGGCTACTAGCTAGAACCGATGGCAGCCTAACGCCGGCCGTGACACGTGCAACGCTTGCAGGCCGAAGACCCCGCCCTGACCTCACCCCATATCGCTAACCTACCCGTCAGGAGGCGCGTGGCAAGGCGCTCGGAGCCGGGCTTGATCAATCGGGACGGCGGGATTTGAACCCGCGACCCCAGCGAACCCCATGCGCCAATGTAGTCGGGCTAGTTACGACAACCAGTAGTAATCACGTGATGTTCTGGGCATTGGTGTTGTAACTCGGACCCCGACGATCGATCGGGAATCGCAACAGAATCACAACAAGACTCACAACGCAGTTGAGCACAGCCAGAAGCTGGCGGCGCCCCGCGTCTGTGGTACAATTCCCTTTGTGAACCCGCCGGCCACAAGCGTCGATACTAACACGAAAGCACTCGCGTACCTGCGCATCGCAGTCGGTGTTCTCTTCCTCATTTTCGGCGAGTACAAGGTCTTCGGGACTCAGTTTACGCTGGGCGGCGGCTTTCAGGGCTGGATAAACCGCTTTGTCGAAGGTGGCGCCTATCCGTTCATGGTTCCAGTGCTGCGCGGGTTCGTCCTCTCCCACGGGACCGCCATCGCATTCCTCGTCGCGTACGGGGAGTTGGCCATCGGCTTGGCTCTCGTGCTTGGGCTCCTGGTCCGACCGGCGAGCATCTGCGGGCTCATCTACATGTTGGCACTTCTCTTTTCGTCGAACTATCCCGGACCGGGTGCGGCGCCGTGGCACTACTTCGGCGCGTCGCTCAATCATTTTGTTCTCGCTCTTTGCTTCGCGGCGTTTGCGCTCGGTGCCGTCGGCGACGTGTTCACGGTACGGCCATGGCTGCAGCGGCTGCGGCGTCGAGCGGCCGATTCCCCACGATGACATCCGAGCAGCGACTCCCCAAAACCGGCTCCCTTCCCCGTCCCGAAAATCCGGACGCGGCTCGCGAGGTCCTCAAATCCGAGGCATTCCCCGCGCCCAATACGCAGCGCGTGACGCTCAACGCCACCGAGTTCACGTCGATCTGTCCCAAGACGGGACAACCTGATTTCGGCAGCGTGGTGATCGAATACGAACCCGGAGAGCGGTGTCTAGAGTCGAAGGCACTGAAGTACTATCTATGGTCGTATCGGCAGGAGGGCGCGTTCTGCGAAGCGCTGGCGGCTCGGATTGCGGATGATGTGGTCTATGCGATCGAGCCGAAATCAGTCACGGTGCGCGTGCACCAGAACGTGCGCGGCGGGATTGCGATCGTGGCCGAGGCTAGTCGGGGAGCGTAGGGCCGCGGTACTCGCAGGTTGTGGTACACGTCTCGTGGACGATCACAGCGGTCAGATTGTGCAGCGCCGGTCTCAGCCGCTCCCAAATCCACAGCGCCAGGTGCTCGCTCGTGGGATTCTCGAGTCCCGCGATGTCGTTCAGGTAGTTGTGGTCGAGCCGGCCGTGGAGCGGCTCGAACGCGCGCTTGATGTCGCCATAATCCATGATCCAGCCCTTGTCCGGATCCAAGGGTCCGCCGACCGCAATCTCAATGTTGAACGAATGCCCGTGCAGCCGGGCGCATTTGTGGGTCGGCGGGAGGTTCGGCAGCCGGTGCGCGGCTTCGATCGTGAACGATTTGCGGATTTCCATCATCGGATGCCCAGCAGCTTGTGGGTTTGGAGGCTGAGACGCCAGCGCGGATGCTCGAGGCAGTAGCGCGCGGCAAGCACGGTGTTCTGCTCGACGTCGGGGCCATCCATCGGTTGCAGGAAGAAGTGGTCGAAGTCGAGCCGCTCGAGGTCTTCCTGACTGATCCCCGGTTGCGGATAGACGAGCTTCACCTCGTTGCCCGAGCGCTGCCTTATCACCGTGCCCGCTTTGGGGCTCATGCAGATCCAGTCGAGTCCAGCGGGTGCTGCGAGTGTGCCGTTCGTTTCGACAGCGATTTCGAAGCCGAGGCCGTGGAGCGCGGCGATCAACGCAGCATCGAGCTGGAGCAGGGGCTCACCGCCGGTGACGACTACGAAGCGCTGGGACGTTCCGAACCATTGGTGGGCGACTTCGTCGGCAAGCAGCTCGGCCCTCGAGAACTTGGTGCCGCCGACGAAATCGGTGTCGCAGAACCGGCACATGGCCGTCGAGCGATCCTCCTCACGTCCCGACCAGAGGTTGCAGCCCGCAAACCTGAGAAACACGGCTGGCCGGCCTGTGTTGGCGCCCTCGCCTTGGAGAGTGTAGTAGATCTCTTTGACGGTGTAGGTCATACGACGTTCGGCGCGTGGCGTGCGGCGTACTCGGCGAAACCCTTCTCGCGCAGCCGGCAGGCATCACACCGGCCGCAGGGTTCGCCGGCGGTACTCGGATCGTAGCAACTCACCGTCATATCGACATCCACGCCCAGCTCCATTCCCTTCTCTATGATCTGCGCCTTGGTCATATGAATGAGCGGCGTATGGATCCGCAGGTGCCCGCCCTCCACGCCGGCCTTGGTGGCGAGGTCGGCCATTTGCTGGAAGGCGGCGATGTATTCGGGGCGGCAATCGGGGTAGCCCGAGTAGTCGAGCGCGTTGACGCCGATGAAGATGTCGTTGGCGCCGAGGACCTCGGCGTAGGCAAGCGCGAACGAGAGGAAGACCGTGTTGCGCGCCGGGACGTAGGTGACCGGGATGGTGTCGTCGAGCGGCCGATTCTTGGGCACCGCGATGTCGCTGGTGAGCGCGGACCCGCCGAATTGCCGGAGATCGAAGTCGAGGATGCGGTGCTCTGTGGCGCCAAGGTGCTTCGCGACTCGGGCGGCGGCGTCGAGCTCAACCTCATGCCGCTGCCCGTATCTAAAGGAAAGAGCGTAGCATGCGAATCCCTCGGCCTTCGCGATAGCGAGGGTGGTGGCGGAGTCGAGACCGCCGGAAAGCAGGATGACCGCGCGTTTCATAGTGCGGAAACCTAATGCAACAAGGCCCCCGCCGAGGCGGAGGCCTAGTCGGGACGGCGGGATTTGAACCCGCGACCCCCTGAACCCCATCCGTCGTCGGTCGCCCCGCTTTCGCGCGTCGTGCGCGTCCGCCAACCACTTAGCGCGCGCGTCGCGTGTCCGACACCCGCCGTTCGCGCGCCCTGCGCACGCGATGTAGCGGAGAAACTGGCGGAGGCGATTCATGGCCAGTGCCGGAGCTCGCGCTCCGCGGCCGTGAACCGGTGCCCCGCGCGCTTGGCCGACCCAACGAACCGGCGCACCTTCCCGACGAACAGCGCCGTGTCGGCCTTCGCACCCCACTCGCGGCGCAGCACCTCCAGCGCCTTCCGTCCCTCACCCAGGTGTGCGTGGAGCTTGTCCGCATGGTACATCCGCGTCTGCAGGCGCCGGTCGGTCGGCGCCGGGTACCCGGGCACGTAGCTGGTCGCCTTCACATCGGGAAACCGGCGCCCCACGCGCTGGACCCCGAAGAACTCGCACAGCTTGCGAAAGTGCGCAGCGAATGCCTCGCGGAGCGGCGCGTCCACCGGGCCGCCGGCGTACCGGCCCGACTGAATCAGCCGGCCAACCCGCAGCAGCTCGGTCAGCTCGTGATCGACGTGCGGCCGCATCTCCAGCAGCGTGGCGCTCATGCCTTCGCCTCCCGGAGCTCCGCCGGCTCGCTCACCACCCGGTACAGTGTCGCGGCGTCCGGCTGCTGGTAGATCGTCTCCAGCGTCGCCGTGTTCTTCCACCCGCCGGCCTGCGCCACGTCCTGCACCGGCAGATGCTTGCGCTCGGTGCCCCACTTCCGCCGGTAGGCGTGCCACAGCGAGCCGTTGTGCTTGGGCACCTTCGCCAGCCGCTCCGCGCGCCGCAGCAGCTTCGAGGCGAACCAACGGTCCATCGGCTGCGCCACGTCGCTCGGCGACGGAAACAGATACGCGGCGCCGAGGCCCGGCCGCTCACCTAGCAGCGCGTCGAGCGTGGCCCGCACCGCGGCGTTGATCGGCGCGGCCCACGCCTTCCCCATCTTGTCGGTCTCGCCCGGCCACTGCACCGCGCCGTGCGGCGTCGCCGGGCTCTTGGCGAGCTGGAGGTCCTGGTAGCGCAGCGACAGCACCGCGCGGATGCGGCGCCCGGTGCCGTTCACCAACCCGAGCAACGCGGCCAAGAACGGATGCACGGCCGGCGCCTTCGCCAGGATGGCCTCGTAGCGGTCCTGCGTCGCCACCGGCCGGCGCGGGTTCTGCTCGTGCGGCACCGCGTCCCGGAACCGCTCGCGCTTGAACGGATGCTCGCGCAGCAGCGGGCGCCCGGTCTCGCGGTCCTCCCACTCCAGCGCCCAGTTGCACACGATGGCCAGCCACTCGCAGTCGGCCTCGACCGTGCGCGCGCGGACGACGCGGCGCGGCTGGTCCTCGGCCGTCGCCGGCATCGGCACGTCGCGACCCCAGGCGTCCACCGCCCCGGTCAAACGCACGCGGATGAAGTGCTGCCACTCGCCCAGCGTGAGCTTGGAGAGGTCTCGGTCCGCGCCCAGGACCCGAGCGAACAGGCCGGGGTCGCCCTCGTCGCCGGGCACCGTCGGGTCGGGCAGCCGCCCGCCGCACCGCTCGTCGGTGTAGCGCGAGGTCCCCGACAAGTCCAGCTCGGCCCGCGCCGCCTGGTAGGCCGCGAACACCTTGGCCACGGTCGGCGTCGGATCGGCGGCCGTCGCCAGCCCCTCGCGGAGTTGCCGCTCCTGGTCCTTCGCCCACGTCTTGGCCCGGTCGCGGTCCGTGTGCTTGAGCGCGACCCGCTTCCCGCGAATCTGGCCGTAGAGGCGGCCGTTGCGCTCCTGGAACACGAGCACCCGGCCGCCGTACTCGCCCACGGCCCACGACCAGCGCTCGCGCTCCCGCCGCTTGGTCCGCGGCCGTTGCTCGGTGGTGACTGTCATTCTGCCCTCCCCGTCGAATCCCGCAGCGCCGTCCGAATCCGCGTCGAACTCCGGTCGCACCGCTTGCCCCATCGCGCCAGCGCCGCCGCGATCCGCGCGGCCATGGCCGGCGTCGCCGCCGCTGTGCCTTGTCGGATACGCACCAGGCGGGCGATAGGCAAGCCAGCTTCCCGCGCCAGCGCCCGCAGCGTG
Source organism: Gemmatimonadales bacterium (assembly GCA_035637355.1). GTDB lineage: Bacteria > Gemmatimonadota > Gemmatimonadetes > Gemmatimonadales > GWC2-71-9 > 20CM-2-65-7. The sequence continues at coordinate 11,530 of DASPXJ010000140.1, forward strand.
CACGGGGCGTCGGCCATCGCTTGGCGAACAGCGGCTTGCAGGGTCATCGTGAATCAATATGATTCACGCGCGCTCGCCTCGCAAGATGGCCCGCGCCAGGTCCGGCCCCTCTCCCTGGCCCCCGCCCTTCCGCGGCAGGTCCAGCCGCCGCACGGTCCGCCGCCCCGGGAAGCGCTTGCGGAGCTGGGAGGCCGAGTAGCCACTCTCGGCCGCGGCCTGGGCCATCGTCAGCTCCGCCAGCGCGTGCTCCCGCTGCGCCCGTTCGAGCTCCTCCGCCACCCGCCGCAGGAGCGCGGCGCCCGGCTGGCCGTCCTGCTCGTAGGCCGCGGCCTGCGCGCGCCAGCGCGCGACCAGGGCGAGCGGATCGGCCGAGCTGTCCAGGGCGGGTACCCTCGGACCCGTTGCCCGCCGGCGCGGCTCCCCCGCGTGCGGCGACCCTGGGTGCTCTGCCGCTCGTGCGGTCACGCGGCGGGCTCGGACGCGAGCGGCTCGGCACCCGCGGTGCGGAGATACCCGACGCCGAGCGCCACGAACGTCTCGCGGTCGAGGTCGGGCGGCAGCGTCCGCGCGCCAAGGAACTCGGCCACGAGCTGGTCGAGCGGCTGGAACCGCGCCGCCCGCGCGGCGGGCGTGGCTTCCTCGTCAGCGCGTCGGAGATCGAGCTGGAAGTGGAGCGCGCGCGCCTTCCACCCGCGCACCGGCCCGTAGTCGAGCGCGCGCCGCAGGTCGCGCGTCACGTTGGTCACGACCAGCCGCACCACCGCCCCGTCGAGCGCCACGCCCTCAACGCGCGCGGCGAGCGCCCGGCCCAGGTCCTCGGCGCCGAGGCCCGCGGCGTCCACCGGCTCCAGGTCCAGGAACGGCCGCGCGGCGGCGATGGGCCGGAACACGGGCGCGCCGCCGGGCAGCTCGACCAGCAGCCAGCCCTTGCCCGGGAGTCCACGCTCTCTCTCGACGCGGAGCTCGCGCCAGGGGTCAGTGCTGGTCCGTTCGGTCGCGCCGCTGTACCAAACGCGCGGCGCCACCTGGGCCGCGACGTGGTAGTCGCCGAGCGCCACATAGTCCCAGCCCGCTGCCGCGAGCCCGGAGGCGTCAAGGTGGTCCCGCCCGAACGTCGTCCGCGACGAGAGGTCGTAGCCGATGACGTCGGCGTGCAGGACCAAGACGTTCACCGCGGCCGCGGGGTCGGGGGCGGGCAACGGCTGCGCGGCGGCGCTGCTCGGCACGGCAGTGACCATGCACCGGTGCGCCGGCAGCGAGATGCGCGCGACGCCACCCACCACCACGTCCACGCCCAACGCTTGGTAGAGCGGCAGGATCACGCCGGCGTCGCTCGTGCGCGGCGTGTCGTGATTGCCGGCCACGATCACCACGCGCGTCTCGGGCAGCGCGGTGCGGAGCCGCTGGAGCTGTTGGAAGCAGAACAGAATGGCGCCGTTCGGCGGTCGGACCGAGTGGAACACGTCGCCGGCGATCACCACCAGATCGGGGCGCTGCGCGATCAGATCGTCCACCGCCCGCCGCAGCGCGTCGGCCACGTCCGCCTCCCGCTGGTTCCCGCCGCGTGGCGTGGTGCGGTGGAATTGGCGGAACCCGAGGTGCAGGTCGGCCAGGTGCGCAACTCTCACTCGGGCTTCCGGTGACTCGTCGCGGCGGCGGTCCAGTCCCGCGCGTCGCCGGGCTTCTCGATACCGAGCACCGGATTGGTGAGCTCGTCGGCGGGCGTGAGGTATCCGTCGTCCGCGTTTATGAGGGCGACCACCTCAGTCCGTACCTGGCCGCGGTCGTCCTTCCATTCGTGAAGCGCCCAGCAGGCGATAGGCTCCCGCAACACGGTGCTGTCGTCCAGCCCGTACACCACCGACCAGCCGGGCAACGCCGGGCACAGAGACAGGATGCGCTCCCTCACGTGCCTGCCTTGCCCTTGAAGTAGCCGCAGTCCTCGCGGCGGTGCTCCCCCTCGATGCTGCACCGGGCACTCGGGTTGTGCCGCTCGATCACCCCCACGCGCGCCGGCTCGGGCTCGGCGCCGACGGCGGGCGCGCCAGCCGGCAGCGGCGCCACGTCCACCGCCTCGACCGCCACCGGCGCCGGCGCGCGTGCCGCTGGACCCTGGGGGCCGAGCTTCTGCGCCTCGATGAGCTGCTCGATGCGTTGGAGCCGGTGCGTGCGCTCGGGCGTGAACCACGCGGACACCGCCTTCTCGGCGGCCTTGCGATACGCGCGGCTCTCCGCGCTGTGGACCGGGAACTCGGTGCCCACGGGATCGGTCTTGCTCGACGGCGCCCACTTCACGCCGATGAACGGCCCGCGGTCCTCGAAATGCAGCGTCACGACCGCGGCCGCGAGCACCGCGCGCTCGCCGACCTTCTCCGGCACCGCGTAGACCACCCGCAGCCGCCGCCGCTCCTCGCGCTCCTCGGGGCTCGCGCGCTCGTCGTCGTGGACGAACTGCACCTCGTCGCGCTGGAAGTCCGCCTGCGCGGCGACGAGCTCCTTGTAAAACGTGGCGTTGAGGTACGGCCGGCCGCCCAAGACGAACAGGTGGCGGGCCGGGTCGGCGCCCACGTCCAGCGCGTAGCGGATCACCTGGGCGCGCAGCGCTGGCGACAGCTTCTCGCCCCAGCTCGTGGCGGCGATCTGCTCGGACAGCTCGGCCAGCACCTGCTGCTGCTGCACGCGCTCGGTGAGCGCGAACGCGCGTTCCCGTTCCTCGGGTGTCTGCGCGAGCGCGAGTAGTCGCTCCAGCAGCGTGGCCCGCGGTGCGGTCACGGCCGTGCCGGGCGTCGCGGGTGCAGCCGCCCCGGGTTTCGTCGTCATACGTCGAGCTCCTGCCAGGTGCTCGGCGCGCCGGTGGCCGAGTAGAGGATGTTCACCACGGCGGCCGTCGTCCCGGCGGGTTGAAACGCCGTCAGGTTGCACTTGCCCGTGGCCGGGTCGATGACGCGGGTGATGATGGCGGGTTGCTCGGTGCCCGTGGCGTCGAAGTAGCGCACGGTCAGCCCGAGCTTTGCGAGAGCGGGCATGCTAGACCTCCGGTCCTAGGTGGTGACCATCAATGCGGCGCGTCTCCGACAGCAGGCGGCCGCGGAACGCGGGCCGCTCGTGCGTGCCCGGGTTGAGACCGCGCTGCGGGTCGGCGGCGACCGCGAGATCGGTGGTGGTGGCGTAGCGGGCCGCGCCGCTCGCCACCAGGTGCGCGGCCAGCTCGGGCGCGAAGCCCGCCACGTCGCCGGCGGCATACGCGCCGCCCTGGTCGGTGCCGAGCGTGGGCACGTCCGCGCGGCGCAGAAAGCAGACAAGCACGCGGCCGTCGTCGGCCATCAGTCGAGCCGGCCCTGGTGCCGGCGGATGCGCGCGTCCACCACCGCCGGCAGCGCGGTTCGCAGGTGCTCGACCGCGAACGCCGCGGCGGCCTCGGGGTCGATCTCGACCGGCGCGCCGCCGACCGGTGCGACCCCATCAAGACCGAGCGCGGCCAGCAGGGCGTGGTCGCTCGTCTCCGGGGCACCGCAGCCCAGGGCCGCGTGCAGCGCGCGGTGGTCACCGGCCCCGACGCCGAGCAGATCGAGCAGCACGTCGTCGCTCAGCGGGTCGCCGCGGGAAACCGTCGCGTAGTCGTCGCGCGCGTCGCCCACGAAGCTCTTGGCCCACGCGCGCAGCGGGGCGAGGTCGAGGCCATCGGCGGCGGCGCGGGCGACCAGCGCCGCGGGATTCGCCGGCACCGGCACGATGCTGTACTCCAGCAGCTCCTGCTCGATGAAGTCGATGCCGCCCCGCTCCTCGTTGCGCGTCCACTGGATCGGCGCGAACCCGACCGACGCCGCGCTCAGATACCGGCGCTTGAGCATCTGCAGCACCGTCTCGCCGAGCGGGTAAATCTCGGGCTCCACGAAGTGCGCGACCGACCGCAGCGCCCCGTCGCTCGCCCACACGCGCGTCGCGCGTGCCACCGGGAGCGCGCGGTAGTCGTGGGCGAACAGCACCACGGGGTTGCGCCGGTAGTTGTCGAGCCGCCAGCCCTCGACGGCCAGCGTGTCCCGGTCGCGGTCCGGGTCGGCGGTCGAGATGGCGAGCTCGACGCCGCGCGGGTCATCGGCCGCGGCCTTCACCTCGCTCGTGAACTGTTTGCGCAGCACCACGTCGCGCGGCGCCGCGTCACGCGCGGCGAGCGCCTTCCACTCGCTGAGGTTCAGCACGTCGCGCTCGGGCATCGTCGGGTCTCCGGTTAGGGCCACAGCTCGGCCAGTTGGCGCGCCGCCGCACCACGCTCGGCTGCTTCGCGCTCGCGTGTCTGCCGCTCGTGGGCTGCCCGCGCCGCGGCTGCCTGCACGCGCGTCTGCTCCAGGTGCTCCCCGCCGGGCACGGCGGCCGGCAAGTGGCGCTGCTCGCGCCAGGTCGCGCAGTCGAGGTCAAAATCGCCGAGCTCCACCAGCTCCGCGTGCACGATGGCGCGACGCTCCGCGATCAAGACGCGGGCATGGGCCGGCGACACGTCGATGACCTCGCCGGCGATGTACGTCGTGCTCTTGAGCGGCAGGTCGGCCAACAGGCGCAGCGGAATCCGCGGCTCCCGGGCGGGCGCCATCGGCGGCAGTGGCGCATCGGGTTTCGGGAGCCCGTCGAACGCGGCGTGCAGCCGGTGGAGCGTGTGGGCCAAGGGACTGCCGTCGAATCGGGGGAGCGCGGGTGCGTCGGTGAACGGCCACACGCCGGCGGCCAACTGATAGTCGCCGAGCGCGGCGAGCCCCCCCTCCAGTGCTTCCAGGATGGGCGCGACCTCTCGCCAGTACACCGCGCCCGCGCCTTCGCGCAGCCGCGTGCGCACCGCGGTGACGAGCGGCGCCCAGCGCACCCGGCGCTCGACCTCCGCCGCCGACTCCAGGAACAGCCCCTCCGCCTTACGGCTGCGGATGGTATCGCCCAGGTCCTCCATCTCCTCGCGCCGCGCCTTCCGGTCGGCCGGCGAGAGCAGCTGGTCACCGAGCAACAGCAGCGCCTGCATCCGCTGCCGGAGCTGGTCGGTCTCCAGGCGGTGCGTTCGGGCCGCGATCCACGCGGGCTCGTCGCTTAGGAACGGCAGCTCCAAAAACCCGCCCTTGCCGAGCAGCCGGTCGCACAGCTCGACCGGCGGCATGCCGTTCAACACATCGTGGTCCGCGTCGCCCACCGTTGCCCCCCCTGGGTTGATCCCTCTACCTGGGTATGGCAGCGAGCGGGCAAAACTTCACCGATGGTCGGCGGG
>DASPXJ010000141.1:0-20317 GCA_035637355.1 Gemmatimonadales bacterium
CAGTTCAAGCTGTCCGACGGCCGGTTGTTACTCGGCTTGCCCGGCGAGCCGTTGTTTCCCGCCGAGCTCGTGCGAACCGCCCCGGAGGCGCAAGTCGTTCTGGACGCGGCGCGCGCGCGGCAACGCACCGACATCGCGTACGTGGCGCAGGGGATGACGTGGGAAGCGCTATATCAGGTGATCGTCACCGGCGCGCGTGCGCAGGTCACGGGCACGGCGACCGTGACGTCGCAGACTCTCCGCGCCGATAGCGCCGAAGTGCAGCTCGTGGCCGGGGCTATCCGGCGTACCCGTATGCCAGCCGCGCCCGCTCCCGCGATGGATATGGTAGGTCGGGCGGGCACGATGGTTGCAGAGGAGAAAAGGTACGCCGCGGAAGAGGCCGTCGGAGAAACTCACGTCTACCAGCTGCCCGGCCGACTCTCGATTGAACCAGCGGTCCCTGTGGCGACAGCGTTGTTCCCTCGCAGCTCGGCACCCGTTACCCAGGAGCTCATCGTTCCCGGCGTGCTGCCCTGGCGTGGCTGGATCGGGCAAAACCCTGAACCTAACCGCGTGCCGGTGCAGGTCTGGTATACGATCAAGCGCGCGGCAAAGACGCCGTTCGGCGACCGGCCGCTTCCTGCCGGGACCGTGCAGCTGTATCAAGCCGATTCGAGCGGCCGAGTGCAGCTTATCGGTGAAGCGTCCAACGACCACACGGCGCCGGGACGAGATCTGCGTCTTCAATCCGGAGATGCGTTCGACATCACCGCCGAGCGTGTGCAGACCGACTACAATCAGGAGCAGCTTCCGACCGAGCGCCGCGGCCTCCCGCCGCGGCAGCGCGTGACGGCGTCGTATCGCGTGACGCTCTCGAATGCCAAAGCGCAAGCGGTCACCGTAGATGTGCGCGAATCGCATTTCGGGAATTGGAGGATCACGGAGAGTAGTGCACCGCCCGAAAAGCTTTCGTCGGCCGAGTCGCGCTTCCGCGTTTCGGTTCCCGCAGGCGGAGAAGCCACATTGACCTACACCGTGCAAATCGAGTCATGACGGTCCAGATCGCGCACATCGGCGACATGCATTTCGGCGGGCTCGCCGACATTCCGGTCGTCGAAGCGCTGGAGCGGATGCTGCCCGATCTGCGTCCCGATGCCATCGTCATCGGCGGCGATCTCTCGCAGCGCGCGCGGCACGGCGAATTCCAGCGGGGCCGCGCCTTCGCGAATCTGTGCCGGGAGACGGCGCCGGTGCTCGTGATTCCCGGCAACCACGACGTGCAGTGGTGGTGGCGGCCGCTCATTCCGTTCGGCAAGGACGCCGTCTATCAGAAGTACCGCAGCTACTTCGGCGCCGACCTGACGCCGACATTGACGATTCCCGGCGGCGCGGTGATCGCCGCGGCGCTCACGGCGCATGGGGTGGCGTGGGGATCGCTGACGCCTCGGCTGCGTGACATCGCCGTGAAGGGTCACCTGCCGAAAGCCGAGATGCAGCGCGTGCAAAACGTGTTCGCACAGGCCGAGCCCGGGCTGCCGCGGGTGCTCGTCGTGCATCACAACGTGCTGCGCGGCGAGATGTCGCAGCGCATGGGGCTGGCACGCTGGAAGCGCGCCCAGCGCCGCATCGTCGAAGCGGGGACGGACGTCGTCTTGTGCGGGCACGATCACCAGGAAGGCGCCGAAATGCTCGACGGGCGGGTGGCCGTCTCGACCGCGGGGACGCTCTCGACCCGCGCGCGTGGAGGCCGGCCCGTCTCCTTCAATTTTGTGACGATCGATCCTACCGCAGTGCAAGTGACGTTTTTTCGATGGGAAGCGGCGAAACAGCGGTTCCAACCATCAGACACCGCGGCATTTGCTCGCAAGAAAAACCAGGTACCCCCGACGCCCTCCGAAGCGGCGGCCGTGGGCTCGCTACCCTAACCGAGGCTCGCATGCCCCCGAAGTTCACAGGCGTTGATTTCTACAACATTGATGGGCTTCTCTCTGAAGAGGAGAGAGCCATTCGTGACACCGTCCGCGATTGGATAGATGAAAACCTCATGCCCATCATCGGCGAAGCCTACGTCGCCGGCAAGTTCCCGAAACAACTCGTGCCCGGCATGGCCGCCCTCGGCCTGTTTGGTGCGAACCTTCCTGAAGAGTACGGCTGCGCCGGCCTGAACAACGTCGCCTACGGGCTCATCATGCAGGAGCTGGAGCGCGGTGATTCGGGCGTGCGCTCCTTCGCCTCGGTGCAGGGCGCGCTCGTCATGTATCCGATCTACGCGTTCGGCTCGGAAGAACAGAAGAAGACATGGCTGCCGCAGATGGCGAGCGGCAAGGTGATCGGCTGCTTCGGGCTGACCGAGCCCGACTACGGCTCGAATCCCGCCGGCATGATCACCGTCGCCAAGGGAACGAAGGATGGGTGGGTCGTGAACGGGGCCAAGATGTGGATCACCAACGGCTCGACGGCGCAGGCCGCGATCATCTGGGCGAAGACCGGCAAGCTCGATGACGCCGATTCCATCCGTGGGTTCATCGTGCCCACCGACACCAAGGGCTTCTCCGCAAAGGACCAGAAAGGCAAACTCTCGCTGCGGGCCAGCGATACGAGCGAGCTGGTGCTGCAGGACGTGCATCTGCCCAAAGATGCGATTCTGCCCAAATCGGGCGGGCTCAAGTCGCCGCTCATGTGCCTTACGGCCGCGCGCTACGGGATCGCCTGGGGCGCCGTCGGCGCCGCGATGGCATGCTACGACGAGGCCGTGAGCTACGCGAAGCAGCGGGTGATGTTCGGGAAGCCGATCGGCGGGTTCCAGCTGCAACAGGCGCGGCTCGCGGACATGCTCACCGAAATCACGAAAGCCCAGCTGCTTTGTGTGCAGTTAGGTCGTCTCAAGGACGACGGCAAATCCACGCCCCAGCAAGTCAGCCTCGCCAAGCGCAACAACGTGAGCATGGCCACCGACATCGCCCGCGAGACCCGCCGCCTGCTCGGCGCGAACGGAATTCTGGCGGAGTATCAAGCGATGCGGCATCTCGCAAACCTCGAATCGGTGTACACCTACGAGGGGACGCACGACGTCCACACGCTGATTCTGGGGCAGGAGATCACGGGACTGCCCGCCTTCAACTAGAGTTCGAGATAGCTGTGCGCCCTCTGGCCGTGCCGGGCATGGGCGGCGCGACGCCGTAGATTGGAGAAACCCTTTTGAGCGCGCGCCGTTATGACTCCCATGCTCCTCGCAATTCTTCTGGCCGTGGCGCAGGTCCAAGCACCCCAAGCACCGGCCCTTGTCGATATCCACGATCTCAGGCCACAGGAATACCGTGTCAGCACTTTCATGCTGAGCGCGCCACAGGAGCTCAAACTGTCGGCCGTCGGCGCCGAACCGTGGCCCGACCGCTTGCGCAACCGCGACGAGCGCCGTTGGCAGGATGACGAACAGACCACGTGGCCCGCCGCGGCGTGGATACTCGATGCCCGTACGCGCGCGGTGGTATGGGATCTCCGATCGGCCGAAACCCGCCGCGAATCCAACGGCCTGCGGCACTTCGACGGCACCATCCGGCTTCCCGCCGGGACGTACGAAGCTCACTACGCCTCCTATCCGTCCGCCTTCTCCGCTTTCAACCGCGACATCAAGGACTTTCGCGACATCGTGCGTCTCGGCCGCCGCGCGAAGTACGGTGGTCCCTACGTCGAAACGGGTCTGTTCAGGCAGTTCGGGATCACCATCACGGGCGCCGGCCGCAGCGCTTCCCATGACGAGCTGACTGCCGCGCAGGGCGCGTTCCGAGCGTCTGCCGTCGTGACCGTCGTGCCGGATCGCAACAGCTCGGCGCGTAAAGGTTTCGAGATCACCCGGCCGACGAAGGTCGAGGTCTACGCGATCGGCGAGCTGACGCTCGACGACGAACTCGATTACGGCTGGATCATGAACGCCGACACGCGCCAGCGCGTCTGGTCGATGACGTACGCCACCACCGATCCCGCGGGCGGCGCTGCGAAGAACCGCATGGCGCACGAGACGCTGCAGCTCAAGCCGGGACACTACGTCGCGTACTTCGCCTGCGACGACTCCCACAGCCCGGACGATTGGAACAACGTACCCGCGACCGATCCGGAGTTCTGGGGTCTCACGTTGCGCGTGGCTGATCCAGCAGCACGCGCCGCGGTCAAGCCGTTCGAGTACGAGCCGGTGCCGCAGGGCCAGACCATCGTCTCACTGATCGGGATCAGAGACGACGAGATGCGGTCGGCCGGCTTCGCGCTGCGGCGTCCGATGGACGTGCACCTCTATGCCATCGGCGAGGGCTTCCGCGACCGCATGGCGGACTACGCGTGGATCGTGGATGCGGAACGGCACAAGCGGATCTGGTCGATGAGCTTCGAGAACACCGAGCATGCCGGCGGTGCCGCGAAGAACCGGCTGTTCGACGGGACCGTGCATCTCGCACCGGGCAATTATCTCGTGTACTACAAGAGCGACGGCTCGCACTCGTACAACGACTGGAATGGCGCGCCGCCCGCCGAGGCGCGCTACTGGGGCGTGAGCGTCTTCCCCGCCAGCCGGCGGCTGAACCCTGCCGACATCGGGCCGTTCCTGCGCGCCACGGGGGGGGGCGCCGGCAACGACGTGACCGTGGCGCAGCTCGAGCACATGGCCAACGACGAAGACGCGCGCGCGACGTTCCGCCTGACCGAAGCGACGCGGCTGCGCGTGCTGGCCGTCGGGGAGGGCCGTGATGACGACATGTTCGATTACGGCTGGATCGAGGATGCCGGCGGGCGCCGTGTGTGGGAAATGAAGTACGACGAAACCGACCCCGCCGGCGGCGCCGATAAGAACCGCAGCTTCGACGGCGTGATCACCCTGCCCGCTGGAGCCTACGTGTTGCGCTACCGTTCGGACGGCTCCCACTCCTACAACGACTGGAACGACGACCCACCCGACGATCCCGAACGTTGGGGCATCGCCGTGTTCCGCATGGCGAGACGGTAGCGTAGCTTTCGGTCCTCATGAAAATCGCGGTCTGCATCAAGCGCGTCCCCGATTCGGAAACGCGCGTCAAAATCGCTGCCGATGGCAAAAGTTTGGACGAGGCCGGCGTGAAGTTCGTCATGAATCCGTATGACGAGTTCGCCGTCGAGGAGGCGCTGTGGCACAAGGAAAAGGCGGGCAGCGGCGAAGTCGCCGTGATCTGCCTCGGCCCGCCCGCCGCGCAGGAAACGATCCGCACCGCGCTCGCGATGGGCGCCGATCGTGGCGTGCTCCTCCAGGCCGACAAGATTCCCGCAGACCCATTTGAAGCCGCACGGCTCATCGCTGGCGAGCTGAAGGGCGCGAGCTGGGACCTGATTCTGTTCGGCCGGATGGCGATCGACGACTACAATCACCAGGTCGGTCCACTCGTCGCCGAGCTGCTCGGAATGCCCTGTGTCACCGCCATCTCGCATCTCGATATCGAGGGCGCCACGGGTGTCGCGGAGCGCGAGATCGAGGGAGGCATCGAAGTCGTCGAGTTCCCGCTGCCTGCCGTCCTCACCGCCGATAAAGGCCTCAACGAGCCCCGCTACCCCGCGCTCAAGGGGATCATGGCGGCGAAGAAAAAGCCGTTGGAGGTGAAGCCGGTGCAGCCGGGAGCTGGTGTGCTCGAGGTGGTTGCCCTCATGCCACCGCCTGAGCGGAAAGCAGGGAAGATCGTCGGCGAGGGGGCGGGGGCCGTCGGCGAGCTGGTGCGGCTGCTGCGCGAAGAAGCCAAAGTCCTGTGACTCGGGTCCTCGCGGTGCTCGAGCAGCGCGACGGTGTGCTGCGGAAGATCTCGCACGAGGTCGTGACGGGCGCCGCCCGGCTCGGTGGCACGGTGGAAGCCGTGGTGTGCGCCGCCGCTCCCGTCAAAGGTGCCGATCAGATCGCCGCGTACGGCGCGGATAGAGTCGTCACACTCGCCAATCCGGCATTCGCGAAGTACGCGCCCGAGGGATACGCCCAGGCGCTCGCCGACCGCGCGAAGGGCGACTATCGCGCCATTGTTTTTGCCGCGAGCGCGACCGGCAAAGATCTTGCGCCTCGCGTAGCCGCCAAGCTCGGCGTAGGCGTGGCCGCAGATCTCACTGATCTTGCCGCTGATGGTAGCGTCATCTTTGTGACGAGACCGGTGTACGCCGGCAAAGCCCTGCTCAAGCTAAAGGTTGCGGCACAGCCGGTGGTGCTGTCGCTGCGACCGAACGTCTTCACACCGGTCGAGCGACCCAAGGCCGGCGCCGCAGAGACGATCGCCGTCAACGTTCCGGCCGGCCGGGTAATGGTGCGTGAGATCAAAGCCGCTCCGGCGGGGACGCTCGACGTCGCCGAAGCGCAGGTGATCATCTCGGGTGGCCGCGGGCTGAAGGAGCCCGCCAATTTCAAGGTGTTGGAAGAGCTGGCGCACGCGTTCGGCGGCCAGGCCGCGGTCGGCGCGTCACGCGCGGTGGTCGACGCGGGGTGGCGGGCACATGCGGATCAGGTCGGGCAAACGGGGAAGACCGTGAGCCCGTCGCTGTACATCGCGGTCGGCATCTCCGGCGCCATCCAGCATCTCGCCGGCATGCGTACGTCGAAGGTCATCGTCGCGATCAACAAGGACAAGGACGCGCCGATCTTCAAAGTCGCGGACTACGGCGTCGTGGGAGACCTGTTCGAGATCGTGCCGCGATTGACCGAAGAGATCCGCAAACTGCATGGCTGAGTTCATTCCGGGGCAGTATCAACCTGCGCTGCCGTTGGACAAGCTCATTCTGCAAGACGGCGCTCCAGGCGCCGGCGACCGCATGGAGCTCGACGTCCTCATCGTGGGTGCCGGGCCGGCCGGACTTGCCTGCGCCATCGAGCTCGCCAGGCTGGCCAAGGCGGACGCAACGGATCTCAACATCGGCGTGCTCGAAAAAGCCGAGGCGCTCGGCGAGCATTCGCTCTCCGGTGCGGTCGTAGACCCGCGGGCGTTCCGCGAGCTGTTTCCCGATCTCAAAGATTCCGACTTCCCGTTCCGTGGACCAGTAACGAAGGAAGCCGTCTATCTCCTGACTCCAGGTTCCAAGATCCGGCTTCCCACGCCTCCGTCGATGCGCAATCACGGCAACTACGTCGCCTCGCTGTGCGAAATCGTGCGCTGGCTTGGCGCCAAAGCCGAAGCGCTCGGCGTCAATCTGTTCACGGGGTTTCCGGCGGCGCAGCTGCTCGTGCGGGAGTCGACGGTCGCAGGTGTCCGGACGGCGCCCGCTGCTCTCGATCGAGACGGGAACCCGACGCCCGGTGGTACGCCGCCCAACGACCTGGTCGCGAAGGTCACGGCGCTGGCCGAAGGCACGCGCGGCCTGCTCGCACAGGCGTGGTGCGAGTGGCAGACAGTGCCGTCGGACAATCCCCAGATCTTCGCCCTCGGCGTGAAAGAGCTGTGGGAGACGAAGCGGCCGCTCGATCGCGTCATCCACACACTCGGCTGGCCACTCCCGACCGATGCCTTCGGGGGCAGCTTCATCTATCCGCTCGAGCCGAGCCTCGTCGCGCTCGGCCTGGTCGTCGGCCTCGATTACCGCGACGCGGGACTCGATGTGCATCTGCTGTTGCAGCGTTTCAAGCAACATCCGCTGCTCAAGCCGTTGCTCGCCGGCGGGGAACTGGTGGAATGGGGCGCAAAGACGATTCCGGAGGGCGGTCTCTATTCGCTGCCCGAGCGGCGCTCAGGTGACGGTATCGTCCTGCTTGGCGATGCCGCCGGATTCGTGGACGTTCCGTCGCTCAAAGGCATTCATTACGCGATGCAGTCGGGGATCTTCGCGGCGCGGGCGATCTTCCAGAACGTGAAGAGCGGTGCCGCGCTCGCGGCATATGATAGTCAGGTGGACGGCTCGTACGTTCGCGCCGATCTGTACCGCACCCGCAACATGCGGCTCGCCTTCCGCGACGGGTTCTACCTTGGCGGCCTCCAAGCGGGGCTGATGACGCTCACCGGCGGGCGGTTCCCGGGGGGGAAGTATCGGATGCATGCGGATGTGCAGGTCGCGCGACGGTCTTCCCCGGGCTTGCGCCCGGGGTCAGCCGAGACGTCGAACGGGGTCAGCAAAGTGGATGCGGTATTCAAATCCGGGAATTCCACGCGGGACACGATTCCCAGCCATCTGATCCCGGCCGGGGGCGTCCCAGGCGATGTCGCGCGGTTCTACTCGCACATGTGCCCCGCCGGCGTCTACGATGCGACGGAGAACGGGCTGCGGATCAATGCGCCGAATTGCGTCGATTGTAAGGCTACGGATGTACTGGGACCTCGCTGGACGCCGCGGGAAGGGGGCAGCGGGCCGAAGTACAAACGGATGTAGCGCTAGGCGTGGCTGTCCCTGAAGTAGTGGCGCGCGCGTTCCGCGATCTGGGCAGTCGACATCGGCAGGTTGCGTTTAACCCAGAGCATGGTCCGCTGCCCGCTCGGAAACCGCCGAGCGCCCTCCTGCTTGGATACGCCCGCCATCTGCGTGAGTGAAATCCCGAAGATCTCCTTGCTGGCCCGATCGAGTGCGACGCCGAATTGCTCATCCTCCGGTGTGCTGAGGATATCAGAATGTGTTCGGCCCAGCTCCTCCAGCGGCCCCGCGTACGATTCCTCGGAGAGCGTGTCCATCGTGTAGCCGCAGTAGAGCGAAAACCGCATGGTGACGGCCAGCGCGTTCCAGAGCTCTTCGAGACGGATCGCGCCCTCGGGATTGCCGCCCTGCCACAGGGCGCTCGCTAACTCACTGTAGATTCGCGTTCCCCGTCCGCCGGGCTGGACGCGCGACAGCATCGGCATGAGCGCGTTGCGAAACCGACCCCATTCGGGCATGCCGCCCGCGATGCATTGCCCCATGATCTGGGCGACGTCCATGATGCTCAGCTGGCCCGAATTGGTCAGTGCTCCGGGGTGAAACTTGTTTGCGGCCAGGCGAATCAGCAGCTCGTCCGCATGATCACGGGCGGCGATCACCAGCACGTTCTGGCCGCGCCGTATACCTGCTTCGAGGAAGGCGTAGGCGGATTCGGTGAGGGTATTCGGATCCCTGTGAAACTGCGCGCAATGGCGGCCTGTGGGAGCCTCGGTCAGGAAGGAACTGCTGGAGGGCGACGTCATTACGGATTATTCCGGCGACGATTCTTCGTAGTAACGACGTGCTCGTTCCAGCACCGCGGCGCTGGCCGAGGGAAGATTGCGCTTCACCCACAGCATCGTGCGCTGCCCGCTGGGAAAGCGGTGCTCGCCCGGGTGCGTTTCCCCGGAAAACCCCACCATCTGCGACAGCGGTACCCCGAACACGTCCCGGCTGGCGGCATCCAGGGCGACGCGAAACCGCTCATCCTCGGCGGTCCCGATGATGTCGGAATGGGTCCGGCCGATCTCTTCCAACGGTCCGTTGTAGGCCTGCTCGTGATGGACGTCGAGCATGTAGCTGCAGAACAGCGAGAACGGATACAGGCGTGCGAGCTCGTTCCAGTACTCCTCGAGACGAATGGCGGCTTCTTCTTTCCCTTCGTGCCACAGCAGATTCACCATCTCGTCATACGCCCGGGTCGTACCGCGCCCGAACGCCCGTACCCGTTCGAACAGCGCGGCCATGCAGCGGCGGAAATCGTTCCAGTCCGGCATGTCGTTCTGCATGAACTTGCGCAGCGTCAGCTCGGCGTCATGCAGCTCGAGCTGGCCCGACTTGAGGAACACACCGGGATCGAGCTCGTCTTCGCGCAACCGCGTGAGGAAGCGATCGGTGTGGGCGCGGGCGGCGATCACGACGACGCCGTTGCCGCGCCGCAGGCCCGTCTGCAGGTACAAGTTGACGGCGTCGGTGAGGGCCTCCGGGTCGCGATGCAGCTGCGCGAAGTGCCGGTTCACCGGACCTTCGATCAGCAGCGTACTCACGAGCGGGGATGACATCTAGCGATGCGTCGACGACGGACGGGGAGAGGCCATGAGCGAAACAGTAGGAATCCGCATTTCTCCGCACAATCAATCCAACGATGGGCCGGACGTGTGAGCGTTCTCCTCCGGATGGACTAGTCCGTTGGTGGGAACCTCAGCCAAAGCCCGATTTGACGCCGTCGATGATGAACTGCACGGCAATCGCGCTCAACACGAGCCCCATGAGGCGCGTGAGAATCCGCATGCCCGTCTGGCCGAGCCGGCGCTCCACCAGCGATGCCGCCGACAACACCAGAAACGAGATCACGGCCGTGAGCAGGATGGACACGTAGATGGCGGCCGTCGCCGCGGGCGATTTCGCGCCCAACGCGAGGACCATGACGGTCGAGATGGCGCCGGGCCCCGCGAGCATCGGGACGCCGAGCGGCATGATCCCGATGTCGTCCTTCTCGATGCCCTCGGCGGTTTCCACCGCCGTCTCGCGCTGCTGGCTGCGCCGCGCCTGCACCATGTCGAGCGCGTTCAGGCCGATCAGCACGCCGCCCGCGATCTTGAACGCGCCGATCGTGATCCCGAAGATCTTGAAGATCATGCTGCCGCCCAGCGCGAACGCGATCAGCGTAATCGCGCAGGTCCACGCGCCCCGGCGCGCCAGCACGCGCCGCTGCTGTGGCGAGTCGCGTACGGTCATCGCCAGGAACGTCGGAATGACCGCGAACGGGTCGACGATGAAGAGGATCGACGTGAAGATCAGCACCAGCTCCATCACGCGCTGGTTCACCGTACGATCCCGGCGCGAATGCGCAGCATCCTGGCCGTCGGCGCCGGCAGGTCGCGCAGCTGCGCGCGCACACGCTGGTAGGTACCGGCCCGGAACCGGATCGCGAGCGGTTGGCCGTCACGCACGACGTCCACGACCACCAGGGCGTTGCGGCCGATCCGCCGGACGATCGCCGTCACGTCGTTGCCATCGATGATCGTGCGGCCGTCGATCCGCACCAGCTCGTCGCCGGTTTGGAGCCCCGCCGCGGCGGCAGCGCTGCCGGGCGCCGCGACGGCACGCCAGCGTCCCCCCTGCACGGCCGGCGGGATCGAGCCGATGCGCGCATCGATGGCCGTCTCTTCGCTGAACACCACTGCCCATCCCGCCGCCCGCACGTAGTCGTTCCACGGGATCTCCGTGACGCCGCTCACGTAGAGCCGCCAGAACTCCTCGAAGTTGCGTCCCGTCGCGGCGCGGACCGCAGCGAGCAGATCGTCACGCGTGAAGCCGCGCTCGCCGGCGAAATGGTCGAACAGATAGCGCATGACGTCGTCGAGCGACTTCGCGTTGTCGGTGGAGTCGCGAATCCCGAGGTCGAGCAGAAACCCGAGCAGCTCGCCCTGCAGATAGTAGGAGATCGTGTAGCTGTCATTGACGGCCGGCGAATCCCAGACCGTCCATGAGGAGCGCTCGGGAGAGATGCGCAGCCGTGCCGGGTTGCCGCGGTGATTGCCGATGGAGGTCGCGATGCCCTGCGCGAAGTCGCCGGGGCTGTCGAGCCCCGCGCGCGCGAGAATGACGTCGGCGTAGTAGTCGGTCACGCCCTCGCTCCACCACAGGTTGACCGTCCGGACCTCGTGCTCGTAATCGAACGGTCCGAGCTCGACCGGCCGGATGCGCTTGACGTTCCAGGCGTGAAAGAATTCGTGCGCGCTCACCGTTTCGGCCGCGCGCGGGTTGCGCGCCAGCGTTCCCGTCGTCACGCCGATGGTCGTCGAGTTGAGATGCTCGAGTCCGCCGCCGCGGCCGCCGACGAAGATGTAGGTGTAATCCTGGTAGGGCGCGCCGCCGAAGATGCCGATCGCGGTGGTGGAGATCCGGCGCAACATGTCCACGAACACCGCCGGCGCGTGGGCGCGGGCGCCGCCGAGATCGACGACGGCCCGGTGCGGCGTCCCCGCGGCGTTGAAGCGATACGACAGAAAGTGGCCCAGCAGAACCGGCGAATCGATCAGCACATCGTAGCTCGGTGCGGAGAAGGCCAGGCTGTCGATCGTCGTGGGTACGAGTCCGGTGGCGATGCGCCAGCCCGGGGGGAGCTGGAACGTCACGCGGGCCGGCGATTGCTTCCAACCGTCGAGATACATGAACGTGCGCGGCCCGTCGACGACGCCGGAGCCGGCACGCAGGAACCAGCGATTGTTGGGTCGCCGCCACTGGATCGTGTCACGCAACCCGGCCGTATACCGGACCGTGATCCTCGCGTTGCCCCTGGTGTCGACGATCCACGAGATCGGGGAGTCCTGGTGGACCGGCAGCTGTTCGCCCGCGGCGGTGACGGCGACGAATCCCCCGATGTTCTGCCCCGCATCCATGAGCCGATACGCCCCCGGCGCCCAGTTCGGGATGACGAGCCGGCTGGGATTGGGGGGGTTGGCGATTTGGAGCTCGACCAGGTACGCCGAGCGGTCGGTGGGGACCGTGAGGCTGTAGTAGAGCTGCGGGGTGGAATCGTGCGCGCTCACCCCGGTGAGCGCGAGCAGCAGCAGGATCAAAGAGCGACCTGTACCACGCGGTCCTTCCCCAACTTCTTCGCGTCATACATCGCTTGATCGGCCCGCTTCAAGAGATCGTCCGTGCTCGCATCCGTCGCGGTACAGGACACCACGCCAATACTCGCCGTGACGTTGGGGGTTCCCTTGAACACAGTGCGCAGTCCGGCGATCAGCCGCCGGGCCGCGGCATCCGCCAGCTGGGCGTCCGTCTCCGGCATGAGCACCGCAAATTCATCGCCACCCAGCCGCCCGACGACGTCGGCTTGCCGCACCGACGAGCGCATCGCGTCGGCGACCAGCCGCAGCACCGCGTCCCCCGTCTGGTGACCATGGGTGTCGTTGATGACCTTGAAGTTGTCGAGATCCATGTACATCAGCGCGAGCGGGCGCGGATAGCGGCGATTGCGGTCCAGCTCCTGGCCGAGCCGGTCGACGAACGCGCGGGCGTTCAGCACGTTGGTGAGCGGGTCCTGAATGACGAGGCGGGCGAGCTGGGCCTGGCTGCGCCGCAGCGTCTGGAGGCCCGCCATGGCGATGCCCAGCACGACGAGGTAGGCCAACCCGTTGAAGACGCGCCACAACATCGGCGTGTCGACCGGCATCTGGACCCACGCGATGGCTTCGCGGAATACTGTGGTGGCCACGGCGAACACGATTCCCCAGACCAGACCCTCGGTCCAGGTGACCAGCAACACCGGAATCGTATACAGGATGCCGAATCGGGCCGTCGACGGCGTGACCGCATTGATCCAGTACGCGAGCAGCGTGAGGAGCACGTAGCTCGACAGCCGCAGCACGCCGCGCAGGGCGGGGGACGCGGGCGCAGGCATCAGTAGGGAGGTTCCGCGACGTGGCGCGGATCGTCGAACAGCAGCGCCTGCAGCTCGGTGCCGGCGGCAACGGCCGGCATGTCGGCCGGGACGATGAGCAGGGCATTGGCGCGCGCCATACTGGTGAGAATGCCAGACCCCTGCGGCCCTGTCAAACGCGCCTCCTCTCCCTCCACGATTGCGCGCAAGTAGTGTCGCAGCCTGGGACCGAGGGTGATCGCTTCCCGGACGATGACGGGCACCGTCCGACGAAACGGCAACGCGTGCCCCTGCAAGCGCCGGATGGCGGGCCGCACGAACAGCTCGAACGTGACCATCGTGCTTACCGGATTCCCCGGCAGCCCGATCCACGGAACGCCGCTGAGGCTCCCGAATCCTACCGGCGCGCCCGGGCGCATCCCGATGCGCCAGAACGTCAGCTCGCCGCCCAGCTCCTGCAGTACCTCACGCACCAGATCGTGCTCGCCGACGCTGACGCCGGCGGTCGTCACGAGCAGGTCAGCGCCCGCCGAGCCGCGCAAGTGCTCTCGCAGGCTGTCCCTGCTATCCCGAGCGACGCCGAGGTTGAGAGGCTCGGCTGCCGCGCGGCGGATCAGGGCGTCGAGAGTGTAGGAGTTGGAGCTCGCGATCTTCGTCCCGGCGAGAATCTCCCGCTTCTGATCGAGGTCGACGATTTCATCCCCCGATCCCATGAAGGCAACTCGCGGCGCACGGTGCACCAGCGGTTGATCGACGGCGATCGACGCCAGCACGCCAAGCTGCGCGGGCCCGAGCGCCGCGCCGGCGGGCAACACGACGGTGCCGTGCTTGATGTCCTCCCCCCGGCGCCGGATGTTCTTTTTCGCGTCGCGCGCATTGCGGATCGTGACTCGTGCCCCCCCGTTTACGCGCTGAGCGGTGTCTTCCTGACGGATTACCGTATCGGCACCTTGTGGCAGCGGCGCGCCGGTGAAGATCCGGATCGCCTGCCCGGCGGCAATGGCCTTGCTGGGGAACTGGCCGGCGGGAACGGTCTCGATCACGTCGAGGTCGGTTTCGCTGTCCCTCAAATCCGCGCTGCGCACGGCGTAGCCGTCCATCGCGGAGTTGTCCCAGGGCGGCAGATCGATCGGGCTGGCGACGTCCTCGGCGAGCACGGCGTCGAGCGCGGCGCGCAGCGGGCGGCGCTCGGCGGGGAGGGGCCGGACGTGGTCCACGATGACTCGCGCTGCCTCGGCCGGCGTCATCATGGCGGAAGTATTTTCGCCCGATCCCACGCGAGATTCGCGATCGTCACGAGCCACGCGGTATCGCTGAAGCGAAACACGGGGAAGGGTGCGTGCAAATCGCGGTCGTCCGTGATCATCGCGACCCAATCGGCGGCATCGTGCACGGCAGGGTCAAAGACGGGCTTGGGGCCGGCGACCGTGCGATAGACTTCGATCTTGGGGAGTGGCGCCCGCTTGAACCCCTCGACCAGCACGATGTCGGCGTCGCTCAGGTAGCGGCGGGCCAGCGTGATCGGATCGGACTCCTGCTGCGTGCGCTCGAACAGCACGCGCTGCCCCGGCGACTCGATCAAGACGCGCTCCGCTTTCCCTTCGTGCCAATGCCGCCAGGTGTCCTTGCCCTTCTGATCCACGTCCGCCGGGTGTGAGCCGTGCTTGATCGTCATCACGCGGAACTTGCGGCGCGCGAGCTCCGCGGCGAGCGCGACGAGGAACGTCGTCTTGCCCGCGTTCTTGAGGCCGATGATGGAGATCATGCGTGTCGCCGCCACAGCTCCTCCGCGCGCGCGAGATCGTCCGGCGTGTTGACGTTGAAGAACAGCTCGTCGGGATCGCCGAACTTCTTGACGTCGGCGAGGGAGAGGATACCGACCCGCACGTCAGGGTGGAAGGAGATGGCCTGCAGGTCGCCACGCTCCAGCCGCCGCGCGATGGCCGGGCGGCACGCCGGCCCGTACACGGCACACAGCGGCTCCAGACCGCGCCTCCCCGAGCTCTCGGGAAGAAACGCGTCGTACTCGCCCCCCCCCCCTCCACCCGTTGCGGCTTGCGCCAGGGCGCGCAGCAACGCCGCGGGGACGAAGGGCATGTCCCAGGCGACGCACAACACCGGGCCCGCAGCGGCGGTGACGGCGGTGTAAATCCCGCCGAGACTGCCGCAGCCGGGTCGTACATCGGGCATCGTCGTGAGGTCGGGACGCCACGCGGCGGCGTCGGGGGCGTTCGCGACTAATAAAGGAAGCGCGCCGGTGACCGACTGGAGCACGTCGACCACGCCATCGAGAATGCGGCGCCCACCGACTTCGAGCAGACCCTTCGGCACTCCGCCGTAGCGGCGCGCCCCGCCACCGGCGAGCACCGCGCCCCGCATGTTAGTACCGCCGCCCGCGCTTCTTCTCCAGGACGACGTCGAGCCCGAGGATCAAGGCGAAGTGGTGAAAGTAGCGATTCGCGCTGGGGGCAACCGCCAGATCATTGGCGGGTCCGGTCAGGCGTTCCATGGCTGTCATCATGTCACGCAGCTCGAGCCGGAATTGATAGCCGCTGCCGATTGGACTCGTAAATCCAGTCGCCAGTCCCAACATCGGCTTGATCCCCCCCGGACGCAGATCCTCGACGATTTGACGCTCGCGTGCCCCCGTGCCGTCGAAGTACGCTCCGACGACCTCCGTCGTGCTGCCTGAGAAATTGACGAAGCCCACGTTGCCGCGCAGATACGGACTGACCGCGCGCCGGCTCGCCGCACGCAGTGTCGTCCCTACGAACAGGCTGATCGCGCTGCCCCGGCCGCTCGCGGCCGAGAGGTTGTCGCACATCTGCCGGGCGCGTTCGTCGGGGGCATCAGGATTAAGGAATCGTGCCGTACAAGCGTCGTCGTTGGGGAATCCAACGTAGGAAATCTCCGCATGAATCCCCAAATGGGGCCAGGGGAAATAGGTTCCAGATGCACCGAGCACGATGCTGGGGGAGATGGAACGGGAGAGCGTCAGCGTATCGTACAGGCCGCTGCAGGTCCCGGTGCTCTGATCCAAGAGACAGAGTGGCTGCTTCTCGATGGTCCACAGCCCATGTCCGGTGATCACGCCGCCGCTGATCGTCAGCACGATGGTCGGCTGCTGATTCGTCTGCGCGGCGGCGCGGGAAGCTTCGGCGAGCACGAGCACGAGAACGGCGAACGTGGCAATTCGCATTAGACCTCGAGGTGGCGGTGTTCGACGGCAAGACACTGGTCCATCACGAACGGGATACCCGCGGCCGCGGCTCGCGCCTGCGCCGCCTCATCTACGACGCCCTGCTGTAGCCAAATCAATTGCGGCGCCGGGCGCAGCGTGATGGTTTCGTCCACCACCGGCCCCGCGTTTTCGCTGCGCCGAAACACGTCCACCACGTCGATCGTGTGATCACGCGCCGCGTCCGTCAGTGTGGGATAGCTCTTCTCGCCCAGGATTTCGGCGTGGCCGGGATTCACCGGCACGATGCGATATCCTGCCCGCTGCAAGTAGCGCGCGACCGCATGGCTCGGCCGTATCGGTTTCGGCGAGAGTCCCACCACCGCGATGGTGCGCGCCCGGCGGAGCAGCGCGCGCAGCTCGTCCGGAGAAGGCGTCATCCCTCCGGAGCGTGCACGTGCGGCGTGCCGCTCACCGCCCGCCCCACGAGGATCATGCCCGAGCGCTCCGCGATCGTCACGGCGAGGGTCGATGGCACGCTGGGCGTCGCCACCCACGCCAGCCCCGCCCGCGCCGCTTTGAACGCCAGCTCGGCGGAGATGCGACCGGTGACGAGCAGGCCGCGAGCCACGATCGGCGTCCGCGCCAGCACGGCGGCGCCGATCACCTTGTCGACCGCATTGTGACGTCCGATGTCCTCGGCGTGAAACAGCAGCGCGCTGCCGTCGGTGAGCGCCGCGGCGTGAATGCCGCCCGTCTCATTGTAGCGCGCGCCGCTGGCGAAGAGTTGTTTGAAGAGTGTCCGCAAAGTTTCGGGCGGCGGCGGCATGCCGCGCGCCGGCACATGCGCCATGGCCTGCGGATCGGCGAGCATCGTGGCGACCGCGCCGCATCCGGACGCCAACACGCGCTTGCGGTTCTCGCCTTTCACCTGGGCCAGCCGCTCCGGCTTCACGTCCGCCCAGAAGCCCAGATCGGGCGCGCAGGGACGCAGCTGGACGAGATCGTCGAGGGACCCGATGTAGCCTTCGCCGTGCAGCCAGCCCACCGCGAGCTCCTCGAGCTGGTCGGGCGTGCACATCCACGTGACCGCGGGCTCGCCGTTCACCTCGAGCCAGACGGGCCACTCCTCGACGATGGCCGAATCGGCCAGCATCCTGCCCCTACGATTCGCCGAAATATTCTGAATAGAGATGAGCCCCTTCCTCGACGCGCACACAATGCAGCGTTACACCGGGCGGCAACGCGGCGGCGATGCGCTCCCACAGATAAACCGCCAGCGCCTCCCCCGTCGCGAGCCAGGTTCCCGCGGCGAAGGCCGCGACGTCCCTGTTAATATGCCGTCCGTTGAAGCGCTCTACGACTTCGCGCTGGAGCAACGTGTCGAGGGCCTTGAGGCTCATGACCCCAGCGCGGGTGGGGTCGAACACCCCTTTCACGGTCACGAGACAGCGATAGCGGTGGCTATGGTCCCCCGTAGCGCCGGCGAACTCCGGCAGATCGGGAAACCGGTGCGTAGCCGTAAACTCCACGATCCGTGTGAGATAGCCGGTCGGCATTACTTAGAATACCCGCACGGCCGTGGCCTTGAAAGAGAATACGACGGCGCCCCCGGGCGCGAGCGCCAGATCGCGAGCCGCCTCCGCGGTGATCGCGGCGACCAGCTCGACGCCGCCGACGTCGGCGCGCACGTGCACGCCCGCACCGAACCGCTCGATCGCCATCCCGGTGACGCGCCCAGACAACACATTGCGCGCCGACGCTGGCAGTCGCTCGCGACTGACGAAGATGTCGGTCGGCGGTATCGCCAGTACGGCGGGCCCCGTCCGGTCGGTCAGGACCACGATGGCGACGTTGCCCACGCGGGCGTGCTTCACGCCGTCGCCCGCCGGCAGGTCGACGCGGAACAGATTCTCCGGCGTGACGGGTGACAGCCGTCCCTCGGCCAGCGCGCGGATGTCGTCGGCCCAGCGATACGCGTCCTCGAGCTGATGCGATGCAATGCACACCGCGAGCGGACGCGCGGCGCGTTCGGCCGCCAGCGCGCGGTACAGCGCGCCGGCCGCCGCACGGTCCGCCGAGCTCGCCGGCTCGTCGAGGAGCAGCACGTCGGGCCGCAGCGCGAGCGCGCGG
Organism: Gemmatimonadales bacterium; assembly: GCA_035637355.1. Taxonomy (GTDB): domain Bacteria; phylum Gemmatimonadota; class Gemmatimonadetes; order Gemmatimonadales; family GWC2-71-9; genus 20CM-2-65-7. The sequence continues at coordinate 18,552 of DASPXJ010000141.1, forward strand.
GCGACGGCGACACGCTGTACCTCGCCGTCGGACAACTCATGACGGCGCCGGCCCAGCAGGGTCTGGAGTCCCAACTCCTCGACCACATGACCGATCATCCCATTGACCGCGCTGCGTCCGATGCCCCTGATCGCCAGACCGTAGACCAGATTCTCTCGCACCGTGCCGCGAAACAGGATCGGGCGTTGCTCGACGAGCGTGACCCGGCGGCGCAACGCGGCCGGCGGGCGCCGCGGCACGACGACGCCGTCCCAGAAGACCTGCCCTTCGGTCGGCGCTTCGAGCAGGGCGAGGAGGCGCAGCAATGTGCTTTTCCCGGCGCCGTTGTGCCCCACGACCCCCAGGATCCCCGTGCGTGGCACGGCAAACTGGTCCAGATCGAGGACCACTCGGCCCTCGTAGCGATGCCGGACACCGCGCAGCTCAACCACCGGCTGCCCCCCCCCCGCCCCCCTCCCCTCCCCGTCCCTGCAGCATCTGCAACGCGATGTTGACCACCAGTGCCAGCATCAACAGCACGACGCCCAGCGCGAGCGCCAAGCCGAAGTCACCCTGGGAGGTGTAGAGTGCCACCGCGGTCGTCAGCGTGCGGGTCGAGCCGCGGATGTTGCCGCCCACGATCATCGCGGCGCCGACTTCGGCGACGACCTGGCCGAACGCGGCGGTAATGACCGCGGCGAGCGCGAACCGCGCCTCGCGCGCGACGGTCCACGCGGTCCGCCACGATCCGGCGCCCAGTGTCTCGGCGGTCCGGCGGATGCGGGGGTCCACGCCCTGAATCGCCGCGGCCGACAGTGCCGCGGCGATCGGCAGGGCGAGCAGCACGTCGCCGATGACGATGGCCTGCCAGGTATAGAGCCAGCCGAGGGAACCAAGCGGGCCACGCCGCGACAGCAGGCCGTACAGCAGCAGTCCGACGACGACGGTCGGGAACGCGAGTGCGGTATTGACGACGGTCAGCGCGGCGCGCCGTCCCCAAAACCGGCGCGTCGCCAGGAAGTAGCCGAGCGGCAGGCCGACCGCGCACGAGATCACGGTCGCGACGACGGCAACTTTGAGGGTTAGAAGAGCGATCCCATAGACTTCTGAATCACCCGCCAGCAGCAGCCCCCACGCGCGCCGGAACGCTTCGGCTAGAAAGTCCATCCAATGCCGAGGCTGACCCAGGGATGCATGGTCCAGTCGGTGAGGTGCGAGGTCAGGGGGACGACCAGGGACCCATCGGGCGCGGGATTGTGAAACGACAGCGGATACTTGAGACGCCAGAAATGTGCGCGGACATCAGCGTTCACCGTGATGCGTCGCGTCGGATACCAGCGCGCGCCCGTCGCCATAGCAACCGTGAGCTTTGTGCCGAACTGGTAGCCGCTGCCGGTCGTGTCGCCGGGTGAATTCACGTCGAACATGAGTCCCAATCCCGTGCCGACGTACGGCGCGAACCCGTGCCACGACTTCGCGCCGGTGAGCCGCAGCTGCAGCCCGACTTCCGCGAGCCCGAGGTCGGACTGCACGGGACCGACGCGACGCTGCGGTGATGTCGAATCAGCCCGCGGATCGTAGATGAACCGGTCGCCCTGCAGGTACGCGGTCGTGAACTGGAACAGCATGGAGCGGCCGGCCGGAATCTCATACCGTGCGCCGATGGTGAACGCGTTGCTCACGCCCGCTCCGGCGCGCCCGCGGTCCCCGGACAACTTGCCGAAGAACACCATCGGCCCCGAGTGCAGCAGGACGTCGCGATAGGTCGAGGATGCGGGGTCGTGGCC
>DASPXJ010000142.1:0-4570 GCA_035637355.1 Gemmatimonadales bacterium
AGCATCGCCGCCGCGGCGAAGCTGGTGCGCCCCGGCTCCCCGGACGGGAAAAGAAATGATGCCTGGTCGATGATCACGGCGAAGCTGAGCGACTTGTCGCCCGCTGCGATGATGTTCGCGCGCACGAACCGGTCGATGAGCTGCAGCACGACGCCGGGATCGTTCTTGACGGTGCTCAGGTCGGCGATCTTCTCGTTCGCCAGCACGATCATCTTCTGCAGCCGCTTCTCGTTCCGCCCGGCAAACGCGCGCAGCCCTCGACCCAGGTCGTAGTGCAGCACCAGGTCCCATTTGCCGAACAGCTGCTCCGCCAGCATGTCGGCGATCGTGCCGTAGCCGTCGTCGGGCGATTCGCCGCGCGGCATGAGGTCGTTCGAGTTACCGTGCAGCAGGAACACGGACGTGGTGCCGGAGAAGCACAGCTCCGCGAGCTGCGAGGCCCAGGGCGGCGCCCAGGCGGGCAGCAACGGGGCAGGCGGGGGGGGCGGGGGGTGCGCTTCAGCCACGATCGCGGACGATGGGGGAAGACTTGGCTGGGTCATCCAGGATGGCCGGAACCTGGTCGAGCTCGTCGGTCACGCCGGTGATCTGCTGCAGCTGATTGAGCGTGGCCTCGGTGTGGTTCATGCTTGCCGCGGCGGCATCGACCTGACTGCTGAGCAAATCGGGATCCTGGCGGTTGGCCGCCGCCATCTCGATCAACGCCTGGATCTTGCCTTCGACGCGATCCAGCTCGAGCGCCGCGAAATCGGCGTTCTTCAAGGCCTTGCCGTAGTTCTCGAGCCGCTGCTGCGCGATGTCGACGCTCTCCTGAATCGACCGGATGATCCGGTCGTCGCCCGTTTTCTGCGCGTCATCCAGTTTCTTCTTGAGATCCTCGAGGCGCTTGGTGAGGTCGTCGGAAGTTGTCGAGCGCAGGAAGCGCAGCAGCGTGTTCTGCTGGCTGAGGAGTCGCAGAAACCCGTACAGCAGGCGATCGAGCGACGGCGTCCAGACGTCTGTGAGCCCTCCCCCAACCGGCTGCGCCGCACGGGCGATCGAGCGCATCTCGAGGCAGCGCGTCCGCAGATCGTTGAAACGTTTCTGCGCCTCGGCCCGCAGGCCGGCGATCAACAGCGACGCGCTCGGCGCGTTGGCGCGGCTCAACCCGCGGGCACGATCGGCGTCCTGCGCGTCGATCGCCTGGCGGAACCGCGGCAGTGACACCAGGCCGCCGAGGTAGATTGCTTCGCCCGCGCCGATCAGCGGGAGCAGCACGTCCGGCCAGGGCGACAGCATGGCGGCGGCGCTGCTGCCGAACACGATCAGGAGGTTCCAGCGCGAGGTGAAGGCGCGCCACAAATAGTGCGCGATGCCCATCAGTCACCCGCGCGGGTCGAAGGCTGCAGCCGCTCGATCATGTCGCGCAGCTCGAAGACGACCTTGAGAAACTCCGGCTCTTTCTGCATCTGGGCCGCGGGGCGATCGGGGGGCGGGACCGCCACCTCGTGCAGGATCGTGCCGGGAGCGGAGGAAATGACGTACGTGCGATCGCCGAGATACACCGCTTCCTCGATCGAATGCGTCACGAAAAACACCGTCGCCTGGAGGTCGCGCCAGAGGGTGACGAGCAGATCCTGCATCCGCATCCGGGTGGTCGGGTCCAGGGCGCCGAACGGCTCGTCCATGAGAATGATCCTGGGGTGCAGGATCAGCGTGCGCGCAATCGCGACGCGCTGTCGCATTCCCCCCGATAGTTGCGACGGGTACTTTTGCGCGTCGCGCGCGGGATCGAGGCCGACCTTGTTGATCCATTCGAGCGCCTGCTCGCGACGGGCGCGTTTCGGAACGCCGCGGCATTCGAGCCCGAAGCTGACGTTTTCCTCGACCGTGCGGTTCTCGAACGCCGTGTAGTCCTGAAACACCATCCCCCGATCCGCGCCCGGTCCGCTGACCGGTTTGCTCGCCACGAGGACGCTCCCGGTGGTCGCGGGGAACTGCGGCCGCAGCCCCGCGATCAGGCGCAGGATCGTCGATTTCCCGCACCCCGACGGCCCCAGAATCGTGATGAACTCGCCTTTACCCGGCAAATCCTCGACCCGGAATGTGACGTTCTTGATCGCGGTAAAGCCGTCTTCGTACGTCTTGGAGACGCCGTTGAACTCGACGATCGGGGGCCGGGTGGGTAGTGCGGGTCGCGGCTCGGCAAGTGCGGCCACGGTTACTCCGCGCGCTGCAGGTAGGGGAACAGCTGCGCCTGGAACCACAGCAGCAACCTGTCGATCGCCCACGCGAGCAGCCCGATGATCATCAGGATGAGGATGATGTGCTCGGTCAGGCCACGGCGCTGGCTGGTGCTGAGCAGATAGCCGAGCCCGTACTTCGCGTTGATCAGCTCCGCCAGCATGATGTACCCGAACGCCAGGCCGAACAGGGTGCGGAGGTTGTTGTAGATGCTCGGCAGGGCCAGCGCGATGAGCACTTTCGTGACGACCTGCCGCGAGTTCGCGCCGAGGGTTTGCGCCGACTCGACGTAGCGCTCGTGCACACTGACCACCGCGTCCACTGTCCCGGAAAACACGAACGGTACCGTTGCCAGGAAGATGAACATCGTCTTCTGGGTCTCTTCGATGCCGAACCAGAGAATCGTAAGCGGGATCAGGGCGGCGATCGGGATGTTGCGGCCGAACAGCGCAATCGGCGCCAGCGCGGCGTCGAACGCGCGATAGGCGCCCGCCACGATCCCCAGCGGCACGCCGACGACGATCGCGAGCGCGAACCCGGTGAGCACGCGGCGCAGCGTCGCCACGACGCTTTCGAGCAACGCACGCTCGGTCCAGAGGCTCGGCAGGCTGCGCAGCACTTCGCCCGGTGAGGGCAGCACGACGGGCGAGATCCAGCGCGTCTCCGGCGTCGCGCCCCACGTGAACGCCCACCACAGCAACAGGCAGAGCGCGATGGCGCCGAGTCCCAGGAGCCGCGCGGTGAGGGGACGCGGGTAGACGCGCAGCGCGAACAACGGCGCTCTCAGTGAGTGGCCTCGAGCGGGTACACCTTCACTTCCACGCGCCGGTTCTTGGCGTTGTTCATCGGGTCCGTCGGGTCGGCGGGCTTGTCCCACCCCATGCCGCTCGCCAGGAACTGGTTCGGTTGCAGCGTGCGGAAGCGCCGCAGCACCGCTTCCTTCACGGCGTTGGCGCGCTGGGTCGACAGCTCCTTCACGGCCGTGGGATCGATCTGTCCTTTCATCGAGGCGTCGGTGTGTCCCTCGATCACGATGCGTGCGGCGCCGTACTGGCCGGCGAGCCGTCCGATCTCGTCGACGACGAAGTCGACGTTCGGGTCGTACGGCGTTTCGCGGTCCTGCCCGTTGACCTGGCTGATGACCTTCTTGTGCAGATCCCACGAATTCGGGAAGAAGTGAATCACGACCGTCTTGGTGAGGATTTCAGTGTTCTCGGCCTGCACGCTGGTCGCGGTGGTCGGCACGAACTGTACCTGGTACTCGTTGCGCTGGTTCGCGTAGCGGGGCTCGCCGCCCAGCTTCTTGATGACGGTGAAGTCCATGACCTGGTCGAACGGCACCGGATTCGACACCATGCCGACGCGCCGGTACAGGAAGTACGCCGTGTTCCAGGTACGCTCGAAGTTTGCCGGATTGTTCGCGTTGACGAAAAACTCGCGGTTCTCGGCCCAATTGGTCGAGTGGGCGTCGCCCAGCATCGAGAGCGCGTCTGTCGCGGGAATCGAATATCCCGTTGCCATCAGCTGCGCCGCCTCCTGCTTGGCCGTCTGCGTCTTCAACGCCTCCATCGCATCGAAGATGCCGCGCACCAGACCCTCGATGATGTCGGGATGGTCCTTGGCGAAGTCGGCGCGCGCAAACCAGACGTCGGCGATCAGCTTGTTGGCGGTTTGCGTGGAGACGAGCAGCCGATTGCCGCGGACCTTCGACAGGTTGTAAATGTCCGGCGACCAGCTCACCGCCGCGGCGATGGATTTATCGGCATTGAATGCCGCCGCTGCCTGGAAGGCATCCTGCGTGAACTTGAGCTCGACGTCGCCCGGCTGCAGCCCGGCGTCGATGAGAGAGTTCAAGAGGAAGTAGTGCGACGGCGAGTTCTGCGCCAGCACGATCGTCTTGCCGCGCAGGTCGCCGATGTTGCGGACGGCTTCGCGCGCGACGATGCCGTCACCGCCGTTGGAGTAATCGATCTGCTGAAACACGCGCGGCATGGTGCGCGAGTCGCGGCGCAGCTGCTCCACGAACAACGGGATCATGTCGAGCGTGGCCCAGCCGATGTGAATGTTGCCGGCCGCGTAGGCGTCGCGCATCGCCACCGGATCGTCGATCAGGACCAGATCGACCTTGAAGTCCTGACCGTTCGGCGCGTGCCACACCTTGCCGGCCTTGAAGCCGCCGTTCGCATAGATGACGGGCGCCCACCCGGCCCACACGTTGAGCGCCATGCGCACCGTGCGATTCGCGAGCGGCTTGTAGTTCGAGATGCCGCGCACGGCCGGCAGGCGCTGCGCCGGGACGTACGTGTACTCCTTGGACGTCGTGACCGCCGTCGTATCGCTCGCTTCG
>DASPXJ010000143.1:0-3746 GCA_035637355.1 Gemmatimonadales bacterium
GCTCATCGTGCACGGCACGGGCGACGACAACGTGCATTTCCAGAACACCGAGGCGATGATCAACGCGCTGGTTGCGGCCAACCGGCCGTTCTCGTTGATGGCGTACCCGAACCGCACCCACTCGATCTCGGGCGGGACGACGCGACAACATCTGTACACCCTGCTGACGAAGTTTGTGGAAGACAATTTGCCGGCGACGGCGGGAGCACGGGCGGCGATGCCGTAGGGCACCGCGCTCGGCGTTATGGCTTGAGGACGTCCTTCAGCGGACAGGTGAACCCCGGGAGCACGTCCTCGCCGTCGAGCGAGTCGTCGTTCCCTAGGATCGACAGGCTGCCGTCCTGCCGGTAGACGCGTGCCTCCCGTCGCTCGGGATCGACGACCCACACGATCTTCGTGCCCGCGGCGAGCCAGTCGGCCACCTTGGCGAGTACCTCAGCCGGCCGGTCGTCGGGCGACAGGATCTCGGCGAGCAGATCCGGTGCCGCCGCCGCGTACCCACGCACTCGAACGGCTCCGGCGCGCTCCCGGCCGAGGAATGCGACGTCCGGCGCCCGTACGGTGTCAGGGTCGGATGCGATCTTGAACCCCGTGTCCTGTGCGAAAACGGTACCCGAACCGTGCTGCCGGACAAAGGCACCGAGGTAATAGGCGAGGTTCGCCGCAATAGCCCCGTGGTAAGTCCCCGGTGGCTCGCGCACGATCAACCGTCCTCGGACGAGCTCGACCTGCTTTCCCGGGAGCGAAATCCGCTCGACATCCTCAGCTGTCAGCAATGCGGGAGCGCTCACAACACGAAACATAGCATGGGAAGGTGGGTACGCTCCATCAACGAGCCGTCAAACCGGCGTCGTTCGACCCGCCCCTCATGACCCGAATTACAGTACGGAGGTTCAATGCCGCTGCCACGGGTGCGCGCTGCAATTCTTGCTGTCGCTCTCGCCGCCGCCTGCGAGCCCAACCGCGCGCCCCCCGGCAACCCGATCGCGCCGTTCGGCCACGTGTTCATCGTGACCGAGGAGAACCACAACTACGCGTCGGTGATCGGCAGCTCCGCGATGCCGTATCTGGACAGCCTCGCGCAGCACTACGGGCTCGCCACGCAGTACTACGCCAACACCCATCCGTCGATCGGCAATTATTTCATGCTGGCGACCGGCCAGATCATCACGAACGACGACAGCTATTCCACGATCGTGACCGTGGACAACGTCGTCCGGCGGCTGCTCGCCGCAGGCAAGACCTGGAAGTCGTACGCCGAAGACCTGCCCGCGGTGGGGTACACGGGCGGCGACGTGGGGAACTACGCGCGCAAACACAATATCTTGGCGCTGTTGTCCGACGTGGCGAACGACTCGACGCAGCGGAAGAACCTCGTGCCGTTCACCCAGTTCGCGACCGACCTCGCGAACGCTACGGTGCCGGACTTCGCGAACATCGTGCCGAACCTGTGCCACGACGCGCACGACTGCGCGCTGGACACGGCCGACACGTGGCTCCGGAACAACATCGCCCCGCTGCTCGCGAGCCCGACGTTCCAACAGGACGGCCTGCTCATCATCACCTTCGACGAGGCGGGCAGCGACATTATCCACGGCGGGGGGCGAATCGCCTGGGTCGTCGTCAGCCCGAGGGCGAAGACGGGCTACCAGTCGACGACGCTCTACCAACACGAGAGCACACTGCGCCTGATCCTCGAGGCGCTGGGTGTTACGCAGTTCCCGGGCGCGGCGGCCACGGCACCGGGGATGGGCGAGTTCTTGACGCCCTGAAGTCTTGACACCCCTTCGTCCACGGCTATATCCGGCTGCACTCCCTCAAGGCCGGCCGTGGACGATTGGGTCGCCGAGTTGCAGCGGGACAGGTTCGACGCCGCGTGGGACCTGTTCCTCGATCGCTACCGGCGTCTCATCTTCGCAGCCATCCGGCATTACGCCCAGGATTACGACGATGTGATGGATGTGTTCGCGCGCGCGTGTGAGGCGCTGCGCGCGGACGATCTGCGGCGGCTGCGGTCCTGGGTCGACGAACCGGAACATCGGGCCCGGTTCTCCACCTGGCTCGTCACGGTGGTTCGGCATCTCACCGTCGATTGGTTTCGACACCGCGATGGCCGCCGGCGACTCTCCGCTGTTGCCGAGGGGCTGCCGCCGCTGCGCCGCCGGATCTTCGAGCTCGTGTTCCTGGATCAACACAGTCACATCGAAGCCTACGAGCTGATCCACGTGGCCGACGCGCCAACCCTCACGTTTCGGGAGTTCCTCAGCGAGCTGCGCGCGACGTATCAGGCCGTCTCCGCAGGGCGGCGCGGTCGGATCCTCCGCGATCTCGCTCCCGTGCCTGCGCCAGAGGATCTGCCCGCAGATCCTACCGGACCGAGCACCAGCGGTGCCGCGGAACAGAGTCAGTTGGTGGAGCAGGCGCTGAGCACGCTCACCCCCGACGATCGCCTGCTCGTGGAGTTGTACGTCCTGGAAGAGCTGCCTGCCGAAACGGTCGCCAAGGTCGTGGGCTTGGCCAACGCGAAGGCGGTTTACAACCGCGCCTACCGGGCATTGGCCGCTGTGCGTGGAGAACTCGAGCGCGCCGGCGTGCGACGGGAGGATTTGTGAGCAGTCAGGACCGTCACGACCGTCTCATAAGCTCTGACGAATCCTTCGAGGAGCTGAGGCGCGTGCTCGATACACGGGTGCGGTCTGAAACGGGGACCTCTGACTGCTTGCAGGATGAGATGATCGCGGCGCTGGCCGATGGCTCGCTCGCGCCGGAGCTGCGAGCCTCCGTCCTGCCCCACATCGCCTCGTGCCCACGATGCCGGGCAGCGGTGGCGTCAGTCGCGCGGGCGGTGGCCGATCCCGCGGTCGCGCGAGAACTCTCGGTTTCTGCCGGAGGACGCCGATGGTACCGAATCGTCGTGCCGCTGGCCGCGGCTGCGGTGCTGCTGCTCCTGCTCGTGTCGCCGGGGGATGACCGCCTCCCGGGCCACCGCGGTCCGCCGCCCCCACCACCCGCAACCACGCCAGTGCCGCGATCACCGGTTGGGGCGGTAGCCACGGTGCACGAGCTGCGCTGGAGTGCCGTCGCCGGAGCAGACAGATATCGGGTGACCGTCTTCGATGCGACGGGTGGCGTCGTGTACGCAGCCGAAGCATCCGATACGGTCGTCGCCTTCCCCGATTCCGTCTCGCTTACCCCCGGCGCGTCCTATCTATGGAAGGTGGACGCGCGCACCAGCTTCGATCGGTGGGCGGCGTCGGACCTGGCCGAGTTTAGGGTCGCAGAATCGCGGCGGCGATGACATTCGCTGGGCTGTGGTGTCTTCTCGCCGTCCTGCAATCGCCTGCTTCCGATTCTCTCCGACTGCTCGCTGTCAGCGTGTCACCGTCTGCGCTCGTTCTGGAAGTACGGGCACGACCGCTTGCCGTGCGGGACGCCGTCAACGAGTCGCTGCGGCGTGGCGAGCTCGACGCCGCGGGGAAGATTGCCGCGGCGTACGCGCTCGCGTGGCGCGACTCGTTTCTCGTGCGCGAAGTCGTCCGCTTTGCGGCCTGGCCCCCGCCGCGCCGCTCGGCCAAGGTGGCGGTCGACTCCATGCGCCGGGCCGGCATCAAGACGTTCGGTAGCGACGGCCCCCATGCCGCCGTCGTGCTGTGGCGACGCGCGCTCACGCGCGCAACAACAAATGGCGATTCGACGGGGATGGCGGCGCTGCTGGGCAATATCGGGGCAGGGCTGCTCGAGGACGG
>DASPXJ010000144.1:0-2429 GCA_035637355.1 Gemmatimonadales bacterium
CCCTCGCGCACCTCGCAGCACTCGCAGGCACCCTCATCACATCGGCTACCGCACAGCAGCAACCGGACGTCCGCAAACCCTATACCGGTCGCTTCGACCTGACGCTCACGGCGAGCGACGGACGGAAGCTGCCGTCGTGGCTCGAGGTACAGAAGTCGGGGAACGCCGCGCTGGTGGGGCGGTTCGTCGCGGTGGTGGGGAGCGCTCGGCCGATCGCAAAGATCGACTATGCGAACGACACCATCAGGTTCGCGATTCCGCCGCAATGGGAGGGTGGCAGCGGCGATCTCCGGGTCGAGGCGCGGGTCGCGGGTGACAGTGTCTCGGGCACGGTGACGATGCCGGACGGCACGCAGCTGCCGATGACGGGTGTGCGGGCCCCGGCGCTCAAGCCACCGGCGCACGTGCAGTGGGGCCGGCCGCTCAAGCTGATCGGGACCGATCTGGCCGGCTGGCGCGTGTTCGGTGGGCCGAATCAGTGGTCGGTGGTGAGCGGGGTGCTGACGAACGCCAAGGCCGGCGGCAATCTCGCGACGAACGCGAATTACGGTGACTTCAAGCTGCATGTCGAGTTCCGCTATCCCGCGGGCGGCAACAGCGGCATCTATCTGCGCGGCCGCCATGAGATGCAGATCGAGGACCCCGCGCTCGGCGTGGTGGCGACCGAGGGGCTCGGCGCGATCTACGGCTTTCTCGCGCCGACCGATCCCGTGTACAAGGGTACGGGCGAGTGGCAGACGTACGACATCACGCTGATTGGCCGCCAGCTCACGGTGGCGCTGAACGGGAAGCAGGTGATTGTGGAGCGTGAGATCCCGGGGCCCACGGGTGGGGCGATCGACAGCAATGAACGGATGCCGGGGCCGATCTTTCTGCAGGGCGATCACGGGCCGATCGAGTATCGCAACATTACGATCGCGGTCGGGCATTAGATCCCTCGCTACGCTCGGGAGATACCGACTTTCTTCTTCTTTTTCTTCTCAAAAGACCGAAGCGGGCATGTCATCCCGAGCCCCGCAGGGGCGAGGGATCTCCTGAGCGTAGCGAAGGATCTGCTTTTAGGGATCTCGGCGCCCGACGGTAAAGCAGATCCCTCGCTGCGCGCGCTAGCGCGCGCTTCGCTCGGGATGACATGCAGCGTCGCGCTCGCTAAAAAAAGGGATGAAGAAGGAAGGCAATAGGCCAGAGATCGTTCCCAAGCGTCCCACGCGCGCCGAGGTGCTGGCGGCGGCCGGTCGGACGGTGCCGGATGTGATCGCACCGGGAATCCAGGTGCTGTTCTGCGGCATCAATCCAGGACTCTACTCCGGCGCGACGGGGCATCATTTCGCGCGGCCCGGCAATCGGTTCTGGCCGGTGTTGCATCGCGCCGGGTTTACGCCGTGGGTGCTCAAGCCGTGGGAAGAGCGCGAGCTGCTCGCGTGGGGCTACGGGATCACGAATCTCGTGGCGCGGGCGACCGCGACGGCGGCCGAGCTGGGGCGGGAAGAGTTTGTGGCGGGCGCGCGGCGGCTGGAGCGGAGGGTAAAGCGCTACCGGCCGGAGTGGGTGGCGGTGGTGGGGATCGGCGCGTATCGCGTGGCGTTCGGTCGGTCGAAGGCCGTGATCGGGCCGCAGCCGGAGCGCCTCGGCACGGCGGGGTTGTGGCTCTTACCGCAGCCGAGCGGACTGAATGCCAATCATCAGATGCCCGAGCTGACGGCGGCGTTTCGGAAGCTTCGCGCGGTGCTCTAGTTCTTCGACCGCACTCCCCGCTCGGCGGCCTCGAGCAGCTCGGCGACGTCGAGATGGCCTTCCTGCCGAGCCCGCGCCAGCGGCGTCACTCCTTCCAGATTGGTGTGCTTCGGATCCGCGCCGGCGGCGAGGAGCACGCGCGCGGCGTCGAGCGATCCGTATTCCGCGGCGTGATGCAGCGCCGTGAAGCCGGTGAGGTTCGTGGCCTCGATGGATGCGCCGTGCGCCAGGAGAAATCGAATCGCATCCGCGCGATTGTTGATGGCGGCCCAGTTCAGCGCGCGGCGGCCATTCTGCGAGGGGCGGCGATCGAGTGAGTCGATCCGCGCTCCGTCCTTTAGCGCCGCAGCCAGGATTGTCGTATCGCCGGAGATCGAGGCGTCCCACAAGCGAGTCTGCGGAGTTTGTGACGCACATGGCCGGGCGATGGCCAGCGAGAGCAGTACGGCGAGATTTTTCGTGATCATGCAGAGTTAGATGGGGGGGCACCGCACTTGGTTGGCGACCATAACCGGCCTGTTGACACTGGCTTATCGCAGCCCCGCCAAACATCGCCCAAGACCCAGTAATTCAACGTGTTGACAGGTCGTTGATTCATCGGCCTAATGTTTCTGGGTGAATCAATAAAACGCGTGCTGGTATGTGACTCACACCTTCGTATTGCACAGCCTGGGTGGTCCCGCCTTGTTCACCGT
>DASPXJ010000145.1:0-17523 GCA_035637355.1 Gemmatimonadales bacterium
CTGCGGCCTCGACGTCGTCGTCATCGGCGGCAAGAACTCGGCGGTCGAGGCGGCGCTGCAGCTGTTTCGCGCCGGCGCGCGCACGACGATCATCTATCGGGGCAGCACGTGGCCCAAGAGCGTGAAGTATTGGCTCCGTCCCGATCTCGAAAACCGCATCAAGGCCGGCGAGATCCAGGCGCGGCTCGGCAGCCAGGTCGCGCTCATCACGGCGCGCGATGTCCTGGTGCGCGGCGCGCTCGGCAACGAAGAGCGGATACCCGCGACCCGAGTCTACGCGTTGATCGGCTTCCACCCCGACTTCGAGCTGTTCCAGCGCATCGGCATCGCATTCGATGCCGCATCGGGACGGCCTGAGATCAATCCCGAGACGCTGGAAACCTCGGTCCCCGGAGTATTTGTAGCGGGCAGCGTGACGGCGGGCACAAAGATCTCGGAGATTTTCATCGAGAACGGCCGCTTTGATGGGGAGAAGATCTTTGGCTCAGCTGCCGAGCGTCAGCGTGCTCAGACCCTATACCAAGGGATTAGAAGGGAAACGGGCGAGTAGTCCCTTCCCATCCGGGATAGGCGGGCTAACTTGCGACGAATGTCCGAACTGCGCACCGCCCTCGCGGACGCCCTCGGCCCCCTGTATCGGATCGAGCGTGAAGTGCGCCCGGTAGGCGAGTACCGCCTGTTTGTCGCGACGCAATCCCAAAACGGCACACAACTCCTCGTCAAGGTTCTGCCCGCCGCGCTGTCGCTCGGCATCAACGATTTGCAATTCGAGCGCGCCGTCCTGCTGGTCGGCGAACGGCTGCGGCATCCGAATCTGGTGCGGCCGCGCGGCGCGGGGCGCGCCGGCTCGTTCGTGTACCACACGCGTCCGTTCGTGCCGGGGACGACGCTGCGCGCCTGGATCGGCAACAACGGCGCGATCCCACTCTCTCGCGCCGTCGAAATCCTGCGCGGCATTCTGAGCGGTCTCGCGCACGCGCACGGCGCCGAGATCGCGCATGGTGAGCTGAAGCCGGAGAACGTGCTGCTCGCCGACGAAGGGGTGCTCGTGGCCGATACGGGAATCGCGACGGCACTCGGCAAGCCGGCGACGCCGCGCAACGACATGGCGGCGGTGCAGGCGCTGGCCCGCGAGATGCTCACCGGCGCGAAGCCCACGATCGGCGAAGAGCCGCTGGAGCGCCAGCGCACGCTGCCGCTGTGGCTCGCCGAATGGATGCGCTCGCGGTGGACGGACGCGGGTCGAGCGCTGGCGGGCATGCGACCGCCACCACCTTCCAGCTCCCAATCCTCTCAGCTCTTCGCCTGATCAGTCGGACAGCATCCACCTCTTAACCCTTCGGAGCGTCCATCCGTGTCGCACCGCAACTGGTTCCTGTTCGCCGTCGCGTGTGTTTCTGCCCCAGCGGCACTCGCCGCCCAGGGCCAGTTCGGCTCCGCGCTCGCGATCAGCGGCCGCGAGGTCTACGTCGGCCAGGCGGGCAATGTCTATGGTCCTGGGATTGTGTACGTGTTCCGGGCCGATCCCAAAGGAGTCTGGCGCGTCGCGACGAAGATCACGCGATCGGAGGCCTCCAACGGCGACGGCTTCGGATCGGCGATCGCCGTTGATGGCAACACGCTCTTGATCGGTGACGCCAAGGCAGATTCGGAGAGCGGCGTCGTCTATGTCTTCACGCGCGATGGCACGGTGGGCTGGCGCCAGGCCGGAAGCTTTACGGCTCCGGAACGGCAAGCGGGCGACGCGTTCGGGTCGGGGATCGTCCTGGCGAATGGGCGCGCTTATATCGCGACCGGTGTGCGTGGATTCGGTCCCATGGTGTTCACGCGACGGAGTGGCTCGGTCTACGTCTTCCGTAACGGAGGAGGCAGCACCTGGTCTGCCGAGACGACGCTCACTTCCAGCGACACTTCCGGCGGCGCGACGTTCGGGAACGCGATGGCGGCGTCGGGCTCGCGCGTCATGATCGGCAATTTCCGCGCTGACTCGGGCAACGGCGCCGTCTATGTGTTCAATCGTGATGCGGCGGGCGGATGGAAGCTGGAAAACAAGATCTCGCCGCCCGGGCCGGTCACGGGACGGAACAGCGGATTTGGCAGCTCGCTGGTGCTGCGCGGCGATAGCGCGTTGATCGGCGCGGTGAACGATCGTGGCGCGGGGGCAGTCTGGGTCTTCGCGCGCGACTCCGCCGCCGGGGGGGGCCGCTGGAATCCCGTCACGCGGACCCTGCCGTTTGATGGGAGCTTCGGCACGCGCTACGGCATTGCCCTCGGCGAGGTCGGGAACGAGCTGTGGGTTGGCGCCGACGGCGCGAATGGATTCCAGGGACGAGTCTTCGTTGTCACGCGCGACTCGACCGGCTTCCCGACCGCTACGAGGTTGGGGCCGCCCGCCACGATGCAAGGGGGCCGAACGCAGTTCGGTGCAAAGATCGCCGCTGCGCCATCGCTCGTCGCCATCGCCATTCCCAACGAGGACTACGGCGAGGGCGGAGTGATGTTGTACAGCCGCCGGCCGACCGGCGGGTGGAGGGTCGCCGCCCATCTCGTCGGCGACGTCTCGACGCTGGCGGCGATCACGGGTGCCAACCGCGAGTGCACCAGCGGCAAGGTCCAGATCTTCGACTGCAATCAGGTGGACCTGATGTCGTTCCTGCCGGTGTCGGCGATCGGGGGTAAGCGCGGCGTGCAGCTCAGCGACATCTGGGGCTACGACGATCCCGAGACGGGCCGCGCGATAGCGATCGTCGGCCGCGTGGACGGCACGTCCTTCGTCGACATCACCGATCCGAGCCGGCCGATCTATCTGGGTGATCTGCCGAAGACCGCCGCGTCGCCGGGCTCGTTCTGGCGTGAGATCAAGACGTACAAACACTACGCCTTCATCGTGTCGGACGGGTCGCGCAACCACGGCATGCAGGTGTTCGATCTCAATCGTCTGCGGGGCGTGCGGACGCCGCAGACCTTCACGGAAGATGCGCACTACGGCGTGGCGCATAGCGTCCACGACATCGTCGCCGATACGGTGAGCGGCTACGTCTACCTCACCGGCTCGAACGCGGGTGGCGAGATGTGCGGCGGCGGGCTGCACATGGTCGATGTGCACGATCCGCTGCATCCCAAGTTCGCCGGCTGCTTCTCCGATCCGCAAACGGGGCGCCAGGGCACCGGTTACACGCACGATGCGCAGTGCGTCGTGTACCACGGGCCCACCACGAAGTACCAGGGCCGCCAGATCTGCTTCGGCTGGAATGAGACCCATCTGTCGATCGCCGATGTGACGGACAAGTCGCATCCGGTCGCGATCTCGCGCGCGACCTATCCGAACGTGGGCTACGCGCACCAGGGGTGGCTCACCGACGACCAGCGCTACGCGTACGAGGACGACGAGCTGGACGAGATCCAGGGCTTCGTCGACGGGACGCGGACCCTGATTTGGGACGTCAGCGACCTCGAAAACCCGGTCCTGGCGGGACAATACATCTCCAAGAACAAGGCCACCGACCATAACCTCTGGCTGGTCGGCAACACGATGTATCAGTCGAACTACGTGAGCGGCCTGCGGGTGCTCGACATCAGCGATCGCCTGCACCCGAAAGAGATCGGCTTCTTCGATACCCACCCCGTGGGACCGGATGAGCCCGGGTTCGAGGGGACGTGGGGCAACTATCCGTTCTTCAAGAGCGGCGTGGTCGCGGTGAGCAGCATGAGCGAAGGGCTGTTCATCCTGAAGAAACATCCGACGCCGCCGGTGCCATGAACTTCCTGCTGGCACTGCTGTCCCCGGTTTTCGTGTACGTAGCGAATCAAGCGTCGGGGAAGGTCACGGTGATCGACGCGGCGACGGACTCTGTCGTCGCCGTCGTCGATTTCACGACACTGGGTTTCTCGGCGCATCCCAAGCCGCACCACATCGTCGTCGAGCCGGACGGATCGTACTGGTACGTCTCGCTCGTCGGTGACAACGCGGTCGTCAAGCTCGATCGATCGAACCACGTCGTCGCCAAAGCCGAAACGGTGACGCCCGGGCTGCTCGCGATCGACCCCACGAGCGACCTGCTGTACGCGACCCGCTCGATGTCGGCGGTCAGTGCGCCGGCGCGCATCGCGGTGATTAACAGAAGGTCGATGACGGTGGAGGAGGTGGAGGTTCTGATCCCCCGTCCACACGGTCTGGCCGTGGCACCCGATGGCAAGCACGCCTACGTCGCGAGCCTCGGCGCGAACCAGATCGCCGTGTACGACGCCAAGCGGGAGCGGGTCGGGATCGTCGACGTGCCGGGGAGTGACACGAGTCAGGTGATGGTCCAGCTCGCCGTATCGCCCGATGGCCGCACGCTGGTGGCGACGGCGCAGTTGACCGGCAAGCTGCTCGTCTTCGATCTCGCCGATGCGGCGAAGCCGAAGCTCGTGCAGAAGGTGGCGACGGGTGACTGGCCCTGGCTCGTCACGTTCACGCCGGACGGCGCCGAGGTGTGGGTGCCGAATCAGCGATCCAATGATGTCACCGTCATCGATGCAAAGCGTTGGACCGTCGCTACGACGGTACGTGGCGAATTTGCGCAGCCCGACGGCATCGCGATCAGCGCTGACGGTAAGCTCGTATTCGTGGCGAATCACAATACCGACAACGTCATGAACATGGGCGGCATCAGCATGGCGATGCCGATGCCGGGCATGACCGCGGCGCCGGGGCGCGTGATCGTGATCGACGCGCGCCGCCGCGAGGTCGTGCACCGCATCGACACGGTGCCGGATGGCGCGGGCCTGGGCGTTGGGGGAGGGAAGCCCTGAGGCTGGCGGGCATGGCGCTCGCGATTACCGCGTGCTCCCGCCACCTACCGCCACCTACCGCCCCTATCACCGTTGGCTTTAGTCGCGCCATTTCTCCTTTCTCCGTCCTCGACTCCACCGGCCACGCCTACACTCTCCCGTTCCTCGGCGGTTTCGAGCACCCCCGCCCGCAGCTCGTCGATATCGACGGCGATGGAGTAGTGGATCTCTTCATCCAAGAGAACTCGGGCGAGCTGGAGCTCTTCCAACGCGGCCCAGACTCCTGGCGCCTAACCTCCGACTCCTTCCAGAACATCGACATCGGCGAGTGGTACCGGTTCGTGGATGTGGACGGCGACGGGCTGTACGACTTGTTCGCCGAGTCACCGCTCAGCGACATCCGGTACTATCGCAACGTCGGGACGCGCACTGCGCCGAGGTTCGTCGTCGCCGCCGACACACTGCAGGACGTGCAGGGCGCCAGGATCTACGCCGACCGCCAGAACATCGCGCAATTCGCCGACATCGATTGCAACGGTAGACTCGATATGCTGTTGGGCCGGGTCGATGGAACCATCACGCGCTACGAGATGGAGGGATTGGACTCGAATC
Organism: Gemmatimonadales bacterium; assembly: GCA_035637355.1. Taxonomy (GTDB): domain Bacteria; phylum Gemmatimonadota; class Gemmatimonadetes; order Gemmatimonadales; family GWC2-71-9; genus 20CM-2-65-7. The sequence goes on from DASPXJ010000145.1 coordinate 5,386, forward strand.
GCGCGCCGCGGTTCCGTCTTATCACCGAGAAGTTCGAAGACATCCAGATCATCGGCCAGCGACAACCTTCGCTGCACGGCGCGAACACGATGGCGGTGTTCGACGTCGATGGCGATGGCGATGCTGACATTCTGTGGGGCGACTTCTTCGAGCCCGGCCTGTTGTGGATCAGAAACCAGGGGACGTGCGCGCATTTTGACTTTCACGGCGAGCGGATTCCTTTCCCCCCCGGGGCCCCACTCGAGACGAGCGGCTACAACGCGCCCGCCGCCGGTGACCTGACCGGTGACGGGCTGCTCGATCTCGTCGTCGGCGTGCTCGGCGGCGCGTTCAACCCGGTCAAGACGAGCACGGCGAATCTGTACGAGCTGGATCAGACCGCGCCCGGCAGCTGGACCGTGACGACCACGCATGTGCTGGATGCAATCGACCTCGGCGCCGAGACCATCCCCGCATTTGGCGATCTCGACGGCGACGGCGATTTCGATCTCGTAGTCGGGACGAAGATCGAACCCGACAATCCGCGCAGCGGCGGCGTCTACTGGTTCGAGAACACCGGCTCGCGCACCGCACCCGCGTTTCAGCTACGCGGTCACCTCACCGTGCTGCCCGCCTTCCATAATGCGCCGGCGCTCGGCGATCTCGATGGAGACGGCCTGCCGGATCTGGTCGTTGGGCAGTTTCAGGATGCGGTCGCGTGGTATCACAACAGCGGCAGGGGCGGTCCCGGCCGTTTCGTGCTCGTCGATTCGGCGGTCGTGCGCCTGCCGCGCGGCAGCAATGCCGTGCCAGAGCTGTACGACGTCGATCACGACGGTGACCTCGATCTTTTCCTGGGCGATGCCGCGGGGCGGATCGCGTTCTTCAGAAACGAAGGATCGAAACGGGCACCGCGTTTCGTGCTGGTCAGCGACGACTATCTCGGCAAGCGTGTCGGCAGAAGGGCGGTGCCGCGCTTTCTGAACAACGTGCTGATGGTGGGAACGGAGCAGGGCGGCCGGGACTCGAGTCTAGGCGTGCGGTTGCCGCCCTATGCGGCGCCGGCGTTTGCCGACCTGCGTGGCACCGGCAAGCCTGATCTGTTCGTGGGCGGAGCGGAGGGCGGAATCTTCTACTTCACGAAACTTTCCCTGCCGCCGTAGCATATTGTATCCGTCCCTTCTCCGGATCCTGTGATGCTAAAGCCTGTTTTGCAGCTGGCCGCCGTCGGCCTCGTCGGCGTTGTCCTTTGGAAAGTTGCGGCCGCGTTTCTGCTTCCTTTGTTCTTTCTCGTCTTCAAAATCGGGCTGATCGTGGCCCTGGTCATGCTGGCCTTCTGGTTCTTCAATAAGAAGGACCGTGGTAAAGAGGACACGCCGCCCCCGTCCGCGTAGTGTCCCTCGCAACACAATCGCGGCGCGCCTAGCCTGCCCGTGGCCTGGCGCGCCGCGTGCGTTCTCCCCCGGCAAACCACGGGAGGACGTCATGAACTACTGGAAAGGTTTGATGATCGCCGTCGCCATCGACCTCGGTTGGATCATGGGGTCCCCGGCGGCGGTCACAGGACCGGAGACCGTGCCAGCGCTCGATGTCGTCGCCGACTGGCCGAGCCAACCGCCCACGGATGCGAACACTCTGGATCAGCTGAGTGAGACGGGGCGTCTGGAAGACTCACTGATGTCGTATCTGCAGCAGAATCCTGAGGACGTGGATGCGATGGCCAAGCTGGCGCGCATCTACGCCGACAATGGGTGGTTCGACGCCGCGATCAACCCGCTGGCGCGGGCACTGCAGATCGATGCCGAGCGCCGCAGTCTCTGGGCCGCGCTGGACCGAGCAGTGGAAAAGTCGGGCAAGGCCAAGGTGACGGATGCTGAGCTGACTCGCCGAGCGGCGGCGTTTGTGGAGGCAATCGAAATGTGGGGACACGGATGCTAAAAACAAAACCGTCTAGCAAAACCGTCTAACGAAACCGTCGAACAAAGGCGTCTAACAAGAGCGTTGTTTTCACGCTTTCGTTGGACGCCTTACGTTTTGCTCGACGCCTTTGTTAGACGTTTTTGTTAGACGTCTTATTCTTCATTGGTCCACCCACGTCGACCTGACGTCATACGTCACCCTGTACACCAGCTCGTTGATCAATCGTCCGTACGCATCATTCGGATCTGTCGCCGAGAACGAGGGCGTGCTGCCGATGAACGACAGGCCGCCGACTTCTTCGGTCGACGACGAGCTCCTGCGCCACATGACGCCGCCGGTCCGCGTATTCACGAGCCACACCGACAGATCGACGGTCACGGTCGCCCTTAGGACGGGCGATAGCCCGGCCGTCAGCCCGCCATGCGGCTTCACGTTGGAGATCTTGAGATGTCCGAAGAATGCCACGGGACTGCCGTTGGAGTCGGCCGCGGTTGCAAAAACGCGGGCTGAATCCACCGAGCTGAACTCGCGCACCTCGATGCCGCTTTGCGCCGCGAGGACGTACTCCTCGAAGCGTTGCGTCGCGAACTGGTGGAGGTTGCCTTTGGCGTTTTCCACCGAGAAGGTGAACAGCCCGATGTTGTGATACGGGACGAGATTCAGCGTCGGCGGCAACAGTACGCGTTGGCGCACGGGGCGCTGTGCTCCGCGCGATCCGCCGCAGCCAACGATTGTCAGGATGATGAAGCAACAGACCAGGACGCGCCGCACGTGCATAGGGACCTCAGCGATGGATAATGTCGGGGTCCCAACATAATGCCTGGCGTTACTTGAATGACTCTGTGGGCACCGTCACGGGCACGGGTTGCGCGCGTATGTAGCTGACAATCTTCCAGATAGCGCCGGTGGACAGAATCCCGCCGTACGCCGGCATCCCGCGCGGACGGCCGTAGAAGATCGACTGGAACACCGCGCCATCGCTGCCGCCGTAGCGCCAGCGGCCGTCCACCAGGCTCGGACCCACCCAACCCGTCGCGCCGCCGCCGTGACAGCCGTCGCAGTTCATCGCGCTGAAAATCTTGGAGCCGTCCGCGACGTTGGTAGAATCCGCCGCAAACGGATTCTTCAGGTCGCCCGCGGGCGGCAAATTGCCTCCGGCCGATACGTGATCGGGATAGCGGATCGACGGAGGGATGCCGTCCGGCCGGTCGCACGCCGTAAGCACCGCGAGCAGGACTACAGGCCGAAGATCCAGACGATGCCTCCCTGACTCGTGTGCCGCCCCAATTCGGCTGCAAAGTCCGCCGGCGGCCGGACGTCAGCGGGATCGTCCGAGCGCACGTCACCCGACAGCAGGAACCAGTCGCCGCCGATGCCGGCGTAGATCGCGACGTACTGTTTGCCGTCGGGCCCGCGAAACGAGATCGGCGCGCCCACGACGCCCGAGCCGACTTTGAACTTCCAAAGCTGCCGGCCGGTGCGCGCGTTGGCCGCCTTGAACCACCCGTCCAGCGTGCCGAAGAAGACGACATCGCCCGCGGTCACGACGCTGCCGCTCCAGACGGGAAACTCTTCCTTGATCTCCCACACTTTGCGGCCGCGCGCCGCATCCCATGCGATGAAAGCCCCGCCGTTCCCCCCCGGCCCCACCATGTACGGCGTCGTCGCGCCGATGTACGGCGTGCCCGGAATGCGCGTCACGGGCGCGGCTGCGAAGTTCATGCAGAGATTGTTCGTCGCCGTATAGAACAAACCGGTGCGCGGCGAATAGGCGGCGGGCGATGCGGGACTCTTGCCCCCCTCCAGGCTCGGGCAGATCCCCTTCACATCGCCGCGCGATGCGCCGGTGATCTTCGTCGTATCGACGATCGGCACGCCGGTCGTCCGGTTGACGCCTTTGGCCCACGTTACGTTGGCGAACGGCTCGGCGACGAGCAGCTCCCCCGTCACGCGATCGAGCGTGTACGCAAAACCGTTCTTGTCGAAATGCACCAGCACTTTGCGCAGCCGCCCGCCGACCACCAGGTCGGCGAGAATCATCTCGGCGTTGGAGTCGAAGTCCCAGCTGTCATGGGGCGTGAACTGATAAGCCCAGACGAGCGCGCCGTCGCCGGGCCGGCGCGCCAGCACGCTGTTGGTCCACTTGTTCTCGCCCGGGCGCTGCTCGGTGTTGTACGGTCCGGGATTGCCGGTGCCGAAGTAGATCAGGTCGAGCTGTGGATCGTAGGAGATCCAGCCCCACACCGGCGCGCCGCCGCGCCGCCACGAATCGCCGCTCCAGGTCGTCACGCCGATGTTGGGATCGCCGACGTAGCGGCCGCGACCGGGGCGCGCCAACATCAGCGAATCGGGGCCCATGTTGTGCGCCGTCCAGAGGATCTTGCCGGTCGCGAGATCGAGTCCCTTCACCCACCCGTAGATCCCGAACTCGCCACCTGAGGGGCCCACGATCACGCGATTGCCGGCGACGAACGGTGCCATCGGCGTCGTCTCGCCCTGGCCGATGTCGGCGATCTGCGTCTTCCATAGCTCGCGGCCGTTGACGGCATCCACCGCGACGGTTTGCCCGTCGAGCAGGTTGTAGATGATTTTGCCTTCGGCGTACACGGCGCCGCGGTTGATGGCGTCGCAGCATGCGATACCGACCGAGCTGGGATTCACATCGGGCCGGTACTTCCATTTGAGCGGATAGCCTTCGCGCGTCAGATCGAAGGCGTACAAGACATTCGGAAAGGGCGTTACAACGTACATCGTACTACCTACGACCAGTGGTTGTCCTTCGTGCCCGCCGAGCACGCCGGTCGAGAAGCTCCACACTGGGCGCAGCCGCGTGACATTCGCCGGCGTGATTTGCGACAGGCCGCTGTAGCGCGTGGCGGCGTAGTCTTTCGCCGGCATGGTCCATTGGCCGTCATCGCGTTGCGGGTTGCCTTGAAGTAGCGGGAGTACGAAAAGGAAGGCTGCGGCACTGAAAGGGCGCATGCGTAATGATATCGCGTCTACTCCGGCCCGGCGCGGGCCACGAGTGCGAGCGGCACCTTTCGCAGTCCCTTCCACTCTTTCGCGTGTCCCGCCGAATCCGAGATGGCCAGTTGCGCCGAGATTCCCCCGTCGAGCAGCATCGCCTGCCGTGCACCGAGCGCACCCATCACCGCGGCCATCTCGGGCACCGTGAGCCCGAACGGCAGGCGATCCGCGCCGGGGATGGGGACGTCGAGCCGCGTCAGGACGACGAGCAGACGCTCCTGGCGATCGAGGCCGAGCGCCAGCCGCGCGTCCCGATGCGCGCCATTGATCCCGCCATCGCGCAGCGCCACCGGCACCTCGCCGTCGCCCGTGAGCAAAGTGGGATAGGACTGAAACGCGAAGCGCACGTTGGCCCGGCCGCGCCACGTCGAGACGTCGTCACCGTCGACCCAAACGAGCTGGCCGTCCGCGAGGCCGACGAGCGCCGATGAGAGCGGTCCGTGCCCGGGCGCGAGGCGCTCGCGGCCGTTCATCACCACCCAGCCCCAGGGTAGCCGCTCCACAAACATCCCGGCGTTGAGGGCGAGCGCCGCGTCGCCTGCGCGATCGATCGTCCAGGCGGGGCGATCGCGCTCAATGCCCCACACCAGATCAAAGGACAAGGCCCGAGGATCGATGCGCGCGAGCACGAGCGTGAGCGCGTGCGCTTCGCCCTGCCCCGCGATCGGGAGCGTGGCCCACTCGACGCCCGGCTGTCCGGGATGCCAGTTGACGAGTCCACTGAGAGTTGCGTCGGCCTCAGTCCACCGGAGGGGTGCCCGTGCCGCTCGCCACCACACGCGTGACGCTTCGGAGGAAAGCCGGAGTGCCAGCGTGGCGTCGTCGCGACCGCCGGCCGGCGGCGGCGGTGGCCCCGCGGCCGCCGCGAACAGCGCGACCGCGATGACGCTGGCAGTGGCTCGTCCGATCACCCGAGGTATTTCTTCAGCTCGACGAGCCGCGCGGAGAGCGCCTGCTCTTCGATCGGGGTGAACACCCAGCCGCTGCCGACGTTCCCCGCGGCCTGGAGCGCCACGAACCCCTCGGCCCGTTCGGCTGCCATCGCGAACTGCGCCGGCGTCATCTCGGCCGCGTGAGCGGCGGCGGCGCTCGCCGCACCTTCCGCCGCCCGCGCCCGAGCGATCAGCGTGTCGGAGATCGTGGCGAGCGAGTCGGCGCGCCGCATCCACGCCGGCATCGCGGGGACGTGGCACGTGGCGCGTGCCTTGGCGCTGTCGGCCCGCGCGTCCACTCCCATGAGCTTATTCATCTTTTCCTGGGCGCGTCGCATCGCCGCCGTGTCGTTCGACATCGCCGCCTGCTGGACTTCCTGCGACGCCGCGGTCCAGTCCTGCATGAACTTCATCTTCTCGGGAGTGTTCACGCCCGTCATGCCCATGAAGCGTTGCTGCATTTCCTGCTCGTGTCGCTGCTGCACGTTGTTGAGCTCTTCGCTCACGCAGCTCTCAGCCGCGTCGTTCGCGTTTACCCACTGCGCGCGGTCGTCGCTGTGCTGATTGTTGATGTTCGCGGCTTCCTCAGAGGCGGCGGACGAGCGCCTCCGCAGCTCGGCCGCGGTCTGGCCGCCGGCGCCGCGCATCGTGCCGCGGGTCTCGAGGCCTTTGATGAGCCGCGCGACGACCTGCGGATTCAACTCGAGCATCGTGGCGTCGAACTTGGGCGGCGGGCGGTGCTGCTGCGCCGGCTGGCCCGTGACGGCCTGCCGGCCGGCGTCTTTCGCCTTGCGGCGGAGGTTGGGGATCTGCGCCTGCACGACGGAGGTGCCGAGCGCGAACGCGACGAGCACGAGAACCATGGAGGGGCGGGGCATAGGGTGTCCTTCGTGTGGGGTACAGCACCATTCTCTCCCGCCCTTCCGAAACCCGCCAGATCCCTCTTTTGCTGGTCATGATAGCAGTATGAGAATTCTCTCATAAGTCGCGAACCATCCTGCGCTTTGACTGCTCCATGCGTTCATTCTCCCGAGCAATTCACCGTCACCACTTTCTCTCGGGAGGTTTCGATGCACAGACTCGTGGCACTCGGCGCGCTGGTCGCGCTGGCCGGCTGTTCGCAGGATCACAGCGTCACCGGCCTCGAAGCGAATCGCACTGCAGACTTCGGAGCCAGCGCAGCGGCGTCCGCGGACGCACCCAGTGCCGTGTACGCACTCACCAACGCAGCAGGAGCAAATGCCGTCGCGATCTACGCGCGCGCGGCGGACGGCACCCTCACCTGGCTGGGCAGCGTCGCAACGGGCGGCAGCGGGGCAGGGAGCAGTCTCGGTTCGCAGGGCGCCGTTGCACTGAGCGACGACGGCCGCTGGCTGTTCGCGGTGAACGCCGGCTCCAACGATATCTCGGCATTTCAGGTGATGCCGTCCGGTCTTGCGTTGACGAGTCACGTCGCGTCGGGTGGCATCCGGCCGATCAGCGTGACCGTCCATGACAACGTGGTGTACGTCCTAAACGCCGGCGGCGACGGCAACATCAGCGGCTTCACCGTCGGCAACGGTGGTGCGTTGACACCGATTGCGGGTTCGACTCGCTCGCTCTCCGGAAGCGCCGTTGGTCCCGCGCAGGTCTCGTTCAGCCCCAATGGCCGTTGGCTGGTCGTGACCGAGAAGGCGACCAACCGGCTCGACGTCTACGCGGTGGGATCGGACGGCAGCGCGTCGGCGGCGGTGACGACGGCATCCGCGGGCGGCACGCCATTCGGCTTCGCCTTCGGGCATCGCGACGAGCTGTTCGTGTCTGAGGCCGCGGGGAGCGCGTCCTCATACGAGATCGATGACAGCGGCGCCCTCGCGCTCGCGAGTGGTGCGGTGCTGACGCATCAGGGCGCGCCCTGCTGGGCGGCGGTCACGAAGAACGGCAAGTTCGGGTACACCGCCAACGCCCAGGGCGGCTCGATTTCGGGCTTCGCTATCGCGAACGACGGCTCGATTGGTTTGATCGACGCTGACGGCCGCACGGCGGTTGTCGGCGGTGGGAACGTCGATTTAGCCGTAAGCGGGAACAGCCGGTACCTCTATCAACTCACCGGCAACCGCAGTATCAGCGGCTTCCGGATTGAGGCAGACGGGCATTTGACCGCGGTTGGCAACGTCGTTGGATTGCCGCCGAGCACGGTGGGATTGGTGGCGCGGTAAATCACGGGGGTGAAGGCAGCCACACCGTAAACGTGCTGCCTTCACCCAGCTTGCTCTCCACCTCGATCCGTCCCCCCTGCAATTCTGCAAACAGTCGCGCGATCGCGAGGCCAAGGCCCGTTCCTCCCAGCTCCCGGCTGCGCGACTGGTCAATGCGGTAGAACCGGTCGAAGATCCTGTCCACGTGTTCGGGCGCGATTCCAGGCCCCGTGTCGTGCACACTGACGCCGACCTCGGTGCCGTTGCGCCTTGTGGCGAACGTGACACTGCCGCTCGGCGTATAGCGGACCGCGTTGGACGCGAGATTCAAGAGAATATGGCGCGTGCGATCCGCGTCGCCGATCGCGGTCGCCCGATCAGCTGATTCGGCACGCACTGTCAGGTTCCTGTCCATCGCCATCGCTTCCGTGATCTCCCGGACCTCTTCGACTACCGCCTGGAGATCGAACGGGGCGTGGGCCAGAGCCAACTGGCGATTCTCGCCGCGCGCGATGAGCAGCAACTCTTCGACCAGCTTTGTCGTGCGATCGAGGCCGCGCTCCATTGCCGCGAGGGCATCGCGGATCTCGCTGTCGCTGCGCCCCTCCTCGGAAGCCCATTGCACTTGTGCGCGCAGATGCGTCAGCGGCGTACGCAGCTCGTGGCTCGCATCCGCGGTGAACGACTGCAGCGCCCGGTGCGCGCGATCCACGCGCTCCAGCATGCGATTGATACTCTCGGCCAGCTCGGTGACCTCGGCTTGCCCGGTCGGGCTCGCGAGTCGCGTGCCCAGCTCCGAGGGCCCGATCTCTCGTGTTTCCCGCGTCACGCGCTCGAGCGGCTGCAGCGCAGCGTCGACCCCCTGCCGCGCCCCGCGGGCGGCCGCGAACGCCGCGAGCGGCAGCAGCAAACCGGCAGCGGCGATGAGAACGCCGAGCGGCACGAGATAGGACTGCCGGCTCGCAACGACGTAGATATCGAACTCGCCCATGGCGCGATGCAGCACGCGGTAGCGCCAGCGTGCCCGCTCGGTGATCGTCGAGACGAGCGCGGCGCGGACTTGCTCCGGTGAGGAATCGGGGAGCCCCTCCAACCGGCGGGCCGGCATTCCGGGCGAGAGGTAGTAGACCTGCGGCATGCCGCCGGCATTTGTGGTGGTGCGGGTGATGACGACCTGGCCGCCCATGCCCACTAGTTGGTCGGCGAGCGCCGACGGCATCACGCCACCGGGGGCGCTGGTCGAGTCGCGATACGCTCCGAGCAGCGACTGGATGACATCAGCGGAATGCTCGAGCGAGCTGCGCAGCGCCATCTCGGCCGCCGCGGCAAACAGGAGGACGACGACCAGGGCGTACCCGGCGAGCGCAGTCCAGGCGACGCGACTGAATCGCCGCGTGAGCACCTGGCTGAGGCGGCGCTCAGTCACCGGCGTTCGCCTCGAGCCGATACCCGACGCCGCGGACCGTGCGGATCGGTGCCGTGCGCCCGCCGAAGCTCAGTTTCTTGCGCAGATAGTTGACGTACACGTCCACCACGTTCGTTTCCGGATCGAATTTGTAATTCCACACCGCTTCCGCGATGCGCGAGCGCGATACCGTGCGCCCGGCATTCCGCATGAGAAACTCCAGCAGCGCGAATTCGCGGGGCGAGAGGTCGACGACACGATCGTTCTGTGTGACCCGGCGCGTCAGCGGATCGAGCGTCACGCCTGCGACGTCGAGCGTGGCGTCCTTGTGTCGCAGCTCGGCACGGCGGATGAGGGCATGCACGCGCGCCAGCAGCTCGGGTAAGTCGAAGGGCTTCGTGACATAATCATCGGCGCCGCCTTCGAGCCCGCGCACGCGCGACTCGAGCTCGTCCTTCGCCGTGAGCAGCAGGACGGGCGTCGAGACGCCGCGTTTGCGCAGCTCGGCGACGACGCTGAAGCCGTCGCGCCCCGGCAGCATCACGTCGAGCACGAGGCAGCTGAAACTGCCTTCGAGCGCGCGCTCCAGCGCCCGATCGCCGGAGTCCGTTTCGGTCACGCCGTAGCCCTCCTCGCGGAAGGCTTTGCTCAGAAAGCGGCGGAGATCGCGATCGTCTTCAACGAGAAGTATCTGCACGCCGCTAACCTACGGCGGCCGTGCGCCGCCCGGCAATGTGAGCACGATGAGAAAGCTCTAAGAAACGTCAGCAGGACTTCCCTGGGGACAGGCGTTCCGACACATTCAGCGCATGAACATCGCACTTCTGTTGGCGCTCAGCCTGACTGCTCCCGTGGACACCGCCACGTTCGCCGGCGGCTGCTTTTGGACGATGGAGCACGCCTACGACGACGTGCCGGGCGTGATTTCAGCGATCTCCGGATTCATGGGCGGCAGCATCAAGGACCCGACATACATGCAGGTGGTGGAAGGGAATACGGGCCACATCGAATCGGTCCAGGTGATCTACGATCCCGCCAAGGTGAGCTACGAGACGCTGCTCTGGACCTTCTGGCACAACATTGACCCGTTCCAGGCCGATGGGCAGGCGTGTGACACGGGGCCGAATTACCACACGGCGATCTTCGTCCGCGGCCCCGCGCAACGCCGGGTGGCCAGCGCGTCTCGCCAGCAGATCAGCGACCGCTTCCACCGCGAGGTCGCGACGCAAGTTCTCACGGCCGGACTGTTCTACGCGGCCGAGGAGTACCACCAGGACTACGCCAAGAAGAATCCCGTCCGTTACGGGATGTATCGCACCGGCTGTGGTCGCGACCGGCGGCTGCGCGAGATCTGGGGTGACGAGGCGGGTCGTGTGAGCGCACGGGAAACGGGAAACGTGCAACGGGAGACGTACACTGTGAAACCGAAACCAGGCGACGACGAGTTACGGCGCACGTTATCGCCGTTACAGTACGAAGTCACGCAGCACGAAGCCACGGAGCGCCCCTTCCAGAACGAGTTCTGGGACAATCATAAGGACGGGATCTACGTCGACGTCGTGTCCGGCGAGCCGCTGTTCAGCTCGCTCGACAAGTTCGATTCCCGCACCGGGTGGCCGAGCTTCACGAAGCCGCTCGAGACGGGCAACGTCACGGAGAAGACCGATCGCTCGCTGTTTATGGAGCGCACCGAGGTGCGGTCCGCTCATGCGAACTCGCACCTGGGCCATGTCTTCGATGATGGGCCGAGACCCGCGGGACTGCGCTACTGCATCAATTCGGCGGCGCTGCGGTTTATTCCGGTGGACAGCCTGGACGCGGCGGGTTACGGCCAGTATCTGGCGCTGTTCAAGAAGTAGATTTCGGCTGACGTTCGAGCAGCGCCACGGCGCGGTGCAGGCGGTCGATGGCCGCGCCGAGGTCCTCGCTCGGCCCGGGCGTCAACTCTCCCACCAACGCGACTTCGCGCAGCAATTGTAAGGCGTTCCGCACGTGCTCGACCGGCCGCTCGGCGTTGGGCGCGCGCGATTCACGGCCGCGGCGATCGAGGGTGCTGCGCCGCTCCGCGCCGCGGCGCCGGTCTACGACGCTGCGGCGCTCTTGTGCTTCGCCGACGCTCGCGACCGACTGCCGGCGCGGGTCAGCGCGGCGGTCGGTGCCGGTGCGGCGGTCAGCCCACAGTCTGGTGAACATGGCGAAGCCCTGGTTTTGGCGGCTCGGGCAAGCTATCACGAAACCAACCATTTTGCGAATCGTACCATCAAAGCAATAGCCAACTCCCGGGACAATCCATGATGCCGCTTATGCCGGTCGCCGCCGTCGTCTTGGCTTTGCAGGCAGCCGCATCACCACCGCCGCCACCGGCGCCCACTGTCACCACCGCCCTCGCGCAGCGCGCCGCGACCCCGCCGGTGATCGATGGGAAAGACAACGACGCCGTCTGGCGGCTGGCGCCGGTCATCAGTGGCTTCCGGCAGTTCCGGCCGGTGGAGGACGCCGATCCGAGTGTCCGCACCGAAGCGAAGGTTGCCTACGACGACCACAATTTTTACGTCTTCGTCCGGGCCTTCGACCCGCATCCCGACAGCATCTCCAAGCTCCTGGCCCGCCGTGACGTCCGCATCTGCTGCGACCAAATCAAGATCATGATCGATTCATACCACGACCGGCGCTCCGGCTTCGAATTCGCCGTGAGCCC
>DASPXJ010000146.1:0-10020 GCA_035637355.1 Gemmatimonadales bacterium
GGATCCGACATCGAGTGCCCCATGAACCTGTAGGTGCGCACCTCCAGGAGCGTGGGGTGGCCGCCCTTGCGGGCCCGCTCGACGGCGCGCGTGGTCGCCTCGTACACGGCGAGGGCGTCCATGCCGTTGACGAGCTCGGCCGCGAGGTCGTAGCTGCAGGCGTGCTCGACCACGTCGGTGACCGCGGCGACGCGCTCGAACGCGGTGCCCATGCCGTAGCGGTTGTTCTCGCAACAGAAGACGACGGGGAGCTTCCAGACGGAGGCCATGTTCAGCGCTTCGTGGAAGGCGCCGATGTTCACGGCGGCCTCGCCGAAGAAGCAGAGGCACACCTGGTCGCCGTCGCGGTACTTGATCGCGAAGCCGAGCCCCGCGGCGAGCGGGATGTGGCCGCCCACGATCCCGTGCCCGCCCATGAACCGCTTTTCCGCGTCGAAGAGGTGCATCGAGCCGCCCTTGCCGCGTGAGCAGCCCGTCGCCTTGCCGTACAGCTCGGCCATCACCGCGGTCGCGGGAATCCCGCGGACCAGGGCCTGGCCGTGCTCACGGTAGGAGCAGATGACATAATCGTCATCGCGGAGCGCGTTGAGCGACCCCACGGCGACTGCTTCCTGGCCGATGTAGAGATGGCAGAACCCGCCGATCTTGCCGAGCGCGTACGCCTCGGCGGCCTTCTCCTCGAAGCGGCGGATGAGGAGCATCTGCCGCAGCATGCGGCGCTGCAGCTCGACCTGACCCTGGTCTTTCGAGGACGGCGCGGTCGCGGTGGCCATCAGCGCGCGGCAGCGGCTGCGGCCGCCTGCTCCCAGGCGTGATAGCTCGATCGCACCAGCGGGCCCGACTCGACGTGCCGGAACCCCATCGCCAGGCCCAGCCGCTTCAGCTCCGCGAACTCCTCCGGCGTGTACCAGCGGGCGATCGGCAGGTGCTCGGCCGAAGGCCGGAGGTACTGGCCCAGCGTGAGGATCTCCACGCCCTGCGCGCGCAGGTCCCGCATCGCGACGAGCAGCTCGTCCCACTCCTCGCCGAGCCCGCAGATCAAGCCGGATTTCGTCACGAGGTCCGGGGCCAGAACCCTGGCACCGCGCAGCAGCTCCAGTGCGCGCGCATAGCGGCCGCCGGGCCGGGCGATGCGGTACAGCCGCGCGATCGTTTCGAGGTTGTGGTTCAGGATGTCGGGCCGGGCCTGTACGACGATACGCAGCGCCTCGGGGTCCCCCTTGAAGTCGGGGATCAACACCTCGACCGACGTCTGCGGCAACCTGCGCCGGATCTCGGCGATGCAGCCGGCGAAGATCTCGGCGCCGCCGTGCGGCAGATCGTCGCGGTCGACGCTGGTGATTACGACGTGCTTCAAGCCCATTTGGGCCACCGCGTCGGCGAGGCGGGCGGGCTCGTCGAGGTCCAAGGGGGCAGGCGTCCCATGGGCCACGGCGCAATAGGCGCAGTTGCGGGTGCACACGTCGCCGAGGATCATGAAGGTAGCCGCCTTGTGCTCCCAGCACTCCCCGATGTTGGGGCAGTGCGCTTCCTCGCACACCGTGTGGAGCTTGAGGTCGCGCATCATGTGTTTGAGCGCGAGATAGTTGGGACCGCCGGGTGCCTTCACCTTCAGCCAGGCGGGCTTGCGAGTGGCCTCGGATGCGGGAGGTGGTTGGGACGGCTGGATCTGAACAAGGGGGGCGGCCATGGAAAGACGAAGATAAGCACCGCTTAAGGGGCAGGGTAGGCCGTTTGTCAACCAGACGGTTGATTTCCGTCCCGGTTTTTCAGCCTCCTCAACTCGTTCTCGACCTCCGTTGCTGTGCCCAAGGTCCCATCCGCGATATCGGCCAGTTCTTCCGCTTCCTTCCATTGTCGCTCGAGCTCTTCGACCTCCGCTCGTTCGTCCACGGCCATCTCGAGGGCAAGCCCGCGCTCGGGCCGCAAGTTTCGCAGCATGAGCTCGCGCCGGGCGATATCGCGTACGAGGCGATCGGGGCCGCCGATCTGATCGACTTCGCGCGCCGCGTCCTCCGCTCGACGCCGGCCGCCGCGTTTCAGATTCAGATAGGTCAGGCCCTGCCGCAGCATGTGCGTGGCCTCGTTTGCCATGAGCTGCGCCCCCTCAGTGTGGCAGTGCGGGCAACTCACGAGGACTGCCATGTCGGCGTGGCGATCGGGGACGAGGCGCGCAAACTGGACGTGACGCGCCCGCAGCTGCATCACGCTGCCGCAGTGCGCGCAGATCGGCGGCTCGACCAAAGCCACTTTGCGGCCGCCGACCATGCGCAAGTAGATCCAGTCCGCCAGCCGGTGGATGTTCCACACGAGCATCCCGAATCCGCCGCCGGCCGCCACGTTGGCGGCGATTCCCAGGCCAACCGCGGCGACGGTGAGGGGAACGACGACTTTCATGCGCTCCCGTTGGCGGTTGCGCAGCCGCTCGCCGTAGCGCCACGTCGCGAGCTCCAGGCGCGGCGGCTTGCCCACGCGCACGAAGTCGTAGCGTTCCCAGCGAATCAGCGCGACCTGATCGGTGGATGCTGCGACACGGCCCTGGCTGGCGGCGCTCGCCACGGCCTCGATGCGCTCCAGCCGGTCATCGAACGGGGTGAGGTTCCAGCGACTGCAGCGCGGACAAACAACCCACAACCGGCCCTTCCACTCGTCGAACGCAATGCGGCGTCCAACGCCGAGTCCTGATGGGCCGCCATCACCGTCAAACGACGCATTGCAGAAGGCACAACGGACAAACATCCTAGGAAGTAAATCGCTCGGGGGCGAGAGAGGCAATCTCTATCTCGGATGCTCCCGTGGTGATCAGATTTACGATGATCTCGCCGGTGAGGGCCGCCAGCAGCACGCCGTTGCGCCCATGCCCGGTGGCGTACCACAACCCCCGCACCTCGGGATCGGGGCCGACGATGGGGCGTCCGTCTGGCGTCACGGGCCGCAGCCCCGCCCACGTACGCGTCGGGACCGAAGGCAGGTGAGGCAGCAGGCGTTGTGCGGCCGCCACGATCTCCGTTATTCCTGCCTGTGTAACTCCGCCGTCGAATCCGACGCGTTCCATTGTACTGCCGAAGATTGCCTCACCACCGCGCGCGAGCACGTAGCCGTGGTCATAGTAGAGGACCGTACGCGGCATGTCGGCCGGCCACGGCGCGGCTGCCATTTGTCCCCGAACGGGTTCGACGGGTAGCCGTCGCGGCAGGTGCTCGATCGCCGTCGACCACGCGCCGGCCGCGATGATCACGTGCTCCGCCTTGATCTTGCCGGCCGTTGTCTCGACGCCCGTCGCGCGGCCCAGAATCGTGGTGAGACGGTTCACCCGTGCGTTGAGTGTCTGTGCGCCGGAGCGCTGCGCGTCGGCGCGCAATGCGCGAGCCAGCGCGGGCGCGTCCACCGCTCCGTCCTCGGGCGCAAACATGGCGCCGAGACAGGGTGCGGTGGCGGGGAATCGGTCCGCGACGTCCGCCGGCTCCAGCCAATCGCAGCGCAGTCCCGCCTGGCGCTGGTGGGCGACGGCGTCCCGTAGCCGCTCCGCATCGGCCTCCTCGAACGCCAGGGAAGCGATCCCTTCGCGCCAGAGCCCGATGTCGATGCCTGTGGTTTCGGCGAGCGCGGACGCCAGGGTGTCGTAGAGGTCGCGGGCGCGCAATCCCAGCGCACGCAGCGCTTCATCCGTGCGCTCGATCTGCGGGCCCAGGATCCCCGCCGACGCCGCCGATGCCGCAGCCGGCTCAGGGCCCGGCTCACAAATCAGGACACGCAGGCCCCGCAGTGCGAGGGCACGGGCGCAGGCGGCGCCGATGATGCCGCCGCCCGCGACTAAGACTTCACAAGGCGAAACTTTGTGCGACATTTAGGCGTACGCTGCGGACGCACCGGACACCACGGAGGTAATCATGTTCCGGAGCATTTTGGGGTTCGCGATTCTCGCCGTCGTTGCATGGCTCGGTCTCAAACTGATTTTCGGCATTCTTGGCAGCCTGGTCGGCCTCGCGATGACTGTCCTGTGGCTCGCGTTCATCGGGTTCGTCGTCTATGTCGCGTTGCGTCTCGTCAGCCCGCGCACCGCGGATCGCGTTCGAGACATGATCAAGGGACGCCCCACCGAATCCTAAGGCGTGAGCTTCGATAGAACGGCCCACGCGAGCAGCGGAAACAAGATTTCGTGGTGGCCGGTGAGCTGAATGCCGCGGCCCCCCGCGAGCGTCGGGCGCTCTACGACGTTCACCCGCGGCCGGTAATGGCGTTGCATGTCGCAGTCGCACGCAGTGAAGTCCTTCGGTTTTCCCCCATTCAAATTGCGTGCAACGGTCAAAGCTTTGAGAAAGACCTCGGGCATCACGACGGCGCTGCCGAGGTTCAACACGACGCCGCCCTCGTCGAGGTCGGGAAGCGCGCCGGCCAGGCGTTTGAAATCGCGATGGCTCGTGGTGCCGACCGTCGCGCCATCGGCGGTGGGATGTTGATGAATGATCTCCGCGCCGATTGCCGCATGGACGGTCACCGGCACGCCGAGCTCCGCGCAGGCGACCAAGACCGACACGTCACGTCCGGGAAGATCCTTGCGGGCGCGCAGGTATTCGGCGAGCGCCTCGCCCGCGCCCTGCGTGCCCTGAGCGCCGCGCGCCAGGGCGGCATTCATCTCGCGTCCGGTCTCCTCCGCCATCCCGAAGGTGCCGTCGCCCAGCCCGGCCGCGACGTCTTCGCTCGTGCCGCCGTATGCCGCCAGCTCGAAATCGTGGATCGCAGCGCTGCCGTTCATCGCGACGAGCGTAATCGCGCGCTTCCGCATTAGGGCGATCAGCAGCGGCCCCAGTCCTACCTTGATGACGTGCCCACCCAGCATCGCGAGGACCGCACGGCGGCCGGCCGCGGCCGCTACTTGATCGACGACGTAGCGCAGCTCCTGAGCGGCCAGGATTGCGGGCAGCGAGTCGATGAACGCATTGAAGGAGCGATCGGAGGGCTGGGGTGCGTGGGCGAGCAGCGAAGCATCGACTTTGTGGTGGCGTTTGGATACGGGGACAGTCTTGAGGCGGGAGAAGTCGGCTTCGCGGTAATCGGTCATTACTGCGCTCCTGTCGCTCCCGGGACCACGTACTCCTTGAGTTTCAGCGTCACCTGGCCGAACGAGAAGTTCGACTGAATCGCCAGCACGAGCCGTTGCGCGTCATCCGACAGCCAGATGCGGGTCTCCGACTTCTCCGCAAAGATGCCGCGGCCCTGCGGAATCTTGGGCCGGACCACGAGCGCGCGCCACTTCTTGCCCGCCACGCTCACCCGTTCGCGCCCCAGGACCTCGACGATCACCGGATTGCGGTCGGGGCGAAAATAGCGGGCGTATTCGTACTTCTTGCCGACCTCGAGCGGCACGGTACGGATCCAGTAAAGAAAGGCGGCGTCATCGAGCGGCTCGCGGACCGTGGCGAACGTCGTGTCGCGTCCCTGTTCGCGATAATAGCCGGAATCGGGGAAGATCTCGTACTGCCGCTCGCGATGCTTGTCGCGTTCGTCTTGCACCGACGAGAAGCGGCGCGAGCGGAAGTCGTACCGCCCCACCCACGATTCGATCGTCTGATCCAGATGGTACCACAAGGCCCCGCCGGAGATGCGAAAGCGGATGTGCACCGTCTCCACGTTGTGCACCGTGTCGATGCCCATGACCTCCATCGCGGCGCTGCCCACACTAAACGGGCCATACCTCGCGCCAAAACTGAGCCGCTCGCCCACGGCAAATGGCACCACCGGGGTGCCCGTGCAGATGGTGTCTTGCGCCCGGAGTGGTCCTGCCGCGCCGAGTAACGCGAGCGCCAGCGCCGCCGAGCCTTTGCGCGCCGCGCTGATCAGCCCACGCGAGCGCCAGGCCATCAGGAGCTGCTGCCAGGGACTGGAGCGCGAGGCACGCTGCTTGAGATCGTAGCGGGCGGCGCTGGAGACGACCTCGATGCGTCGAGCATGGGCGCCGAGCCGGGCGAGCAGCTCCGCGTTCGCCGCCCAGCCTTCGGTCGTGAGCAGCGGCGCGTCACCACCTCGGGTCGCTTGCCGCAGCACGATCAAGCGCAGCGCGGCAAAGCCGGAGATCGAGTCCCGCACACCGCCGCCGACGCGCAGCAACCACGGCGCCCACTGTCGCGCCCAGCGCTCCCGCCAGGGGCGTGCCCCCGCGATCCGACCTTGCTCGGCCACGACGAGGTCGGCACCGGACTCCACGCGCTTGACCATTTCTTCCATAGTCTCCGGCGCGTGCACGAAGTCGGCGTGCAGCGTGATGGCACAGTCGCGCTTGGGTCTATCCGTACGCTGCAGCGCGACACGGAGCAGCTCTTCGAGGCTGCTGGCGTATCCCTGACGCGACCGGTGCTTGATCACGGTCAGCGGCAACACGCGGGCATAGGAGGTCAGGACGTCCGCGGTCCCATCCGTCGACCCATCGTCGCACGCGATGATCTGGTATTCCCGCTCAAAGGCGGTGAACACCTGGCGGACCTTCCACAGCACGAGGCCGACGGTTCTCGCCTCATCGTGTGCGGGAATGCAGACGTAAATCATGGCCCTGCAATCTAGATGAGGCTCCGATAGACGTCCAAGACTCCCTGCGCCATGGCGCTCGCCGCGAAGCGCGGCGGGAGGGGCAGGGGCAGGGGATGCGCGAGCATCTGCACGATCCTTTGGGCCATGGCCTCGGCGGCTCCCACCGGAACCAGCACCTCGGCAGGCAGAATCTCGGGAATTCCCCCGGCGGCGGTGGCGACAACGGGACGCCCCAAGGCCAGCGCGTTCAGCACCACGCTGCCCAGCCCCTCGGTCGTGGACGACAGCACAAACACGCTGGCGTCCGCGATCAGCGCATCGATGCGATCTACATACCCCAGCAGATGCACGCGATCGTGGAGTCCCAGGCGCGCGATCTCGCCGGTGAGTGAGTCGCGCAGTCTGCCCTCGCCCGCGATGACCCAGTGGAGGTCCGGGCGCCGGGCGCGCGCGTAGTGCGCCGCGCGAATCAATGTGCGGTGGTCCTTTTCGGCGGTGAGTGCCGCGGCGTTCACCACCAGGGGAGCAGCCGCGGGAATGCCCAATCGCCGGCGCGTGTCGAGGGGGGGGAGAGCAGTTGCGGCCTGGCGGACCGCGGCGACGTCGATGCCGTCAGGGACGACGACGACGGCATCGCTCGCGATGCCATCGGCGATCAGCACGCGCTTGACCGCGTCGGAAATCGCGATGATGCGATCGGGGCGCCGCCATGCGCCAAAGCGCCCGGTATGGAACGCGACGCGCCGTGTCGCGACGAGCCGGCGGCCGCCCCGGCCCCCTCCCCCCTGGGCGACCGTGGCGGCGAGCGTCAGCGCATGGCTGTCGTGCACGTGAATCACGTCGGGTTGGAATGCCGCGATGGTGCGCCGCAGGTGCCACCAGGCGCGCGGATCCAGGCCGATTCCCCAGGCGGTCCCGTGCACCTTCGTCCCGGCGGCCGCGGCGCGTTCGGCGAGCGCGCCGCCCTGTTTGGTGACGAGCGCCTGCTCGATCCCCGCTGCGCGATCGAGCTCGCGGCACAAGAGCCAGACCTGATTTTGGCCGCCGCGCCAATCCCGGCCCGAGTCTACCTGCAGCACCCGCATCCGTCCTGCGCCCTCCTTTACGCCGGGACTTTCACGACTCCGGCGAGGACGCGGCGCAGGGCGTCGAGCTTGAAAGGCTTCTGAAGGAAGGGGCGGCCCAGCTCTTCGAGGAATTGCAGCGTGTCGCCGCGGACCGTGTCGCCCGTGGCAAAAATGATGCGGTCGGCGACGGTCGGATGCATGCGCGCGAGCGTGTGAAACATCTCGCGGCCGCCCAGCCGCGGCATGCGCAAATCGCAGATGATCAGATCGAATGGTTGCATGAGCGCGCGCTTCAACGCCTGACTGCCGTCGCGCGCCAGTACGACCTCGTGACCCCAGCTCTCGAGCGTCACCTGCATGTAGTGGAGGATATGCGGCTCGTCATCGACGACGAGGACGCGGAGGTGTTCGAGCCGTTCGGGAGGAACCGCTTGCGTCTCGGCTCCCGCCGCCAGGGGTCTCAGCTCCGGGCGCACGCCGGTGGGCAGCTCGACGGTGAACGTCGCGCCCCTCCCGCTGCCGGCGCCGCCCGGTTCCACCGTCATGCTACCGCCGTGCTCCTTCACGATGCCGAGGCAGATCGACAAGCCGAGCCCCGTCCCTTCGCCTTCGGATTTCGTGCTGAAGAAGGGCTCGAAGACGCGTTGCGCGACGGCGTCCGGGATGCCGGGCCCATTGTCGGAAATGTTGACCGACAGTCCGTCGGGCTCGCACTTCGTGACGATCTGAATCTTGCCGCCGCCCTCTTGCGCGCGCGTGCTGGCGATCGCCTGCGCCGCGTTGTTGATGATGTTCACGAACACCTGTTTGATTTGATTGGCGTGCACCTCGACCTCGGGCAGCCCGGGCTCGAACTCGAGCGTCAGCTCGATCCGTGCGGCGAGCAGCTGATGCTTGAGCAGCTGGTGGGTGGACTCGAGGATCGGGCGGATCGATTGCAGCTGGCGCTCACCTTCCTGACGGCGCGCGAACGACAGCAGGTTGCGGACGATGGCGGAGGCGCGCTCGGCCTCCTGCCGGATCACGGCGAGCGGCTCGGCCAGTCGTGGCGGCACGTCGGCGGCCTCGCCCAGCAAATCGCTGAAGCCGACGACCGAGGCGAGAGGGTTGTTGAGGTCATGGGCCACGCCGGCGATCAGCTGGCCGATCGCCGACATCTTCTCCGACTGCAACAGCTGGTCCTGCAGGCGGCGCTTCTCGCTCTGGTCCTCGAACAGCAGGACGGCGCCGCCCGGCTCTCCCGTAGGAATGGCGGTGACCAGCAACGTCCGCTCGCCCGCGCGAATCTCGACCGGCGCCGGAGCGCCCTCCAGCGTGAGCAACCGCGCCACCGGATCCACCCACGACGGCGGCAGCAACGTCAGCCACGGGCGCCCCGGCAGCGCCGTGACGGGCAGCTTGATCAGCTCGGCGAATACGCGGTTCGCGCGGCGCACCGCACCTTGCGGATCGATGTAGCAGATCGCCTGGTTGAACGCGTCGACCGTCTGCTCCCATTCTCTCTTGCCGCTCGACAACAGCTCGACCAGGCGTGCGTTCTCGAGTGCGATGCCGGCCTGCGCCAGCACGGCGCGCGTGAACAGCAGCGCGCCGTCGTCCAGGGTGTGCTTGCGGTCGCCCTCCATCGCCACTGCCCCGATGGTGCGCGACACGGCGACGATCGGCGCCCCGAGCCAGCTCGCCGGAACGGGTCCAGCGAGCGAGACCTGCAGCGCAGCGGCACGCGCGACGACGTTGTCGGGAAACACGAGCGGGCCGCGACGCAGCGCGAGCTGCAGCAGCGGCTCGTCGGTGGTCGCCGGGCGGGGACCGTTGTGATAGCTGACGGTGAGACCATTGGTGTCGATATCGAGCAGCATGACCGAGAGACGGCCGGGTGCCAGCTGCTCGGACAGCGTCCGCGCCACGATCTCGACGATGGTCGCGGGGCGAAACGCGCCCGCGAGCTCCTGCGAGAGTGCGATGAGACGCTCTAACACGATGCCTCGTCCAGGAAGCGGGTCGGCACGCGTGTGGCGGCGTCGACGAGCGCTTCAGCCGACTTGATGAACCGCACCACGATCGGCAACGACCCCACCAGCCCGACCTTGCGCTGCATGATGCCGGCGATGGGGCCCAGCTCCTTCTTGAGGATCTGCTTCCAGTAGCGGTATTCGGCCGTCAGGACGAACGGCGCCTTCTGCGCTTCGTCGCGCGTCACGAGGCGCGCCGCGCGGCACACGCCGCGGTCGAGCTCGAGCCAGATGCCGACGTCTTCGGGCACGCCGATCGCCGGCTGGGCCGGCAGCACGAGCGCAACGGACCCATGAGTCCAGTCGGTGGATGCGGTGCGGTACTCGGCACTCGCATTGATCGCCGCCCCATACGCCGCGACCCACTCGGTGGATGGAAACGCGTGACCGGGGCGCGGGGGGGGGGGGCGGGCATG
>DASPXJ010000147.1:0-4572 GCA_035637355.1 Gemmatimonadales bacterium
TACGACGGCTACGGCCTTTCCACGACTTCTCAGATCGGCACGCTGGCGATCGGCCCGCAGGTGACGTTCGGCCAGGGGCCGCTGCGCCTGTACGGCTTCGTCACCGCGGGTGGCTCGCTCTTCTGGAGCAATGCCAGCTACGGCGGCAGCTGCGGCTGCTACGACAACTCCGATTTCTATCTGGACGGCGATTTCACAACGACGACCTCAGCGGGCACGGGGATTCTCATCACCGTGGCGCGGCGGCGCACGCCGATCGCCATCGATCTGGGTGTCCGCGGCGTCCGGCACGACCGCGTGAAGTACGTTCCGGCAGGCGGCCTATCGGATACCTCCGACGGCACCTTCTCGGCGCAGCGCGTCGAGACGCCGGTCGAGCTGCGGGTCTTTCAAATCGGGGTGTCGATCGGGATTCGCTAACCTCTCCTGGCCGTTTTCCGACCTCACCCCTGGGCCCCCTCGCCACTTTGTGGAGAGGGGGTTCCTCTTTCAGGGCTCAGTCGGCTGCGACGGGCGGTGGCTCGGTGACGGATGTGCGCGCGCGCCGCCCAAAGCGATGCTGCAGCGCGTCGAGGTAGGTGTAGACGACGGGCGTCACGTACAGCGTGATCAGCTGCGAGAAGGCCAGGCCACCGACGACGGCGAGACCGAGCGGGCGCCGCGACTCGCCGCCCGCGCCCCAGCCGATCGCGATCGGCAGCGTGCCCATCAGTGCGGCCATCGTCGTCATCATGATGGGCCGGAAGCGCACGCTGCACGCCTCGACGATCGCCTCGCGCGGCGATTTGCCCTCACCGCGCTCCGCCGCGAGCGCGAAATCGATCATCATGATCGCGTTTTTCTTGACGAGACCAACCAGCATGATGATGCCCACGTACGCGTAGAGGCTCAGCTCGGTGCGGAAGATGAAGAGCGTCAGCAACGCGCCGAATCCCGCGAACGGCAAGCCGGACAAGATCGTCAGCGGGTGGATGAAGCTCTCGTACAGAATTCCCAACACGATGTAGATCACCACGATGGCGAGCAGCAGCAGGAAGAAGAGGCCCTGCTGGCTGGACTGGAACGCCTGCGCCGTGCCCGAGAATCCAGTGCTGATGGTCGAGGGCAGCGTCTGCCGCGCGGCCTTCTGCACATCGGCGACCGCCTCGCCGAGCGACACGCCCGGCGGCAGGTTGAACGAGAGCGTCACCGACGGCAACTGGCCGCTGTGATTCACGCTCAACGGCCCGACGTCGTTGGACGCCGACGCCACCGACGTGAGCGGGACCAGAGTCCCGCTTTGGGAGCGTAAATACAGCAGCTTGAGGGCTGACGGATCGCGCTGGTACTCCGGCAACAGCTCGAGAATCACCCAGTACTGATTGTTCGGCGTGTAGATCGTCGAGACCTGCCGCGACCCGTAGGCGTCGTAGAGCGCCTGCTCGATCTGCTGCACGCTGACGCCCAGGCTGGTGGCGCGGTCGCGGTCGATGCGCAGGCTCACCTGCGGATTCTTGATCTGCAGGTCACTCGTGACGTCCTGCAGGCTCGGCAGGCCGCGTAAGGCGCGCTCCAGTTTGGCGGCGTTGTCGTAGAGCGCGTCGATGTCCGCGCTCTGCATCGTGAACTGGTATTGGGTCTTCGTGGGCCGGCCCCCGATGCGGAGCGAAGCCGGCAGCTGCAGATAGGTCTGAATACCGGGCACGCCGTCGAGCTTCGGCTTGAGCTCGCGTACCACCTGATCGGCGGGGAGCCGCTCGCCGCGCGGCTTCAGCCGGATGTTCAGCCGTCCCTGATTCATCGTGCCGCCGCCGATGAAAGACATGAAGTGCGCCACGTTCGGATCGCGGCGCAGGATGTCGGCGACCGCCAGTTGATGGTCGCGCATGTTTTCGAACGAGCTGCCTTCCAGCGTCTCCGTGGTGCCCTGGATCTGGTCGGTGTCTTCCGTGGGGATGAACCCTTTGGGCACGAAGCGGTACAGCACGCCGGTCGCCGCGAGAATCCCGAGGGAGAACAGCATCGCCAGGCCGCGCCGGTCCATCACCCAGCCCAGCGAGCGCTCGTACCAGGCGAGGCCGCGCCGATAGACCCGTTCGGTCGCCTCGTACCAGCGGCCGTGGCGCTCTTCCTTCGGCGGCCGCAGAAACCGGCTGCACAGCATCGGCGTGAGCGTCAGCGACACGAACCCCGAGACGAGAATCGCGACGCCGATCGTCACCGCGAATTCGTGGAACAACCGGCCGATGATGCCGCCCATGAGCAGCACGGGGATGAAAACCGCCGTGAGCGACAACGTCATCGACAGGATCGTGAAGCCGATCTCTCGCGCGCCGTCGAGCGCCGCCTGCATCGGCCGTTTCCCCTGCTCCAAGTGCCGGACGATGTTCTCGAGCATCACGATGGCGTCGTCCACGACGAATCCGACCGACAGCGTGAGCGCCATCAGCGACAGATTGTCGAGACTGTAGCCCATCAGGTACATCACCGTGAACGTGCCGATGAGCGAGAACGGCAACGCAAGGCTCGGGATGACCGTCGCCGAGAGGTTCTTCAGAAACAGGAAGATCACCATCACGACGAGGCACAGCGTGATGAGCAGCGTCACCTGCACGTCGTTCACCGATTGCCGGATCGAGACCGAGCGGTCGTAGAGCGTATTCACTTCGACCGACGCCGGCAGCTGCGACGAGAGCGACGCGACCATCGCCTTCACGGCGTCGGCGACCTCGACGGTGTTCGTGCCCGGCTGCCGCTGAATCGCGAGAACGATGGCGCGCTTGCCGTCATACCAGCCCGCAGTGCGGGAGTCCTGGACGTCGTCGAGCACGCGGGCGACGTCCTGTAGGCGAACCGGGGCGCCGTTCTGATAGGCGACCGCCAGCTGGCGGAATTCCGGCGCGCTGGAAATCGAGCCGTCGGCCATTACGGTGTACGCGCGCTGCGGGCCCCACAGGGTGCCGGTCGGCAGGTTGGGATTCCCGGCCGATACGGCGGCGGTGACCTCGTCCAACCCGATGCCGCGCGCGACGAGCGCCTTCGGGTCGACCTGAATGCGCACCGCGTATTTGCTCGACCCAAACACCTGGACCTGCGCGACGCCGCTCACCGTCGACAGCCGCTGCGCGAGGAAAGTCTCGGCGTACTCGTCGAGCGCGGGCATCGGCAGCGTACCCGACGTGAGCGCGAGAAAGAGAATCGGCGAGGCAGCCGGATTCGATTTGTTGTACGAGGGCGGCTGAATGCCGGGCGGGAGCTGTCGCAACGTTTTGGAGATCGCGGCCTGCACGTCCTGCGCGGCCCCATCGATCTCCCGCGACAGCGAAAACTGGAGCGTGATGTTGCTGCTGCCCATGGTGCTCGTCGACGTCATCGCGTCGATCCCGGCGATCGTCGAGAACTGTTTCTCGAGCGGCGTCGCGACCGCCGCGGCCATCGTTTGTGGGCTCGCGCCCGGCAAACCCGCTGAGACGGTGATGGTGGGGAAGTCGACGTTGGGGAGGTCGCTCACGGGCAGCAGCCGGTAGGCCATCAGCCCGAACATCAGAATTCCAAACATCACCAGCGTCGTCGCGACGGGGCGGCGAATGAACAGGCCCGAGATGCTCACGGTACCGGCGCTCCGCCCACGCCTCCGCCGGCGCTCTCGGTCGTCGGCCCGCCCCGGATGTCTACCTTGGCGTTCGGCGTCAGTTTCAACTGCCCGTCAGTCACGACGAGCGCACCGGCCGGGACACCGGCGACGACGCTCATGCTGTCGAGCGTGCGTTCCACCGTGATTGGCTGCGTCGCGGCCGTGCCGTCGTTGTTCACGACGAAGACGTACGTGCCTTGCTGGCCTTGCATGACCGCCTGACTCGGCACGACCACCGCATCGTTCTGGACGCCGAGCACCAGGGTGATCGTGACATACTCACCCGGCCACAGCGCGCCGTCGCGATTGGGGAACCGTGCCTTGAGCAGTACGCTGCCGGTCGTCGTATCGACCTGATTGTCGACGAACGACAGCACGCCCTCCACGGCCGACGCCGAATCGCGGGCGGGCAGGGCGACCGCGGCGAGCTCCTGCCGCGCGCGCTGGCGGAGCGCGGGAAGATTCGTCGCCGGCACGGGAAACCGCACGAGGATGGGACGCAGCTGCACAATCGACACGAGTTGGTCGCTGCCGGCGCGCACGAGATTGCCTTCGTGCAGCAGCAACCGGCCGGTGCGGCCGCCAATCGGCGCGCGCACCGTCGCGTACTCGAGGTTGAGCCGGGCGATCGCCGCAGTCGCCGAGTCGGAGCGGACCGCGGCGGCGGCCGCGTCGGCCGTCGATTGCTTCTGTTCGTAGTCCTCCTGCGTCACGGTGTTGGTCTGGGCGAGGATGCGATAGCGCGCGGCTTCGCGCGCCGCGCTCTGCGCCTGCGTCAGATCCCGGAGCAGGGCGCCTTCGGCTTGTTGTAATGCGGCACGGTAGGGACGGGGATCGATCTCGAACAGCACCTGGCCGGCGGCGACTTCATCGCCTTCGGCGAACTGCACGCGCAGGATCGTGCCGTTCACCTGGGGCAGCACGTCCACCGAGCGGATCGGCTCGACCGTGCCGGTGGC
>DASPXJ010000148.1:0-22559 GCA_035637355.1 Gemmatimonadales bacterium
TCCGGTCTGGATGTACTCCCGTTCCAGGGTGGGCAGGACCGTCACCGCGAACAAGCGGCAGGCGGGACACTGGAAGTCCGCCATCTCGTAAACCGTGACCGGGGCATCGGGACGCCCCTTGGAGCGCCGCGCGAGGGGGTCATTCGCCTGCGTTGCCGCCAGGATCACGACACACCCAGCCAGCCCGAGAGGGAGCGCGAGTCTCACGGAAGCAAGATACGAAAAACGCGGGGGATCAGGGACCCGTTCGGGTCCAGATCACAATGGTGCCGCAGGTGTTGGCGCCGCGAATGAATTCGACGGGGGTTTCCGTGATCGTCCGATAGATCTCAACGCCGATAATACCGATCGTGGGCAGCTCGAGGCTGGTGGCGTTGTTGGCCGAATGCCCATCCACCACGAAATCGGGCTGACACTCGTTCCGGGCCATGCGCGCCACGCAGCCGGTGTAGCGGCAGATTAACCGTACGCCGGACACGCTTCGGAGCACGTCAGACAGGCGCGTGGCGTCGATCCGCTTGATGTCCTCTTCCGTGATGTAGACCCCGCGGCGCTGTCTGCGGCGTTCCTCGAATTCCACCATCACCTGCTGCCGCCACTGGGCCTCTACGGTCACGCTTGGCAAGGTGATGGCGACGGGCTCCAGCTCGAACACCACCGCCAGGGTCTCGCTCGCAATGAGCTCGATGACTCGCGAGGCGGGCGCATACCCTAACGCCCGTGCCTGGAGCACGTAGGTACCCGGCTTGAGGCCGGTGCCTGCGAACTGCCCGCTGATGCTGGAGCGCAGGCTGATCGGGGTGCCCAGGAGGGCAATCGCGGCACCTTCGACGGGCTGGTGACTGGACCGGTCGAGCAGCTTTCCGGCGATTCCCGCCGTGCCCTGGCCGGCGCCGGTCCTTAGCATGGCGGCCACGGAGAGGGCGAGGATCAAACTGGCCACCCGCATCCTGGGACCCTTTGGGTGTTTTCCGAGTCCATTTTAGCGTCCCGGGGCGGTCTTGACCACCTTCCGGATGCCGGGTTACTTGCAGAGGTTCGCCATCAACGAACGGGGATTCTGTCCCAGTGGCCGTCACCCCTTGGGATCCTGCAAAAGTTGTTCCTCCTGTCAGTCGGCTCCGCTCCGCGGCGCCGTGGGACCTCGTTGTGTCTTCCCCCGAAGGGAGTTCTCTATGCTCCACAAGTGTGTGAAGACGTTGTTCGTCGTTTGCGTCGCGGCCGCCACACCGGCGCTCGCGCAGGACGTGACTCTGCGCGGCACGGTGACGGACGATCGCGGTGACGTCGTCCAGGTCGCGTACGTGCAGATCCCGGAGCTCAACCTGCAGGCGATCACGGGAGCGAACGGCCAGTACGCCCTCGTGATCCCCGGGGGCCGCGTGCGTGGCCAGCTCATAACGCTGCGCGTGCGCTCGATCGGCCACAAACCGGCGATCCGGCAGGTGACGCTCACACCGGGCGAGCAGACGTTCGACTTCAAGCTCGCGATCGACGTCAACCTGCTCGAGGCGGTCGTCGTTACGGGTGTGCAGGAGGCGACCGAGCGCGGCAAGGTCGGCTTCGACGTCGCCCGGGTGGACGTCGCGAACCTGCCCGTGGCGTCGGCCGATCCGCTGCGTACGCTGCAGGGCAAGATCGGTGCGAATATCGTTTCCGGCAGCGGCCGGCCGGGAACGCAGCCGGCTGTGTTGCTGCGCGGTCCGACGATGCTCAACGCCACGGGCCGCAGCCAGGACCCGTTGTACATCGTCGACGGCACGATCATCAACGGTAATCTGCCCGAGATCAGCCCGAACGACATCGAGAGCGTGGAAGTCGTAAAGGGTGCGGCAGCGGCGTCCTTGTACGGCGCGCGCGCCGGTAACGGCGTCATCACCATCACCACGAAGCGCGGCAACCGCTCGCTCGAAGGCGTGCGTTTCAACGTACGCAGTGAAGTCGGCACGAGTGATATCGAGCGCGACTTCGGCCTCGCCCACCGGCATGGGCTCGTCACCGACGCGAGCGGCACACGGTTCTGCCAGAACGTCACCGGCCAGCCGGCGTGCGCGCGGACGTTCGACTACCTGTTTGAGCAGCAGAAGCTCAACGACGATCCCGCGGTCTTCACGGGTGATGCGCCGGGAATGCCGGTCGATCCCGGCTCCAATGCCAATGGCGTGGCGCAGGGCATCCCCGGGAACTGGCTGAAGGAACGCTTTCAGCTCTCCGCGTGGCCCGGGGTCTCGTACAACGCGGTCAATCAGGCCGTCACGCCGCACCCATTTACGAGCAACAGCATCGACGTGACGGGTCGCGTGGGCGGGACGACCTTCTATGCGAGCGGGACGAACCTCTCGGAGCAAGGCGCGATCGAGTTCCTGCACGGCTTTCGGCGCAACTCGTTCCGCGCCAACGTCGATCAGACGATCGGCTCGCAATGGAGCCTCGCGATCACGACCTCCTACACGCGGACGTCCAACGACGGCGCGAACAACGATGGTGGCAACAACGCGTTCTTCGTCCTGACGCGCCAACCGGCGGCGGCGAACGTGCTGGCGCGGGACAAGCTCGGTCGGCTGTGGATTCGGCCCAACCTGCAGGGCGGCGGCGGCCAGAACGTCAATCCTTTGTATTCGTTCGCCAACGCGCTCCGCAGCGACATCGCGAACCGCTTTATCGGCGGCGCGCGGCTCCAGTACACGCCCCTGCAGTGGCTGAACTTCGACGCCAACATCGGTTACGATTTGCGGCGCACCAGTTTCGCGCAGATCCAGGACAAGGGATACCGCACCAGCAGCTCGAACCCGGACGTCAACAACGGGTTCATCTTCCGCGGCGGCTCGGGCGACGAGGCGGTGAACGGCAGCCTGAACGCCAAGCTGCGTCGCGACCTGACCCCCGATCTCAAGGGGACGGTATCGCTGCGTTATCTGTTCGAGCAGCGCGATGCGGAGATCAACACGGGTGAAGGCCGCTATCTGTCGGTGAAGAGCGTGACGACGCTCGACAACACGACGCTGTTCAAGGCTGTCGGTTCCTCCTTCTCACGCATCCGTCAGCTCAGTCAATTCGGCGGTATCAATCTCGACTACAAGGACCGCTACATCCTCGACGCGCTGATCCGGCGGGACGGCTCGTCGCTGTTCGGCATCGGTAATCGCTGGGCGACGTTCGGACGCGTGTCGATGGCCTGGCGCGCCTCGCAGGAACCTTGGTGGCGCCTCTCGCCAATCAGCGACCTCAAGTTGCGAGCCTCGTACGGCACCGCCGGTGGCTCGCCGCGCTTCAATGCGCAGTACGAGAGCTTCACCATCGGCGATGGCGGCATCCTCGTCCTGACGACGCTCGGCAACCGGAACTTGAAGCCGGAGATGCACCGCGAGCTCGAGCTCGGCACGGACATGGAGTTGTTCGGGCGCTATGGGCTTACCGCTACCTATGCGCGCTCCAACATCGATCGCCAAATCCTCCCCGTGCCGCTCTCGGTGTCCACCGGGTATCAGCGGCAATGGCAGAACGCCGGCGAGCTGCTCAACATCACCCACGAGCTCTCGCTGAACCTCCCGTTCATTCAGCGTCGCGACGTGTCGTGGTCGATGAGTGTGATCTATGACCACAACGAAAGCTGGATCAAGCGTCTCGACCCGCCGGAGTACACGTATGGACCGCCCCAGCAGGGGGCAGACGCGATGTTCATCGCCCGTCAGGGCGAGAAGGTCGGCACGTTCTACGGCCGCGCCTTCCTGCGGTCGTGCGGCCAGCTGCCGGGCGCCTACCAGGGCGATTGCGGTGGCCCGGCGAGCTCGTTCCAGGTCAATGATGAAGGCTGGCTGGTGTGGGTGGGAGCCGGCAACAACCCGGGCATGGGGATCACCGACAACCTGTGGGAGACCTCGCTGCCGGGGAACGTGGCGCCGTGGGGCGTCGCGCTGCACTGGGGCATGCCGATCATCCTGCGCGGCAATCCCGTCAATCCAGCCGACGCGCTGCTCGTGCCGCTCGGCAATGCGCTCCCCGATTTCCGGTTTGCGATCACGCAGAACTTCCGCTGGCGCAAGCTGTCGCTGTACGCCCTGCTCGACGCCGCGATTGGCCAGGAAGTGTGGAACGAGGGCTTCCACTGGGCGCACCTCGACTTCCTGTCCAAGGATGTGGATCAGATCGGCAAGAGCGTCGAGACGGCCAAGCCGCTCGGCTACTACTACCGCGCCGCGCCGCCCGACAACGGCAACGGCGTGGGCGGATTCTACGACCTCCTGGGTCCCAACAATTTCTCCGTGGAAAGCGCGAGCTACGCGAAGCTGCGTGAGCTGGCGCTGTCGTACCACCTCGGCCGCATCAGCGGCGCGGGGGATTGGGAGGTCACGGCCGCGGCCCGCAACCTGTTTACGATCACCGGGTATCGTGGGTTCGATCCGGAAGTCGGGATCCAGGGGAACAGTCCTGGTTCGCTCCCAGGAGGGGCAACTAGCAATACGGACGTCGCGAACTCGCGCGCGCTGAACGCGGTCGACGCGTTCGTCTTCCCGAATCTGCGGACCTTTACGATTCGCGTGGGAACGAGCTTCTAAACCCGCGACGCACCTTCATTCATGGAGCGCAAGTCTATGAAGAAGCGCTATCTGTGTGGCAGTCTCGTGGTGCTCCTCGCTGGGGCCGGTGTGGGCGCGTGCTCGGATCCGCTGACCGTGGCGAACCAGAACGACCCCGACCGCACCCGCACGTTCAGCAACCCTCTGGACCTGCAGGTATTTGTGTCGGGCCTGTACGCGGTCGCGCATAATGCCACGATCGGTGGCAGCAATGACGGTCTGCAGACGCAGATGTACGTCATGTCGATGGAGAACACGTCGGGCCTGGCCAACTTCGCGATGGGGCCGCGAGGCACCATTCCGCGTAATCCCATCACCAATCAGCGCGGCGCGCAAGGAAACCTGGGCAACCTGCATGACTTCTTCCGCGGCCATCGCGCCGCGCGGCAAGCCGCCCTCGCGATTGCGGCCCTGAAGAACCTCGACCTCGGCTCCTCGGCCGCTCAGGCGCGCGCCAACGCGTTCGCGCGGTTCGCGCAGGGCGTTGCCCTCGGCAACCTCTCACTGGCCTACGACTCGGCCTCGATTCTCACGGAGTTCGACAATCCCGAGGCCGATGCCTCGGTCATCGTGGCGCTGTCGGGCGAGCGGGCCGTGAACGTCGCGGCCCTGGCATACCTCGACTCCGCCATCGCGATCGCGCGGGCCAGTCCGACGTTGACGTTCCCGCTGCCGGTGCAGGCGAACTTCTGGTTCAACGGTTTGGCGACAACGCAGGCCGAGTTCATCCAGCTCGCGCGTTCGTACAAGGCGATCTTCCGCGCCAGCGTCGCCCGCACTCCCGCCGAACGGGCGGATATCAGTCAGGGTGGGATCGTAGCGTGGGACTCGGTCATCGCCGATGCCAATGCCGGCATCACGGCGAACTTCGCTCCGCAGATGGACCGGCTGAACGGCTGGGACGTGTCGTGGTACGCCCAGATCTACGCCGGCGCGCAATGGCATCAGATGTCGCAGTTCTGGCTCGGCATGGCCGACACGTCAGGGAATTACCTCACCTATCTGAACGCGGCGAACAGCGCACGGCTGCCGTTCCTCATCGTCACCGCCGACAAGCGGTTGCCTTCGGGGACGTCGCGCACCACGCAAAACGCCGCCACGACCACCGCCGGTCAGGCGTTCGACAGTATACCCTACTTCCGCAATCGGCCGTCTGGCAGCGACGTCTCCGGCGATCCTCTCCAGGTGTCGATGTATGATTTCTGGCGGGGCCGCCAGTTCCAGCAGGCAGGTCGCACGGGCCGGTATCCGGTCATGACGGCCGCGCAAATCCGGCTGCTGGCGGCGGAAGGCTATTTGCGGTCCGCGACGCCGAACTTCGCCGAAGCAATCAACCGCATCAACGTATCGCGGAATGGGATCGGCAAGTTGCCGCTCATCCCCAACACGATCACTGACACGATTGCGGTGGTCCCGGGCGGCAACAGCTGCACGCCGAAGGTTCCCGTGATGACGACGCCGCGCACCCTCAAGTGCGGCAACGTGTGGGACGCGCTGAAATACGAGTACCGGATGGAAACGGCGTATACGGGGTATGGCACCTGGTTCTTCGCAGCGCGGGGATGGGGCGATCTGCCGGAGTTTACCGCCACGCAATGGCCCGTGCCGTACAACGAGATGGATGCGCGGAGCGAGCCATTCTACGGCTTCGGCGGACCGGGTGGTCAGTCGGCTGCGGGGCCGGGGAACTATGGGTTGTTCTTCGGGGGCGTCTACTAGATGCTCGTGTGGCGTTTCGTCGCGCACCTCGGGCTAGCCCCCGTGCTCCTCGGGGCGTGCTACACCTATCATCCCATCCAAACGCCGTCACCTGAGCAGAAAGTCTCGGTGGTATTGACCGACTCTGGCCGGGTCGAGTCGGCCCGGCAGATCGGCCCCGAGACGCAGCGCATCGAAGGCAGCTTCCTGTCGGCTGATGACACCGCGTACCTGCTCGCCGTCGCCAGCGTCAAGCCGATCGGGCGCGACTGGGTGCGCTGGAGCGGAGAAGAGGTCAGTGTGCGCCGCGAGTATGTCGCGCAGTTGTACGAACGGCGCGTCCACAAGACCCGCACGGCGCTGCTGATCGCCGGCGTGAGCTACGCCGTGTTCACGGCCATGGTGCGGTTCGACATCCTGGGGTTCGGCCGCTTCGACAGCATCTCGATCCTCCCCGGCGGCGGGGACCCCGGAGACCAATAGCAAGAGTCGGCAATCCTCAACTCGACACTGAGCGTGCCTATGAATCGAATTGGGTCTTTCGTGTGTTGCGTTGCCCTGGTCGCCCTGGCGGGTTGCAAGAAGGACGCAACCTTTACGGAACCCATCGGCGACTTTGCCTCCATCACCTGGGCAAATCTCGTGCCCGATACCGGCCAGCTCGATACGCGCGTCATCGACATTGTGAGCAACGCCGGCTTGTTTCGAGCCCCCTTTCGCAGCAGCCTGATCTACCCGACGGGGATCGAGGCCGGCATCCGGCGGATCAAGGTCTTCATCCACAGCGACAACCCCGACACGGCCAAGATGTTCTTGGTGGACACGACGCTCACGTTCATCGCCAATGCGGCCTACTCATTCTACATCGCCGGATTCGCGCGCACCGGGATGAGCCCGAGTGTGCGGGCAGTCCTCACTCCAGCGCCGGTGCCCGCGGTCGGCGCCGGACAGTTTGCGATTCGCGTACTGAACCTGGCTCCCTCACTCGCTGGCGCGACGACTCCGGACACGACGGTGGCGGTCGATGGGTGGATCAAGCCCGTCACCGCGGTCGCGACGGGGACACCGGAGGTAGCGAGCCTCGCCTTTGGCGGCGTGTCTCCCTATGTCGTGCTCGACACGGGACGGTACGCAGTCTCGTTGACCCCGACGGGCACGGGCGCGGCGCCGTTCGTCGCGGCGCCGGTCGTCCCGGGCACGCGCGGCACGCCATCGGTCGATGCCATCGGTGGGTCGATTGTGGCGGGCACTGTGTTGACGGCGGTCATCATACCGCGCTCCGTGCCGGCGTCGAAGGCGCCGCAGGGCGGGTTGCCGAGTTCTCGCGCCACCGACACAACCGTGGCGGAAGCGTCGCGCCGCATGTACCTGAGTGGTGATACCGTCACCGTACAAAGCGGATCGGTGAGTGTTCTCGTGAATCGCAGCGGCGGCAAGGCCGATTCCACGGTTGGCGGCACCGGCACGCGCTCGTCGACGGGAGTCGCGCGCGGCGACGTGGTCGTCGTGTCGGGAGCGACGCAGCCGGAGTACAACGGCTGGGTCTCCGTCCTGGCCGTTGCCGATTCGCTGTCCTGCTCGCCGGTGGATCCCGGCGATACGGCGGCGCGCTGCAATGCCGCCAACGACACCGCCACGACGCGGTTCCGGTTCCGTTTCAAGATCGCCACGACGCCGACCTCCCCCGCGACCGGGACGCCGGTATACCGGATCTATCCGCCGATCGCGACCAGCGACTTCACCAAGCCGTACATCCTCTTCATGGTGGACAAGCGGCCGCCGAATACCACGCCCTGAAGGGTCGAGACGCGCAAACGCCGCCGGCGAGGTGCCGGCGGCGTTTGTTTTTGTGTGAACGGCCGGCTCAGGGTCCGGGACGCCAGCGCGCCATCGACTCCAGCCGCTGCGTGTTGCTGGTCCGCGTAATGCGCACGCGGTTCCCGCCCGCCGAATCCGACACCCAGACGTCCCCGTCGCAGTCGTACGCGATGCGCAGGCCGTCCGGCGCCCAGTCCGGCAGCTCGCAATCCGGACGGGTGGGGCTGATCTTCGTGGCGTTCGCGCCGGTCGTGTCCATCACCCATATCGCAAAGCCAGTGGGATCGCGGTCGGAGTGAAACGCGATTCGCGCGCCGTCGGGCGACCAGTCGGGCGCGAGGTCCGTCGCCGCATCGTTGGTGATGTTCACGGCCGCGCCGCCCAGCGTGTCCATGACGAAAATGTCGAGGTTCCCGCTGCGATTCGAGACGAACGCGATGCGATCACCGGTCGGTGACCACGCGGGCTGGGCGTCGTCGTGTGGATCGCTGGTCAGCCGATGGATATTGGCGCCATCAGGGTCCATCAGGTAAATGTCGAGACCGGCGCTGTCCCGATCGGACGCGAACGCGATGCGAGTCCCTGCCGGCGACCAGGCGGGTTGCGAGTGCGTGAAGCCGCTGTCGAAGCTTATCTGCGTGACGCTCGAGTTCACCATGTTGAAGATGTAGAGGTCCAGCTCTGTCGAGTCGTTGCGGTTCGATTCGAAGACGAATTGCGAGCCATCGGGGGACCAGCTGGGCCAGAAGTCGTACCCGCTGGCGAGCGTGAGGTTCGTGTCGATGCTGGCGTTCGCGCTGAGGCGGAAAATGTCGTAGCGGCCGGCGATCCCGAAGCTGGCGTAGGCGAGGTCCCGGCCCGGCGGGACCGGCGGCAGGATCTCATCGGGGCTCAGCGCGCAGGCTCCCAACGTGACGGTGGCCCAGACGATGAGCATGCTGCGCGTCGGGACGGTGATCATGCAAGCAAACTACCTCGACGAAAGGCGGGGGGCCACCGCTGTAGGGGTTGCCTTGCGGGGCCGTCGCCGCGCGTCCAGTATAAACGGAACCGTTAACACCTCGGAGGCGGCATGGATCAAATTTCCGTGCGCTGCGTGCTCCATCTTCAACGCAACATCATCATCCCCGGTCGATGTAGTCGCTAGCGGCCAGTCATAGTCGTCTGTGCATGGCCGCTCCGGTCTTCGCACCGGATAATCGCGTTTGCCAATCCGATTCCTTCAACAACCAAGGAAGGGGAATATGCGATTTGCGACTTCGAGAACATTCCTGCCCCTGGCGCCCGCGCTGCTGCTGGCGTTATGCGCGTGGCCGGCGGCGGCGCAACAGGCGACCATCGAGGGACGGGTCGTGGATTCAACGTCCCGTCAGCCGCTGATTTCCGCCGAGGTGCTCGTCGTTGGAACGACGATTCGCGCGCTGAGCGACCGGGAAGGACGGTTTCGCATTACGAACGCCCCGGCCGGCGCTGTCACATTGCGGGCAAAATTCATCGGGTATCGCGTGGGCGTGCAGAGCATTACCGCAACCCCCGGCGAGACAGCGAATGTGGATTTTCCATTAGTCGCTGCGCCCGTCGGCCTCGAGGCGGTCGTCGTCACGGCTACCGGTAACGCGCTGCAGCGCGAACAGGGCAACGCCGTGCATACCGTCGATCCGACGGACATCATCTCGAAGGGCGCGCCGACCTCGCTGGCGGACGCGCTGAGCGGGCGGGCACCGGGCCTGTTGATTCAGAACTCGGGCGGGACGACCGGTACCGGAACGCGGGTGCGCATCCGCGGGTCCAACAGTCTCTCGCTGTCCAACGAGCCTGTGATCTACGTGGACGGCATTCGTGTCGAGAACGGCTCGAGCTCTATCTCCGTTGGCGTCGGTGGACAAACGCCGTCACGGCTCAATGACATCGATCCGAACGACCTGGAACGCGTGCAGATCGCGGGTGGCCCGTCGGCGAACGTGCTGTACGGCACGGACGCCGCGAACGGCGTGATCAATCTGCAGACGAAGCAGGGGAAGGCCGGCCCCACGCGGTGGGACGCGTACGCCGAGGGAGGGGTTTTGAATGATATCACGACCTATCCGACCAACTACCGCGGCCTGGACGCGATCGATTCGACGTGCACGCTGATCTCGACGGTCCGTCCGACCAACCCGTGTGTGCAAACGCGGTTACTGAGCTTCAACCCGCTTGAGACTAACAGCCCGTTCCGCACCGGGAATCGCCGCCAGTATGGCCTCTCGGCGTCGGGGGGCACCGAGCAGACGACGTATTACCTGGCGGGCCACTTCGCGGACGAGCAAGGGGTGTATGCCGTCAACACCAACCGCCAGACGAGTTTTCTGCTCAACGTCCATCAACTGGTGGGGGCCAAGTTCGACATGCTGGCGCGCGCCGGCTATACGGCGTCCAGGCTGCGTCTGCCGGAAAATGACAACAACTCCCTCGGTGTACTGTCCAGTGGATTTCTGGGGCGGGCCGATACGATCAACCAGGGATACGGCTTCCTCACGCCGCAGCAGAGCTTTTCGATCCGCACGTTCCAGAAGATCGACCGCTTTACCGGAAGTATCCTCCCGACCTACCGACCCCAGGACTGGCTGACCATCAATGGCGCCCTGGGCGTGGACTTCACCAGCCGATTTGACGAAAGGACATTCGTGCCCGGAGCCATTCCGGCGTCGTTCAGCGCAACCTCGAACGCAGGTAGCCGGGCGGCGAATCCGTTCCAAATCTACAACTGGACCGCGAGCGTGAATGCCACGGGTTCATTTGTCCTGACGCCATCGATCACGTCAACGACGACGGCCGGTTTTCAGTACTTCCGGAACATCTTCCACGGCGTGCTGGCCAGCCGTCAGAATCAGACGGCGGGCACGGGATCCCTTGGGGGAGGTGTGATTCCGGCCGACAGCGAGACGACGCAGCCGGTCGCGACGCTCGGGAAGTATCTCGACGAACGTGTCGGCATCAACAACCGGATCTTCTTCGACGGCGCGCTCCGCAGCGACAAGAACTCGGCGTTCGGCGTGAAGTTCGGCAACATCCTCTATCCCAAGCTGTCCGCCTCGTGGGTCATTTCGGAGGAGCCGTTCTTCCCGCGCAGCGACAAGGTGAACGTGCTGCGGTTACGGGCGGCGTGGGGACAGTCGGGCGTCCATCCCGGACCGCTCGACGGCACCGAGTACTACAGCCCGACGCCCGTGGTCGTAAACAACGTCGACGTTCCCGGCTTCACGATCGGCAATCTCGGCAACCAGAAGCTGAAACCGGAACGCACGCGCGAGATCGAGCTCGGGTTCGAAGCCGGCCTGTTCCGCGACGTCGCGCACGTCGACTTCGCCTACTACGATAAGTCCTCGAGCGATGCGCTGATCGCGGTCGTCCTCGAGCCGGGTCTCGGCGGACCGACCACGCAGTTCGAGAATCTCGGGCGGGTCTCGAACAAGGGCGTCGAGATCTCCGCCACCATCGCGCCGGTGCGCCGTCCAAATCTCGAAGTCAACGTGAACGCCAACGCCTGGGGCAACCGGAACCGGCTCATCGAGCTGGGACCCGACATCTCGCCCATCATCTTCGGGTTGGGAGGTGCCTCACAGCGGCATCAGCCGGGCTATGCGTTGGGCAGCTACTTCATGACCCCGTACTCGTGGCGGGACGCCAACAGTGACGGGA
This sequence comes from Gemmatimonadales bacterium, assembly GCA_035637355.1. Classification (GTDB taxonomy): domain Bacteria; phylum Gemmatimonadota; class Gemmatimonadetes; order Gemmatimonadales; family GWC2-71-9; genus 20CM-2-65-7. Next base: position 11,772 of record DASPXJ010000148.1, read on the forward strand.
TCGTGGACACGAGCGAAGTGACCCTGGGTAGCGCCCCGGTGTTTCTCGGACAGCCGTTCCCGGATCACGGTCTTGGACTCTCCGCAGACGTCACGATTCGGCGTCGCGTCCGGCTGTATGCGCTGTTGGACGGGCGCTTCGGGAACAAGCTGTTCAACAGCACCGAACAGTTCCGGTGTCTGCCGCCCCGCAACAACTGCCGCGCCCTGAATGACAAGACCGCGTCGCTTGCAGACCAAGCCGCCGCGGCCGCCAACCTCAAAGGGACGCAGGCGGGCTACATCGAGGATGGTGGATTCACGAAGCTGCGCGAGGTCTCCGTTACGTTCTTCGCGCCGACGGCTTGGTCTCATGCGCTCGGCGCGAGCGACCTCAGCCTCGCCATCGTAGGCCGTAATCTGGCCACCTGGACCAAGTACACGGGGGTCGATCCCGAGTTGAACGAGGCGGGCCAGAACAACTTCACGACCGCCGATTTCCTGACGCAGCCTCCCGTCCGGTATTTCATCGGACGCGTCAACATCTCCTTCTGAGGGCGAGGACAGAGCCATGACTGCCATGTTGCATGACACGATCGGCCCACTGTTCCGGCGCTCCCGCGGGGCATGGGTCAGCGCGGTGTCGCTGGCCGCGATGGGGATGGTATTCGCAGCTTGTCACCTGCTGGACGTCTCCAATCCCGACATTGTGCCGCCGGAGGGCTTGAACAACGCCGCGGCCCTTCCGACGATCCGGGCGGGTGCGATCGGCGACCTGCACATCGCGTATACCGGATCCGGCGCGCAGGGATCAGGGGGGACGACCGAGGGTGTGATTCTGCTGGGGGGAATGCTGGCGGATGAGCTCATCAACACGGAAACATTCCCCGACCGGATTCTCGCCGACGCGCGCCAGCCGCAACGCGAGAGCGTCACCCTGACGAACGTATTCCGCAACGTGCACCGGGCGCGGCGCGCGGCCGAGATTGCCGCCGGCAAGTTCCGGACGTATTCGCCGGATACCACACTCGACGCCGGGTTGGCGGAGATGCTGAGCCTCGCCGGGTACGCGTACGTCTTCCTCGCCGAGAATTATTGCTCGGGCGTGGCGGTGAGTACGGTGAACGCCGACGGCTCCTTCACCTACGGCGATCCGTTGACCACCGCCCAGGTGCTGGACACGGCGTTGGACCGCTTCCGGCAGGCGCTCGGCGCTGCTTTCGCGCTGGACACCGTGAAGGCGCTCGCGACGGGCGGTATGTCGTTACTGAATTCGATCAGGGCCAGCCGGACGAACATGCTGTCCCTGGCGCGCGTGGGCATCGGGCGCGCGCTCCTCGATATGGGCAATGCGTCCGCCGCGGATACCGCGGTCAGCGCCGTCGCGACAACGTTCGCCTATCTCATCCAGCATGATCTGAACACCACGCGGCAGCAGAACGGCGTCTTCAACGGCGTGCGCAAGTTCAAGCGGTATGGCGTTCCAGATGTCGAGGGACGGGTCGGGTTGGCCTGGCGGTCGATCACGGATCCCCGCACGCCGTTCTTCCGGACGCCGGCGACGAACCTCGGCTTCGATGGCGCCACCCCGCAGTGGGACCAGAACCGCTACGTCGACGAGAAGGCCGCCACGCCACTGGCATCAGGCCTCGAGGCAAGACTGATTCAAGCCGAGGCTGCGCTGCTGCGCGGGGACACCGCCACCTATCTCAGTACGTTGAATACCCTGCGGTCGACACCGCCGAGCTACATACTCAGCGGCACGGCGGTCCTGGCAGCGATCACGCCGGCGCTCACATCACCCGCCGATTCGAACGCGGCAGTGACGCAGCTGTTCACGGAGCGGGGACGCTGGCTGTGGTTGACCGGGCACCGGCTCAGTGATCTCCGGCGTTTGGAGCGGCAGTATGCCCGTCCGGACACCCTGGTATTCCCGAACGGCGGATATTTCAAGAGCGGCCTGCAGTACGGGGCCGCGACGAGCTACCCGATTCCGCTCGATGAGGAGAACAATCCGAAAGCCAGCGCCTGCTTGAGCACCGCGCCCTAACCGGCCGGGCTCGCGCAACCGAAATGGGGGAGGCAAAGCCTCCCCCATTTTATTTCAGATTCTCGTTTTGAGCAGGATCACACCGCTGACAGCGTTCGAGCCGTAATACGCGGTGCCCTCGATGCCGTTGAGGATCTCGATGCTGAGCAACGTACTCGCCGGGATCTGATTCAACGATCGGAAGTCCGAAAGTTCCGCACCATCCATGAAGACGAGTGGGGCGTCGCTCAGAAGGATGCTGCTGCGGCCGCGACGCTCCAGGCCACTCGGCTGGCCGTTGCGGTTTTCACGAAACGTGAATTGCGGCGCGAGACGCCGCAACGCCTCCCACGCGGTCTGCGCACCGCTCCGTTCGATTTGGTCCCGGGTGATAACGATATGATCGGCGCCGGAACGCCCAGCGGGAATCGCGTGGGGATGACAGCCGGCGAGCAACAGCACGACAAATAGAATCAACAGTGCCGGCTGCGCGACCATACTAGATGAGAAAGAAATGTCCCGGCGACGTCATGCGTGGCCGGGACTCGTCATCACGCATCTGTTCTGACCTGTCAATCCACGATCGCATCCGGCAGCACGTATTTCATCGGATCGACCGGACGGCCGTTCACCCACACCTCGTAATGCAGGTGCGGTCCGGTGGACAACCCCGTCGAGCCGACGTTCGCGATCTTCTGGCCGCGCTTCACGCGCTGGCCGCGAACCACCCAGATCTTCGAGCAGTGCGCGTAACGCGTGACCAGTCCGTAGCCGTGATCGATCGTCAGCATGTTGCCGTAACCTTCGACCCAGGCGACCTGCGTCACGACACCGGCGGCGGGGGCCTGGATCTCCATGCCCATCGGCGCGGAGACGTCGATGCCCTCGTGGGGCCGCGCAAGGTGCAGAATCGGGTGCACGCGCTCGCGCGCGAACGCGCTGGTGAGCCATCCCCTGGTCGGCATGATCGACGGCAACGCCGCGTAGCGCTGGCGCTGGCTCGACGCCGAGTCAAACGCTTCGTTCAGGGAGCGTACCAGGATGTTGGCGCGCCGCGTGAGCTGATCCATGTCCATGCGCGCGGCGAGCGCCTGCTTGCCGTTCGGACCCGAGCCCGCGAGACTGTCGCGCTCGAACCATTGTCCGGCGGGACCGCCGATGCCGGCCTGTTGAACGTCTTTGTCGATCGGCGACAAGCCGGCGAGCAGCCGCAACGCCTGCTCGCGCTCGCCGAAGACGTTCAGCGTGTCGCGCAGGCCGACGAGCCGCTCGCGCAGCCGCTGGATCTCGCTCGCGAGCAATTGATTCTCGCGCTCCAGCGCGCGGCTCCGCGTGACGTTGACGCCGCGCGACAGCGCGGTGCCGCCGAGCACGAGAAACAGCAGCGCGACCACGCTGCCGATGCCGACGAGCGCCTTGACGACGGTCTGCGACACCTCCACGGCGCGGGACGAACCCGATCCGTGGGGCACCAGCATGACGGTCCAGCGGCGCTCTGCGCTCTTCTTCTTCATAGGGGGGATGCAAACATAAGACGGGGCGCATATGCCCGTCAAATCGGGAGTTGTGCGCTCCGTCACGCTTTTTGGGGCAAGCAGGCTAAGCGGGTGGGGGCTTGGGGAATGGCGGGGGCGGCTTGGAGACCCGCTGCCCGCCGACCGAAAGTTCCGCGAAGTCCGCCAGCGAGACCGCTGCGAACGACCGCTCGGCCCCCAACTGCGACCAGATCTCCCGTGCCTTCTCGGGGATGAATGGACCGGCGAGAATCGCCAGGCGCGCGACGCTGCGGACCAGATCGGCGAGCACCGTGTCGAGCTCGGCGTCGCGTTTCCCTTTGGCGAGCTTCCACGGCGCCGTCTCCTCGACATAGCGGTTGCCGCGCGACGCAAAGTCGATGAACAGCGCGGCGCCCTGCTGCAGCTGCTGCGCGTCCATCGCGCGCGTGTACCCGGCCAGCGTCTCCCGCGCCGCTCGCTCGAGCGGCGAATCGCGTCTCGCCCCCCCCGCCCCCCCCGCCCGCGAGTCATCGGGCACGATGCCGTCGCGATAGCGCTGCACCATCGACAGCGCGCGCGACACGAGATTGCCGAACGTATCGGCGAGATCCGCGGTGTAGCGAGCGTCGAACCGGTCCCACGTGAAGTCGCCGTCATTCTCGAACCCGACCTCGCGCATGAGGAAGTAGCGCAGCGCGTCGGGGCCGTGCCGCTCGATCGCGGTACGGACGTTCACGACGGTGCCGGCGGTCTTGCTCATCTTCTTGCCTTCCCACTGCACGTAGCCATGCGCCCACACGACGCGCGGCAGCTCGAGCCCGGCGGCGAGCAGCATCGCCGGCCAGATCACGCAGTGAAACCGCGTGATGCCCTTGCCGACCACGTGCAGGTCGGCCGGCCACAGCCGCTCGTAGCCGGGCTCGGGAAATCCCGTCGCGGACAGATAGTTGATCAGCGCGTCGAACCAGACATAGACCGTCTGGTCCGGATCGGCGGGGAAGGGAATGCCCCAGGGCAGCCGCTGCCGCGAAATAGAAACATCCTGCAGGCCGTCCTCGATCAGCCGCACCACCTCGTTGCGCCGGATCGCCGGCTCGACGCCCAGCGCGCCGGTCGCGATCAATTGCAGCAGCCGCTGGCTGTACGCGCTCAGGCGAAAGAAATGATTGCGCTCTTTGGTGGCGATGAGATCGAGGGTGGGATGCTCGATGCAGTGGCCGTTCGCGATCTGGGCCGGCTGCTTGAACTCCTCGCAGCCGGTGCAGTACAGCCCCTCGTAATCGGCGACGTACAGATCGTCCGGACGCCGTTGCTGAATGCGCTCCAGCAGCGCCACGACGCCGCGCACGTGGCGCGGCTCGGTCGTGCGGATCCAATCGTCGTTGCTGCACTCCAGCCGCCGCCAGTAATCGGCGAAGGTGGTCGCCATCCGATCCACCCATTCGCGCGGGGTGACGTTGGCCCGTGCCGCCGCCTGGATGACGGACTGGCTATGCTCGTCCATCCCCATGAGAAAATGCACCTGATCTCCCCGCAGCCGGCGATAGCGCGCGATGCAGTCGGCGCCGACTTTCTCCAGGGCGTGCCCCAGGTGGGGATCGCCGTTGGAGTAATCGATGGCGGTGGTGATGTAGAACTTCGCCACTACACCCGCAGCTGGTCCAGCGTGACCACGCGGGTGGTCCCGTCGTCGGACCGCAGGGTCACCCGCTCCCGGAAGATGTCGATCGACACGACGCGCTCGTTCCCCACGCTCGTCTTCAGCGTCTTGCCTTCCTTCGGGAAGCGCTTGCGCTGCTGCACGTAGAAGTCGTGCTCGTAATGCAGGCAGCACAGCAGCCGGCCGCACGGTCCGGAGATCTGCACCGGGTTGAGCGACAGCCCCTGCGCCTTGGCGAGCGACAAGCTCACCGGGCGGCCCTCCGGCAGCCAGCTCGAGATGCAGAGCTGCCGCCCGCATCGCCCGATGCCGTCGAGCCGCCGGGCCTCATCGCGCGCGCCGATCTGGCGCAGCTCGATGCGCGTCCGGAACACTCCGGCCAGATCGCGCACCAGGGCCCGGAAGTCGACACGCTGCTCGGCGGTGAAGTAGATCGTCAATTTGCGCTTGTCCCATTGCCATTCGGCGTCGGACACCTTCATCGGGAGGGCGTGCTGCCGCACGCGATCGCGGACGGTGCGGCGCACGTCTTCTTCATTGATGCGCAGGTCGGCCGCGGTCTTGCGGTCGTCTGCGCTGGCCTGCCGGAGAATCGCGCGGGGCGCCGGAGGAGGTTCGCCACCTTGGCGGTTACACGCCCCACAGCGCTCACACTTCTTCTCGGCCACAGTGCCCAGCGCCGACACGATCCCCAAGTCCTGCCCGCGCTCGACCTCGACGATGACCGCGTCATCGAGTCGGAGCGGGGAGGAGTCTGCGGACGGCCAGCTGAAGTATTCGCGCCGGTTCCCCTTGAACCGGACTTCGATGACACTTGTCAACTCACTTCTCGGTTAGCGCACCCATGGAAAGGTACTTCTCTTCGCGGCGTTTGAGGAGCTTATCGATCTTGAACTTGCGCAGCTGGCTCACGTGGCGCTGCAGCGCGTCGCCGAGTGACGCGGCCGCCGCTTCAGGGTCGGAATGCGCGCCGCCGGGGGGCTCGGGGATGATCTCGTCGATGACACCGAGGTTCAGCAGGTCCTGCGCGGTGATCTTGAGCGCCTCGGCGGCCCGCTCGCGCTGGCTGGCGTCCTTCCACAGAATCGCGGCGCAGCCCTCGGGCGAGATGACGGAATAGACGGAGTTCTCCAGCATCAGCACGCGGTCGGCGAGGCCCACCGCCAGGGCGCCGCCGGAGCCGCCCTCACCGATCACCGCCGTGATGATCGGCGTTTTGAGCGACGCCATTTCGATGAGGCTGCTGGCGATCGCTTCCGCCTGGCCGCGCTCTTCGGCCCCCAGGCCGGGATACGCACCGGGCGTATCCACCAGCGTGATGACCGGCGCGCCGAACTTCGCGGCCAGCCGCATGAGCCGCATCGCCTTGCGGTAACCCTCCGGGTGCGCCATGCCGAAGTTGCGGTACAGGTTGTCCTTGGTGTCGCGGCCCTTCTGGTGCCCGATGACCATGACGCTCGTGCCGTCCAGACGGGCCCAGCCTCCGATGATGGCGGGATCGTCGCGGAACAGCCGGTCCCCGTGCAGCTCGACGAAATCGGTGAACACGGTGTTGACGTAGTCGAGTGGGTAGGGACGGCGGGGATGGCGGGCCACCTGGACGCGCTGCATCGGCGTCAAGCTGCGGTAGATTTCGAGCCGTAACGTCGCCAGTTGATCTTCGAGCGGTTTGATGTTCCTGGCGAGCTCCGGCTTCTCGCCGGCGACGCGCTTGAGCTCCTCGATCTGTTTTTCCAGCTCGAGCAGCGGACGCTCGAAATCCAGGGTGTACGTCGGCATCAAGCCTTCACCAGTTGCACGCCGTCCGCCCCCAAAAGATCCCGCAGTGCCGCCAGCAGGTCATCCGCCGCGTCCACCCGGAAGCTGCGGCTCCGCAGGCGGACCGGCGTGCCGTTCTCGTCGCGTTCCTTGCCGCCATTCTCGTTCCGCCATTCGATGAACACCGGCGTCGGGCCCGGGTGCGCCGCACACAGCGCCGCGATCGCGCGCGTCGTCTCGGGCTGGGGCCGGTTGGCCGCGGTCCACCGCAGCGCCACGCCGATGGCTCCGCTGGGCCTGAGCTCATCGAGCGTCCGTGCCGACTCGACGACGAACGGCGCTGCTTCTTCGCCGCGGTCTCGCGCGATGTATCCGCCCGTCAGGAGGTAGGCGCCATCGGCGCGGATCACGGCGCTCAGCTTGGCCCACGCCTCCGGGAACACCAGCGCCTCCGCCGCACCGTGAAAGTCCTCGAGCGTGAGGCGCGCATATTCCGCCCCCGACTTCTTGGAGACCTGGCGCTTCACCAGCGTGACCACCGCCGCGATCGTCACTTTCTGGGGGCTCCAGGTGCCGAGGGTGGCGGTCGTGCGCGTCCCGAAAAGCTCCACCTCGGCGCGATACTTGGCGAGGGGGTGGCCGGAGATGAAGAAGCCCAGCACCGCCTTCTCGCGCGACAGGCGCTCGTGCTCGGTCCAGGGCGGGACTTCGGGCAGGGGGGACGAGGGAGGGGGGACGGGGGTCTCGTCGCTGAATAACGCGTGCTGGCCCGAGGAGCGCTCCTGCTGGCGGACCTGCGCTTCGCTGAAGGCGTGATCTAGCGCCGCCACGAGCTGCGCACGCCCCCCCTCTCCCCCGAGCGAGTCGCACGCACCGGCGTCGATCAGCGACTCGATGACGCGCTTGTTGCACAGCCGCAGATCGATGCGGTCGCACAACTCGACCAGTGAGCGGTACGGTGCGGACCGTCGTCCCGCGATTATGGACGCGATCGCGCCCTCGCCGACGTTGCGCACGGCCCCCAACCCGAATCGGATGCGCTGGTCACCGACGACCGTGAACTTGTAACCCGATTCGTTCACGTCGGGTGCGAGGACCTGCAGGTCGAGCTCGCGGGCCTCGTTGATGTACTGCACGACGCGGTCGGTGTTACCGATTTCCGACGACAGCAGCGCCGCCATGAACTCGGCGGGATGGTAGACCTTGAACCATGCCGTCTGGTAGGAGAGGATCGAGTACGCGACGGAGTGTGACTTGTTGAAGCCGTAGCGGCCGAACGTCTCGATCTGTGCGGCGATCTCTTCGACCGTCCTCTTGTCGTGGCCGCGCGCGATGGCGCGCTTCACGAAGTTGCCCAGCTCCTCCTGGATCAGCTCCTTGATCTTCTTGCCGACCGCCTTGCGCAGCACGTCGGCTTCGGCCAGCGAGTAGCCGGCGAGCGCGCTCGCGATCCGCATCACCTGCTCCTGATATACGATCACGCCGTAGGTCGGCGCGAGAATCTCTTCCAGCGCCGGATGCGGATAGCGCACCTTCTCGCGGCCGAGCTTGCGGTTGATGAAGACGAGGTACATCCCCGTGTCGAGCGGGCCGGGGCGGAGCAGGGCGTTCGTCGCGACGAGGTCGTCGAAGCGGTCGCACTTCATGCTGCGCAGGCAGTCGGTGGCCAGCGGCGATTCGAACTGGAAAATGCCCGCCGTGCGGCCCGCGCGCAGCAGCTCGTAGACTTTGGGGTCGTCCAGGTCGGGCCGCTCGAGATCGATCGTGACGCCATGACGCTCGGCGACCATCTTGGCCGCGTCGTGCAGCACGGTCAGCGTCTTCAGCCCGAGCAGGTCGATCTTCAGCATCCCGACCTGTTCGATGCCGGCCATGTCGTACTGCGTGATGATGGCGTCCGCGTCGGTTTTGGAATCGGGTGCCGTGCACACGGGCACGTAGTCGGTGAGCGGCCCGGGCGCGATGACGACCCCCGCGGCGTGAACGGACGCATGCCGTGCGAGTCCCTCGATCCTAGATCCTAGATCCAGCACTTTCCTGATACGCTCGTCCTGCGCCGCCGCCGCTTTCACCTCCGGCACCTTCTCGCCCGCTTCCGCGAGCGTGACGGAGAACGCCGGTCCCGACGGAATCAGCTTCGTGAGCCGCTCCACGTCGCCCATCTCGACGCGCAGCGTGCGCGCCACGTCGCGGAACGCCGCGCGGGCCTTGAGCGTCCCGAACGTGATGATCTGGCCGACCGACTCGCGGCCGTAGCGCTCGCGGGCGTACTCCAGCACCTCCCCCCGGCGCTCGAAGCAGAAATCGAGGTCGATGTCCGGCATCGAGATCCGTTCGGGGTTCAGGAAACGCTCGAACAGCAGGTCGAACTTCAGCGGATCGACGGTCGTGATGCGCAGCGCATACGCGATCAGCGACCCGGCGGCGGAGCCGCGTCCCGGGCCGACCGGGATGCCGCGATCGCGCGCCGCCTTGACGAGGTCGTAGACGATGAGGAAATAGCCGGCGTAGCCGGTGCGCGTGATGACGTCGAGCTCGTACGCCAGGCGCTGCTCCACGGCGGCGGGCAGGGGATCGCCGTACCGCTCGATCGCGCCGCGCCGCGCCAGGTGGACGAGCAGATCCTGGTCGGACGCGAACTCCGCTGGGCGCGGATACTGCGGCAGGAAATAGCGCTTCTCGAAGTCGAACTCGCACAAATCCGCGACGCGCGCCGTCTCGGCCAGCGTCTCGGACCGATCGCCGACCACCTTACGCATCTCGGCCTCGGACTTGACGTAGCTCTCCTGCCCGAAGAACCGGAACCGCTTGGGATCGTCGAGGTCTTTTCCCGTCCCGATCGCCAACAGCACGTCGTGCGCTTCGGCGTCTTCCTTTCTGAGGTAGTGCGCGTCGTTCGTCGCCGCGACCGGGAGCCCCAGCTCTGCGCCGAGGCGCAGCATGCCTTCCGTCACCAGCTGTTCTTCCGCGATGCCGTGATTCTGGACCTCGAGCCAGAAGCCGTCCGGCCCGAACGTCCGCGCAAACCACTCGGCACTCGCCTTGGCCGCCGCGTAATTCCCCTGGCGCAGATAGAGCGCGATTTCGCCCGACAGGCACGCGGCTAGGCCGATGATGCCTTCGTGGTGGCGCTCCAGCACTTCCTTATCGATGCGCGGCCGGCGGTAATAACCCTCGAGAAAACCGATGGACGAGAGCTTGATCAGGTTCTGATAGCCGACCTTGTTGCGGGCGAGGAGCACGAGGTGCGAATACGGGGCCGCGAGGGGAGCGTCGGCGGCGGGCTTCTCGCGGGCTTTGCGGCTGCCGAAGGCGAGGTAAGCCTCGAAGCCGAGGATCGGCCGGATCTTTCGCGCCTTCGCTTCGGCGTAGAACGACCACGCGCCGTGGAGATTGCCGTGGTCCGTGATGGCGAGCGAATCCATGCCCAACGCCCGCACCCGGTCCAGCAGGTCCGGGATCCGGTTCGCGCCGTCGAGGAGAGAGTACTCGCTGTGGGTGTGGAGGTGGACGAACGGCACTCGGTGAAAATACCGGCGGCCCTGCGCATTGTCAAAACCCGAAGCCGCGCTGTATTTTTGCGCCGCATGTGGTCGGTGGCGCTGGCGTTCCTGCTCGGGCTCATGGCCCTGTTTCACGCGCTCACCCGCGCGGGCCCGCTCGAGGCGCGCGCGACGCTCGCGCTCGGCTTCCTCCTCCTCGCCGCCCACCTGGGCGGCGAGCTTGCCAAGCGCTTCCGCCTGCCGCGCATCACGGCGTTTCTCTTCACCGGGTTCGTCGTGGGGCCGGCGTGGCTCGGCGTGGTGCGCGCCGACGAGGTCGCGGCGCTCCGCTTCATCGCCGACGGCGCCGTCGCCCTCATCGCCT
>DASPXJ010000149.1:0-3798 GCA_035637355.1 Gemmatimonadales bacterium
CTCTGCACCCCCACCCCCGTTCGCGAAATGATAGATGCGGGCGTGCTCGAGGAAGCGGCCCAGAATGCTCACGACACGGATCCGTTCGGACAGCCCCGGCACTCCCGGGCGAAGCGTGCAGATGCCCCGGACGACGAGGTCTACGTCCACGCCGGCTTGCGACGCCGCATACAGTGCCTGCGCCACGGTCGAGTCCGCGAGGCCGTTGAGCTTGGCGCGGATTCGGGCCGGCCGGCCCGCGCGCGCGTGCGCCGTCTCCCGCTCGATCATGGCCAGCAGGCGGGCGAGCAGGTCCGCCGGCGCGACCAGCAGGTGGGGCAGCCCGCCGCGAGGGGGTGTGCTCGAGCCGGTCAGCTCGTTGAACAACGCGTGGACGTCGGCCGTGATCCGCGGATCGGCGGTGAAGAGACCGACGTCGGCATAGACCAGCGCGGTATCGGGATTGTAGTTGCCGCTGCCGATGTGCGCGTAACGCTGCGCGCCCTTCCCGCGCCTGCGACGGACCACGAGTGCGAGCTTGGCGTGCGTCTTGAGGCTCACCAGGCCGGTCACGACGTGAATCCCCTCCCGTTCCAGGCTGCGAGCCCAGGTAATGTTGCGCGCCTCATCGAACCGCGCTTTCAGCTCGACGACTACCGACACATCTTTGCCTGCCGCGACTGCCCGGCTCAGCGCCTGCGCGATCGCGGAGGGCCCCCCGCCCCCCCCGCCCCCCCCGCCGGGGCGGTAAAGCGTGAGCTTGATCGACTGGACGTCGGGATCGTCCGCGGCTTCGGCGATGAAGCGCTCGAAGCTCGCCGTGAAGGAGTCGTATGGGTGGTGCACGAGCACGTCGCGCTCGTCGATCTGGTCGGCAATCGCGCGGTCCGGGAGAAACGGCGAGTTGCTGGGACGCGGTGGATAGTCCGCCAAGGGCGTCGTGACGTCCCGCAGCCTGCCGAGGTGGACCGGGCCGCCGGCGACGTACACGTCGGCGCCCCCACCGCCCTGCTCCCGCTCGCTTTCCTCGAAATGGATCTCCCGCTGCAGCAGGTCCTGCAACGGCGCCGGTGTCCCTGCCTCGATCTCCATCCGCACAACGGGCTGGAGCTGGCGGCGCGCCAGCTCCTCTTCGATCGCCTGGACGAAGTTGCCGGCAGCCGATTCGTCGAGCTGCAGGTCGCCGCTGCGGGTGAGGCGGAACGCGTGCGCGCCGACGACGATCCGACCGGGATAGAGCAGCTGGAGATTCGCGCGGACGATCTCCTCGACCGGCAGGAGTCGGCGGCCCTCGGAGAGGATTTCGAACCGCGGCAGATCCTCCGGAATCTCTACCAGGGCATAGTGTGGCGGGGAGTCCGCGCGATCGCGCAGCACGGCGAGCAGCACGATGCGCCGATCGGTCACGACAGGAAACGGGTGACCGGGCGCTCGCGTCAGCGCCTTCGGGCTGAGGAACGGCAGCAGCTCGTTCGCGAAACGCGTGCGCAGCGCGGCGCGCTCATCGTCCGCCAACTCCGGCCAAAACACGACCGTCAGGCCGTCCCTGCCGACCGATCGTTTGCGGACGAGCGCCTCGAACAACCGGTATTGCCGGGCAATGAGCGGACGCAGCCGAATCGCGATCGCGTCGAGCGTTTCCTGCGGGCGGAGTCCGTCCGCGGACGGCCCGCCGCGCTCGAGCGCCACGAGCTGCTTCAGGGCACCGACCTGCGTCGCCACGAAGTCGTCCAGATTGGTCGAGAAGATCCCAAGGAAGCGGAGCCGCGCGGCCGGCGGTGTGCGCGGATCCTCGGCCATGGCCAGCACGCGGGCGTTGAACTCGATCCACGACAGCTCCGGATTGAGGAACTGCTCCGGTGCCGACCGCGCGGGATCGATCCGGTCCGGTGCCAGGACCGGGGTTCGCAGCTCGCTGAGCGTGACGCGACTGGCGCGCGCGACGTCCGCAGGCGTGAGATCGTCGGCCGGGTCACCCTCCCCGAAGGCCACGCCCGACCATTCGGGGATGAGCGGCGAGCGCGCCGCGACGGTGAGCGCGGCCAGGGTCGCGGGGTCGCGCAGCACCGGCGACCCGACGCGGTCCAGCAGCTCGGCCGGGGCGAACCATTGCAGCGCCGAATGACCCGCTCCGCCCAGACGCCGCGCCGTCCAGACTTCGAGCGCCGCGCGGTGGCCGGTCGGGGGCACGATGCCCAGCAACCGCAGCTGACCCTCACCACGGCCCACGATGCGGCGCAACGCGGCGCGACACGCCGCCTCGCCACTGCCGTGGTCCAACGGAACGCGCAGCTCGGCGCCCAACCGGCACAGTCCCAGACGACCATGCTCGACGGCGAGGAAGGCCAGCTCCCGTTCGCCCCGGAGCTCACCCGCGAGGACTTGTGCTTCCGCCGCATTCAGCGCGGCCTGCGCGCGGTGCAGCGGATCATCGCCCAGCGGCCGCAGCCGGCTGGTGGCCTCATAGCGGCGCGCCATGATGCGGGCGGCCATTCCTCCTCCCCCCCACGTGCGCGGCCGCAGCGACAGCTCCCACAATGGCGCGCGCAGCTCGCCCCGCCGCACCGTGATCGCATCGCTCACGATGTCGCACAGCGGGAGCAGCACGAGCGGCACCGCGATGCTGCGCCAGCGGCGTGACACGTCCCATTCGATCCAGGGGGCGAGCCGCGCGGGGTCGATGACCGCGCGCAGGCGCGCCAATTCGGGAGCCTCCAGCCGAGTGCCGTCGGGGAGCCACGCGGTGACGCGCTGCGCGCCGTCGGCCGTGAAGCGCATGCGGTAGCGGCCGCCGCGCTGCCGCAGCTCGCCGTCGGATGTGTCGCAGTAGACGTCGCGGAAGTACGTCGATTCAGGGGCCGAGACGTGAAAGCCGGCGGGAGGGTGGTCGAGAAGTTGCCCCAGCGTCGCCGCGTCGGGGACTTCCCACCGCGCAATCATGCTTACTGCGGATCCGGTTCGAACCGCAGCGCGGTGATTTGCGCGGCAGCTTCGCGGCGCAGCGCCGCCAGCAACATCTCGGCATTCGTCTGTTGGCGGAGCTGTACGACAAACGTGAGTGCGGTGTGTCCTGGTGCGGCTGACTCCGACCCGATCAGCTTCCATTTCCGCGCATACTGCTCGAGGACGCCGGCAATCGTGGGGTGGGCGACCGTCGGCATCGGCGTCTCCGCGATCAGCCGGCCCCGCACGCGCTCCGGCGCGGGCGCGGTGCCGATATCGAAGCGCCACAGCACGAGGACGACCGCGACGTAAATGACGGAGACGACAAACCCCACCGCAAACGACTGTACGCCTGCTGCCAGGCCCACGGCGATGGCGAGGAAGATGTAGACGGCGTCTTTCGTATCGCGCAGCGTATTGCGAAAACGCACCGCCGCGACGATGCCGGCAAGACTGAACGCGAGGGCCACGCTGTCCCGCACGATAAGCACGACGCCGGCGATCACGACCGGGAGAACGATCACCGTCTGCACGAGGGACGGGTCGTAGCGCAGCTTGGGCTTGGTGCGCATGTACATCCAGGCGACGGGGCACATCAGGGCGAGTGCGCTCAGCATCGCGACCGCCGCGCCACCCGGCGCCCGGTCGGAGAAGAAGGCGCCCCACGCCGGCCGCGAGCGCGCCACCAGCCACGCCGCGGCCCCGAGCACGGCGTAGTAGCCCAGCAGCCGGACGAATAACGTCAGCGCGCGCCGCTCGCTCACTGCGGAACCGTCCGGCAGCCGCGCACGAAGTCGCGCTGCACGACCGACCGGTTATCGATGGCGCGGTAGAAGTCATCGAAATAGTCCAGCAGGCCGCGCACATCCCGCTCGC